>CAZJYY010000008.1:0-63635 GCA_964550315.1 uncultured Oscillospiraceae bacterium | reverse complement strand
GGAGGTGAAAACCAGTGAGTCCTGCCGTAACAGTCACCTTGATCGTTTTTCTTGTTCTGATGTTCCTGAAGGTTCCGGTTTTCGCCGCCGTAATAGCCGGTACCTGCTCCTACCTTATTATGACCCCGGCGGTTAACAGCATCGTTGTGGTGCAAAAGGTTTTAGCCGGCATGAGCAGTATCCCCCTTCTTGCCATCCCCTTCTTCGTTGGCGCCGGTGTTCTTATGAACATGTCCGGCATAACAAAGCGGATAATGAGCTTTTGCGTTGCCATAACCGGACGCATGGCGGGCGGACTTGCCCAGGTCAACGTGCTTCTTTCCACCCTTATGGGCGGACTTTCCGGCTCAAACCTTGCAGACGCCGCTATGGAAGCAAAGCTTCTTGTCCCTGAAATGGAAAAGAACGGCTACTCAAAGGAATTTTCCTCGGTGGTAACCGCCGTTTCCGCTATGATAACCCCCCTCATCCCTCCCGGGATAGGCATGATTGTCTATGGTTCTCTTGCAAACGCCTCCGTTGGCCGTCTTTTCGTTGCCGGTATCAGCGTTGGTCTATTGCTTATGATAGCCATGATGGTTTTAAACTACGCAATCGCAAAAAAGCGAGGCTACACCTCCCTTCGTGAGGACAAGGTAACCGCAAAGGAATTTGGCCTTGCGCTAAAGGAAGCGGCACTTCCTCTGTGCCTTCCCATCCTGGTCATCGGCGGCATAAGAATCGGCATCGTCACCGCTACCGAGGCGGGCGCTGTTGCTGTGCTTTATGCAATTATACTTGGCTTTGCCTACCGTGAGCTTAATTTCAAGAAGGTCTTTATCGCCTTTAAGGAAACCCTTCGCACCACCGCCACCATCATGCTTATAATCGGTGCTGTTTCCTCAATTGCATGGGTGTTCACCAAGGAAAAGATACCCCAGACCCTCCTTGCTTACATTGTAGATGTCATTAACAACAAGTACGTTTTCCTTTTCCTTGTCAACATCTTCCTTCTTTTGGTGGGAATGTTTGTTGAGGGCAACGCAGCAGCTGTTATGCTTATCCCCATTCTTGCCCCCATCGCCTCGGCTTACGGCATAAGCCTCATCCACTTCGGCATGATTTGGGTATTCAACATGTCCATCGGCGGAATCACTCCCCCCATGGGCACACTTATGTACGTTACCTGCGGCGTAACGGGCTGCTCCATAAAGGGCTTCATGCGAGAGGCTGTTCCATACTTTATCATGCTTTTCGTCTGCCTGCTTCTCATCACCTTTGTACCCGACATTTCATTGTGCCTTGTAAATCTTATTTGGCCGGCATAAATGTCCGAGAAAACCAAACAACAATTTTTCATAACTTGGAGTTTTTCAAATGATTACAACAGAATTTATAGAAGAGAACAAAATAATTTGTATTTGCCGCAGGGTTTACGGTGAAAAGCTTTT
The DNA here is from genome assembly GCA_964550315.1 of uncultured Oscillospiraceae bacterium. Lineage (GTDB taxonomy): Bacteria > Bacillota > Clostridia > Oscillospirales > Oscillospiraceae > UBA2658. The sequence continues at coordinate 62,205 of CAZJYY010000008.1, read as the reverse complement.
AAAGCTTGCCCACGCCCTTTTTGACGGCGGCATAAAAATGATGGAGGTCACCTTCGACCAAATAGACCCCGATTGCAACCAAAAAACCGCCGAGGCCATTTCAATGCTGACCCGTGAATTCGGCGGCAGCATGCACTTCGGCGCCGGCACGGTGCTTAACTGTGAGCAGATAGACGTTGCCAAGGCTGCCGGGGCGGAATATATAATTTCCCCCAATACCAATGTGGATGTGATAAAATACACCAAGGAGCTTGGACTTATATCCATCCCCGGAGCAATGACTCCCAGCGAAGTAATCACTGCCCATGAATGCGGTGCTGATTTTGTTAAGCTGTTCCCCGCCGGATATTTGGGCTGCGGCTACATAAAGGACATTCTCGGTCCCATAAGCCACGTTAAAATGATTGCCACCGGCGGCATTAACGAGGGCAACCTCCGTGACTATTTAGATTTGGGAATCGTGGGTGCCGGAATCAGCGGACGACTCACCGAAAAAAAGCTTATTGAAAACGGCAGCTTCGATGAATTTACCGTCCGTGCAAAGAGCTTCGTGGAAATAGCACATTCTAAGTAATTTGGAGGCTTTAAAAATGGATCGCAAAAAATTTGTAGGCTTTGGCGAGATCCTTCTGCGGATGTCGCCGGACGGCTACCTTCGCTTCGCCCAGGCCGAGCGTTTTAATCTGAGCTATTCGGGTGCCGAAGGCAACATGGCCATTGCCCTGTCCTATATGGGTATGCCCGCCGAAATGGTCACAAAGCTTCCTGACAACGACATAGGCCGCTGTGCAAAGCGGGTTTTGGACAAATTCAGCGTAAAAACCGACCACATTGCCTGGGGCGGTGAGCGCCTTGGCCTATACTACCTGGAGCGTGGCGCATCCCAGCGCCCTTCAAAGGTCATCTATGATCGCAAGCATACCGCCATATCCGAGGCAAGCCCCGAGGACTTTGACTGGGATGAGATTTTTGCCGACGCAGGCTGGTTTCATTTCACAGGAATCACTGTCGCCCTCAGCAAAAGCCTTCAGGAAATCTGCCTTCAGGCCTGCATTGCCGCAAAGCGCCACGGGGTAAAGGTAAGCTGCGATCTTAACTATCGCAAAACTCTGTGGTCCAGCGAAGATGCCCAAAGGGCTATGAAACCTCTTATGGAATATGTGGACGTGCTTATTGCCAACGAGGAGGACAGCGAAAAGTCCCTTGGCATCAAGGCGGCGGATACCGACATAACCGCCGGAAAGCTAAGCGTTGAGGGCTACACCGCCCTTGCAAAACGGCTCACCGATGAGTACGGCTTTGAAATGGTTGCAATTACCCTGCGTGAGTCCATCTCCGCTTCGGTAAACAACTGGTCCGCCCTGCTCTACTGCGACGGCAAGGCACATGTATCGAAAAAATACACCATGCAGATTGTTGACCGTGTGGGCGGCGGCGATTCCTTCGCCTCGGGACTTATATATGCACGGCTAAATGACTTTGACCCTCAAAAATCTGTTGAGTTTGCCGCCGGCGCCTCCTGCCTGAAGCACTCCATAGAATACGACTTCAACCTATCCACGCCCGAGGAGGTTTTGAACCTCATCAGCGGCGACGGTTCCGGGCGTGTTGTCCGGTAGAATTGTGAGGCAAGATTTGAAAAGAGGAATACTCATAGACCAAAAAGACAACGTCGGTATTGTTATTGACCCTGTGGAGCCCGGCGATGTAATTGAAATTGAGGGCATCAGCATAACCGCTCTTGACTCAATCAAGCTTCCCCACAAGATTGCCCTAAAGGACTTCCAGCCGGGAGACTATGTTCTAAAATACGGCGCTGTGATAGGCTATGCCACCTGCGAAATAAAGACCGGTCAGCATGTCCATGTTCACAACGTGGACTCTGAGCGACTAATGAAGTAGGAGGTGCAAAAATGATTAGCTTTAACGGCTTTGAGCGCCCCACAGGTAAAGTGGGCATAAGAAACCATGTAATCATAATAGCCAACTGCAGTTGCGCCTGCGGAATTGTAAACCGAATAGCGGCACAAGTGCCGGAGGCAATTCCCATGATTCACACCTACGGCTGCTCAATCCCCGGTGAGTACGAACGCTGGCGGACGATACTTAAGGGAGTGTGCACTAACCCCAATATTTACGGCGTTATCCTTGTGGGCGTTGGCTGCGAAACCGACGATGCAAAGGAGATGGGAAAACGCATTCACGAGATAAGCGGCATGCCCGTTTTCTCCCAAATAGTACAGGACGACGGCGGCGGCGAGAAGGTCATAGACGCCTGTGTTAAAAAAGCCAGGGAATTTCTATCCGAGGCGGCGCAGTGCAAGCGTGTTCCCTGCCCCATCAGTAAGCTTGTTTTCGGCACAGAATGCGGCGGCTCTGACGCTCTTTCCGGGATAACCGCAAACCCTGCAATCGGCTACGTTTCCGATTGGGTCGTGGAAAACGGCGGCACCGCTCTTTTATCCGAAGCCGCTGAAATGATAGGAACTGAGGACATTTTGGCCCAAAGGGCTATAAGCCCCGAGGTCGGCGATAAAATCCGTAATATGATTGAAAATGAAGAGCTCGAGGTAAGAAAATACCTTGGCCCTGAAGCCTCAAGGATAATTGCCCGGGGCAATATGGAGGGCGGCCTTACAACCATTCAGGAAAAAGCCCTTGGCTGCATTAAAAAGGGCGGCAGCTCAACCATTATGGACGTTCTTTCATATGCCGAACCCATCGGAGAACGCAAGGGGCTTGTAATTATGCATGGTCCCGGCTATGACCCCGTGTCCCTTACCGGACTTTTTGCCACAGGCGCCCAGGTCATTATGTTCTCCACAGGCCGGGGTAATCCCCTGGGCTATCCCCTTGCCCCCTGCATTAAGGTTTGCTCCAACAGCGAAACCTACTATGCCGTGGGCGGCGACGACGGTGACATGGACATAAACGCCGGTGCCGTGGTAAGCGACGGTCTTTCACCAAAGGACTTGGGTGAAAAATGTATTTCATATCTACTTGAGGTGTGCAGCGGCAAAAAAAGCATGCCTGAAAAGAGAAACTATGGCGGAGCAATGTGCGTATTTTCCGCCTCCACCCCCTTATAAGCAAAAAAATCAGCCATACCAAACGCCTTGGTACGGCTGATTTTTTTATCGGGAAGCACCGGCACACTGTGCCCAAATTAAATTTTAAGCCTTATTTATTGTCCTCTGCCAATACTGTGTAATACTCTAATCCGTAAGCCTTCCGATTCCGCTTGAAGTGATACATGCGCTTGTCCGCTTCACAAACCGCATCCTCCACGCTGCCCTGTTCCTTGTCATAATAGGCACAGCCCACAGATACCATGGGAAGTCTTTTTTCCGCCTTGCGCATAAGCTCAATTTCCTTAAGAAAGCTTCTATACGCCGTTTGCATTATATAATCATCCGTTTCTCGGCTAATAACGCAAAATTCGTCGCCGCCGATTCGGTAGCATTGCCCCTTCTTTGCGAAAACCCTTTTTATGCACTCCGAAATCGTCATAAGGCAGTAGTCGCCAAAGGGATGACCGTACTCGTCGTTGATATTTTTGAAATCGTCAATATCAAAAACTATTATGGCAGCACTTTGCCGCCCCTCTATGCTGCTTAAATAGTTGTGATAGGCACGGCGGTTTAAAAGCTCCGTCACCCCGTCAATTTGATTGTATAGCTCGCTGCAATATATGTAGTAGGCGCACATTGCAAAGGAAACACAAAACCAAGATGCATGCACCTCCGGCACAAAAACCTGTATTGAGGTACCAAATATTATGAATAGGACCAGGACGTATAAAACCGCCCTATTATTGTTCTGATAGTGCTTTGCCACCTTCAATGTCTCTAAAAGAAGATACAAAAGGCTCACGCTGTATGCTGCTATGTACACCCAGAAAAACGCCCTTCGGGCGTACACGTTTCCCCCATCAACCCAAAAAACTAAAGGATACCAAGAGGATAGCACAACAAAAATGCTGTTAATTATTGAGGGAATCAAAAACAAGATGGTTCTTCCCTTTTTTGCACTGTTAATGGCATATCCAATCAGCAGTGGTATAAGCGGAGCAACAGAAAAGCCCGCAACGTTTGCAGCAATGTGCGCAGTGCGATATTTTATATCCGTATTTTCAAGGTAAACCGTGGCTATTTCAGCTATGATAACAACAACTATCGCCCAAATGGATAGGCGAAAATATCGCTTAAGTTTCGGTGTTGCCTCTTCGCTTTTTCTTATTATACAATCCAAAATCAGTAATGAAATTATACAGATTCCGGAAAGTACAGTGTAGTTTAATTTCATTTTGTCCCCACCTTTGAGTTTGCGGAGCATACTTTTCTTTTCATTATAGCAAATTTTTTGAATATGCACAACGTTTTGAATAAAAATCTCATAATTAGCTGTTTATCTAAATTTCGGGTTATATATTTGTCACAAGAACAAAATATCCACGAAATAAATTCTCAATTTCGAGAAGCTGCCGCCAGCCATTGAAAAAAACTAAATTTTGTGGTATTTTCTATACATTCCGGTGCAAAGCTCCATATTTATTTCAAAGGTAAAGGACAAAGAAATGAGTGTTACAGTTGAAGATATTCTTGCCCTGCCCTCCATGCGTGGGGCCAAGGTTTTAGGCGGTCACGGCGGGCTGAGCCGCACAGTGTCCTCAATATCCGTGCTGGAGTCCACCGACCCCGGCGTACTTATTGAGGAGCTTTTCAATAATCCCGCCAGCCCCGACGATTTTTTCAACAGCGAGCTTGTTATCACCGGCTTTGTAAATATAAAAAACAATTCCAAGCTGCAGTGTGCAAATATAAGAAGGCTTGCCGAGGGCGGCGAGGTAGGTCTTATCCTCTACTATGTCGGCGTTTACGTACCCGCTGTGGATAAGAGTCTTATTGCCGTTGCAAACGAGCTTGATTTTGTCCTTATCTGCATGCCGGAAAATAGACCCGACCTTCGCTACAGCGAGGTCATGGGCGAGGTATGGGAGGCGATCATCCGTGACCGTATGGAGGATGTTTCGCTTCTGCCCGAAATACTCGAGCGTGTTTCCCGCCTTTCGCCCCACCAGCGCAGTATGGAAACCGTGCTTAAAATGCTAAGTGACCGCATTCGTGCAAGTGTTGTTTTGACTGACGCCGGCTTTCACATTTTAAACGAGGCCGTGTGGCCCAGAACCCTAATTCATAGCTTCGGCGAGAACCTTTCGCTTTCGGAGCTGCCTGCCGTTGGAGACGGACCGGTGTCCTATTCCGGACTTTCCGGCTGCCTTATGTACCGCTCTGAAATACTGGGTGAAAGCGGGCAAAAGATGAACCTTCTTCTCTTCAAGGAGGGCGGCCTTCTCTCCCCCGAAATTCTTCGGCAGGCGCTGGAGGTCTGTCGGCTTTCACTAAACCTTTTCAGCCAAAGCCATGACGAGGTGGCCGTGCGGGAGCTGGTTCGGGCAATACTTCAGGACGAACCGCTTAAAATGCGCCGACTGAGTGACATTTTCCATATCGATGTTGCGTCTATTCACACCATGTGGATATTAAGCGGAGAAGGTATTGCACAAACGCCCTCCCTGCCGGACAATATAAGAGGGCTTCTTTCCACCCGCTGCAAAACTGCCTTTGGCGACGTTTACGGCGGCTCTCTTGTCCTTTTCCTTGACGGGCCGGAGAGCCTGTCGGAGGCCAATCAGCTTGCCTCCGAAATTCTTGCTCTTCCGGAGTGTAGGGAAACAAGCCTTGTAATGTGCACAGATCTTTCCACCACCGGCGAGGTGCAGGCGGCCTATATTACCGTGCGTGACAGCGCCGCAGATATGCTGAGGCTATTTCCCTCCCGCAGGGTATTTCACTATCAGGAGGCGGAATTCACCCGTGACTGTCGAATTCAAATTGACAGTGGGCTGGAGGCGGTGTCAAAGGCCACCCGTGCTTTGTCCTCTTTAACAAACGACGGCGAGGGTCCGGATCTAATAACCACCCTAAGCATCTACCTCCTTGACGGCGATTCCAGTGTTACCAGAACAGCAGAGCTTATGTATCTTCACAAAAACACCATCAAGTACAGACTTCAAAAAACAGCGGATATATTGGGGTATAAGCCTGATAAATCCCCTGAATACTTCAGTCTTTACACGGCGCTTGCCATAAAACGCCTTATTGGCTGATTTGTTTATTATCACAAAAGCCTATGGGGGTCGGTTTTAAAATATAGTATATTTGAACTACAACCATAAATACGTATTTGTTTTCTTCCCTTGTATTTGTCCTTTCGGACAAATACAAGGGAAGAATTTTTTGTTTTTACGACAATTACAAACCTTTTTAGACGTGTTATACTTCCAACATCTTTGAGAGGATAACACTTTAGAAAGAGGGATAAACATGAACGAAGTTACTACCGGTTTCGAAATTAAGCCCGAGCAGCGTCAGGGCTGGGGCTCTATCACTATGGTATGGGCCGGCGCCATGATTTGCGTGTCCTGCCTTATGGTTGGCGGCGTTTTAGGCTCCAGTCTTACCCTGGGACAATGCGTTGTGTCCATACTGATTGGCTACGCAATAGTTGCCCTATACATGAGCTTTATCGGCATGCAGGGCTGTGATTTGGGTCTTCCCACATCGGTTATGGCCGGTGCGTCCCTTGGAAAAACCGGTTCCAAGTACATTATCAGTGCGCTTCTTGCCATAGCCTGCATAGGCTGGTTCGGTGTCCAATCCGCTGTGTGCGGACTTTCCTTTAGCGCCATGATTGAAAGCATTTTTAAGGTCAGCATTCCCGCATGGATTAGCATTCTCTTCTGGGGAGCCATCATGCTTATTACTGCCTGCTACGGCTTTAAGGGGCTAAAAATTCTAAATACCATCGCCGTTCCCCTTCTCGTTGCCGTTTGCCTTTACGGTCTTGTGCTTGCTATTACCGAACACGATGGCATGGCAGCCATCAAGATTTATGAACCTGTTGCCAACATGGGTCTTGTTTTCGGCATCAACTTTACCATTGCCACCTTCGCTCTTGGCGGCGTTATTTCCGGCGACTACTGCCGCTTTGCAAAAAGCCGCAAGGACGTTATTAAGAGCTCTGTTTTGGGCGTTATTCCCGCCGGTTTCTTTATTATGATGGTAGGCGCAATCCTCACAATAATCACCGGACAATACGACATTTCAACCGTCTTTGTCTCCTTTGGCTCCGTTGCCCTGGGCATTTTGGGTCTTTTAGCTCTTATCTGCGGCACATGGACAACCAATGTTACAAACGCTTACACCGGTGGCATCGCACTTAGTGTTCTTTTAGGTCTTGACGAGTCTAAAACCCGGATTCCCACCGCCATTGCGGGTGCTGTGGGTATAATCGTGGCTCTTGTCGGTGCTTTGGCCTCCGCTGGATTTTACACCATGTTCCAAAACTTCCTTTCCATTTTGTGCGCTTTCCTCCCTCCCTTGGCCGGCATTATGATTGCCGACTACTGGATAGTGGGCAAGGGCAAAAAGGAAAACTTTAAAATTAAAAATGGCTTTTACTGGCCCGGCGTTGTGGCCTTCGTCCTGGGCATTATCGTTGCCTGCGCAACGGGCGGCACCTTTGCAAGCTACTTCCCCGGACTGGTTGCAGCACTTCCCCTTTTGAACACACCCTTCTTCGTGGGTCCCATAAATGGAATTGTTGTATCTCTTGTTTTTTACAGCCTTCTCTCCCCCCTTGTCAAGAAGGACTAAGCTAAGGTAAACATTGCACAGCGGGCGGCTCTTGAGCTGCCCGCATGCGTGCGTTTCAATACAAAAAGGAGTGTATGAATTTTGCGAAAGATAGGATTAAAGGAGCTTGAGGATATTGCTTTAGGCGCTGCCCTTTTAGGTGCAGGCGGCGGCGGCGACCCCTATGTGGGCAAGCTTATGGCCATGAGCGCAATCAGAGAATGCGGAGAGGTCAGTCTTCTTGACCCGGAGGAAATTCCCGACGACGCTCTTATCGTTCCCATCGCTATGATGGGTGCTCCCAGCATTCTTATGGAAAAAGGAATCGGCGGGAACGAATACAAAACTCTATATGAAATGGTCTCCCAGTTCTATGGCAAGGACATCTATGCCTTCATGCCCATAGAAGCCGGTGGCGTTAACAGCATGCTGCCCATAGCTGCGGCTGCCCGTCTCGGGCTACCCCTGGTTGACGCCGACGGCATGGGTCGCGCCTTCCCCGAGCTTCAAATGGTTACCTTCACCATGGCCGGCGTTAGCGCAACCCCCATGGCGCTCACCGACGAAAAGGGCAACGTTACCATGTTCCGCACTATAACAAACAAGTGGACAGAAGAGCTTGCCCGTGCCGTCACCATGAGCTGCGGCGGCAGCGTTAGCGTGTCCCTGTTCTGCGTGGATGGCAAAATCCTTAAGGAATACGGTGTCAAAAACATTGTAACAAGAAGTGAAAAGCTGGGTGCCGCTATCCATAGCGTCAAAAATTGTGAGGATTCCCCAGAGGAGAACTTCCTTCGCTTCACCGAGGGATATAAGCTCTTCCGTGGCAAAATCAGCGACGTTCTGCGTGAAACTGACGGCAAATTCAACCTTGGCAAGGTGATTATGGACGGTATCGGCGACTGCAAGGGTCACACCAGCACCGTTACCTTTCAGAACGAGAACCTTTGCTGCGAGGTGGACGGCAAAATCCTTGCCACTGCCCCGGACCTTATCTGCATAGTTGACACCGAAACCTTCTCTCCGGTTACCACTGAGGCGCTAAAGTACGGCAAGCGTGTTCTTGTGGTAGGTCTTAAGTGCTTTGAAGCCTGGCGCAGCGCTGCCGGCCTTGAACTGGTCGGCCCCCGCTATTTCGGTATTGACACCGACTATATTCCTCTTGAGGAGCGTTCAAAGGGAGGTATTTGCTGATGTATAAGCTTGGTATAGATGTTGGCGGCACCAACACAGACGCCGTTATAATTGACGAAAACCGCAAAGTAATTGCGGAGATAAAAAAACCCACCTCCGGCGATATATATGAAGGTATCATGGGCGCTGTAAGCGCTGTGCTTGAGCTGTCCGGTGTAGATAAAAAGAAAATCGGTCAGGCAATGCTGGGCACCACCCAATGCACCAACGCCATTGTTGAGCGCAAAAGCCTTGCGCCCATCGCAGTTCTTCGCATCGGTGCTCCAGCCACAACGGGCATCCCGCCCATGGCAGATTGGACGGATGACATCCGTGCCGTCACAAAGGATTGGGCCATAATCGGCGGCGGCTTTGAGTTCGACGGCAAGGAAATCGCTCCTTTGGACGAGGATGCCGCAAGAGCCTTCTTTGAAAAGAACAGAGGCGTTGTTAAATCCATTGCCATCTCCTGCGTTTTCTCCACCGTGAGAAATGACCATGAGCTTCGTGCCGCACAGCTCTGTCGTGAGGTCATGGGTGAGGATGTTCATGTATCCATCTCCAGCGAAATCGGCTCCATGGGTCTTATTGAGCGAGAAAATGCAACAATTCTCAACGCCGCTCTTTATGCGGTTGCCCAGCGCTTCACGGAGGGCTTTGCCAAAAGCCTTGCGGATAAGGGCGTAACCAATGCCGACATCTATCTTTCCCAGAACGACGGCACCCTTATGACCATGGACTTTGCCCGCCGCTACCCAATTTTAACCGTTGCCTGCGGCCCCACAAACTCCATTCGTGGCGCAAGCTATCTCAGTGAGCTTGAAAACGCTGTTGTAATTGACGTTGGCGGCACCACCACCGACCTTGGCGTTATTCAAAACGGCTTCCCCCGTGAATCCAGCGTTGCTGCCACCATCGGCGGTGTCCGCACAAACTTCCGCATGCCGGATGTTATTTCCATTGGCCTGGGCGGTGGCTCCATTGTCCGCAGCCGTGAGGACGGCACTGTTAGCGTAGGCCCTGACAGCGTGGGCTATAAAATAACCGAAAAGGCTCTTGTATTCGGCGGCGACACCCTTACCGCAACGGATATCGCCGTTCGTCTTGGCATGGTTGAGCTTGGGGACAAGTCTAAGGTAGCTCACATCAGCGAGGAGCTGGCAGGTAAGGCTCTTTGTGCCATTCGCGAGCTTGTGGAGGATGCTTTGGATTCCATGAAGCTCTCCAACTCTGATGTAGACGTTATCATGGTGGGCGGCGGCTCCATCATCCTGCCCACGGATATTGCCGGTGCAAAATCCGTAAATAAGCCCCAGCACTTTGGAACTGCAAACGCCATCGGCTCCGCCATTTCCAAGGTCAGCGGCACCTATGAGCAGCTTATAAATTATGACGACATCCCCCGTGAAACCGCCCTTGAGCAGGCAAAGGCTGACGCCATCGAGCTTGCAGTGGCTGCCGGTGCGGTTCGTGAAACCGTGGAGATAATCGACATGGAGGACGTCCCCCTCGCCTATTACCCCGGAAATACCAACAGGGTAAAAATCAAGGCAGCCGGCGACCTTCAGGACTAATTTTGATTTCCTTCTTCCATCCTTAACCCCGGCAAAACAGGCCCGCATGGCTTCTGCCGTGAGGGCCTGTTGATATTACACGCAAATAAAAAAGGCACAGAACTGGAATCATAACTCCATTTCTGTGCTTTTTGTCTTTGGTATGCTTTGGGGTTCTCCGCCTTTCGTGTCACCGGATTAAGCCCGTTCCAATCTCCCCGCTTTTTTGTATTAATCTCCCTTTGCTTTTTCTTAGACAGCTTTTCAAAGGGTGTGAATTTTTCCATATGAATTCTCCTTTCTGTTTACAGGGTGCCATAATAGCAAAATTACAGCACCCTGTCAAATTATTATGCCCGCTCGCCGCCTTAACTACACCAAGTGGCAACAACAAGACTCGACTGAGTTTCCCCCGTCACAGGGAGAAAAGGTCGTTGAGTGCCTCGCTCATGGTGGGATGTGTGAAAATCTGGTCACGCAAAACCGTATAGTCTGCGTTCATGTCCATGGCAAGCTTCACAATGTTTATCATCTCATAGGACTCCTCGCAAATAAGCATAGTGCCAAGGATTTTCCCGCCGCCATCCACAAGCGCCTTTAAAAAGCCCTCAGTTTTTCCCATAACGTGCGCCTTAGGTATGGCAGTCACCGGCAGCTTAAGAAGTCTATAATCCAGCCCCGCCGCCTTTGCCTCCGTCTCATTCATGCCAACACGGGCAAAGGGCGTTGCCATAAAAACATTATAGGGAATGTTTTTGCGGCTGGCATTGGTGTAGCTTCCGCCTGTAAGCCCGCTTACAATTACCCTGTAATCATCAAGGGAGTAATAGGTGAACTGAAGTCCGCCACGAACATCGCCCATTGCGTATATCCCTGCCTGAGTGGTTTTAAGATTATCGTCGGTTACTATTCCGCCCCTCGCCGTGATCTCCACATTTGCGGCGGACAGATTCAGCTCGTCGGTGTTGGGGCGCCGACCTGTGGCAAGCAGCACAGCGTCGGAGTGGTAGCTGCAAGGCTCCTCGTTTTCCATGTAATGCAGGCCGCCACCATTGTCCACGGAAAGGATTTTCACGCCCAGCTTGAACTCTACACCCTGCTTTTCAAGAATCCTTTTAATTTCATCCGCCACATCCGCATCCTCACGGGGGAGAAATTTATCCCCGTCCTGGAATACCGTCACCTCTGCGCCGAAATTTGCATACATGGATGCAAACTCTAAGCCTATGTATCCACCGCCGACTATGGCAAGGCGCTTGGGAAGCCGCTCTTCATCCATAAGTGTATCGCTGAAATACACATGAGAATTGTTCTCAATTCCCTCGACCCTGGGCACAACTGAAACTGAGCCGGTGTTAATATAAATCTTATCGGCACTCAAAAGCATACGCTCAATTCCGGAAGCCACCTCCACAGTGTTTGGACTGAGAAAACGGGCGGTACCGTCTACCACCGTTATATTGGGGTTTGAAGCAAGCTTGTCAAAGTTCTTCTTATTCAGCATCGCCACAAGGCGTCGCTTTTCCAAAATCGCCTTCTTATAACGTTCTTCCGCCGCTTCAAAGGCTTTTTCGGGGTCTGCCGCCGATTTTGCGGCGCTTAAAACCAGCGATTTGGACGGAATGCAGCCCACATTTATGCAGGTTCCTCCATACATTTGAGATGACTTCTCCAGCAGGGCAACCTTTTTCCCCTGCTGGCCAAGATATGCCGCCAAGGTCTTTCCGGCTTTCCCAAAGCCGATTATCAGCGCATCATATTTCATCTTTTTTCAAGTCCTTTCCATAGAACAGTTTTTTGTCTATATCCCTGACTGTGATTTTTCTAAGCACCTCACGACCGTTTGAATCGATGGTTTCAAACACCTCGTCCATCACCTGGGACATGCCCGAGGCAATCTGGCACTCTCTGTCCACATCTCCTGAGCGCCACTTGATTTTCACAAGCGTTTTACCCACTGCATTGAAAATGTCCAATAGATTTGTTTTATCCGGATCGCCTGTGAACGCATATCCTCCGGTATGTCCGCTTTTCGCTTCCACCAGTCCGGCCTTCTCAAGCTTGGTAAGAATTTTTCGAACCCGTGCCGGGTTTGTGCACACATTTTCCGCTATTTCCTCGCTGGATAAAAATGTTTTCTTATGATTTAAAAATTCGATTGCGTGAACCGCCACAATAAACTCCGCTGTCATGTTATTCCCTCACCTTAGCTTCATTTCGATACCGTATCATAGGGCCAGTCTATAATGCCGCCAAAATCATAAACGGCTGTATATCCCAATGCCACAAGCTTCTCGACAGCCTCCTTGCTGCGCCTTCCCGAGCGACAGTAAACAAGTATTTCCGCAGCCTTATCCTCAAGCTGCTTTGGATCCTTGTCTCCAATTGTTTCATTGGGCACTAAAATTGCCCCTTCAATATGCGCCTCGTCAAATTCCTCCTGAGTGCGCACGTCCACAATTGTTATGGCGTCGCCGCTGTCTATTCTCGCCTTTGCTTCCTCCGCAGTAATTTTGTGATACTGTGCCTGAACGCTCTCTAAAGCGCCATTCTCCTGTTGACCGGAGTCTGCCCCCTCATTTGGGGAAACGCCTCCCTTTTGTGCTCCGCACGCTGCAAGTGCAAGGCAAAGCATTAGAAGTGTGCTTGCAAATATAGTTTTCTTCATGATTTTTCTCTTTTCTGCATATAACATAATTCCGCTTATTTGTAACCCGCAAGGTTACTTTTCATTTGTAATTATATTGGTTACATTTGCTTCTGTCAATAGCAGCGCACATTTTTCACATCTATTTACAATTTATACACTTTTTAATCCTTGAGCCGCTTTATTCTCCGCAGCCGCCTTCGATCTCACGCTGCAGCTTTTTTGTCAGTTTTTCAAAAACCAACGTGTAGGAACGCTCACAAAGGCCCTTCAGCACCTCCTCAGGAACTTCCCCGTCTAAAAACACGGAAATCCAGTTTCGCTTGTCCATGTAAAATCCGGGAACTATGTCCGAGTATTCGCTGCGCAGTGCCTCGGACAGCAGCGGCTCGCACTTCAGCGTAAGCAGCTCCCGTCCGGCATAGTCCTTGTGTTCCGGCCCGGGCTGGCAGGTAGCTGCAAACATTTTTCCGCCCACTTGATAGCGAAACCAGCCCCATTCGGGTTTATAGTCCTTCGTGCATCCCTTTTTCTCCTGCAGGTATGTATCCAACCAATGGTATTTTCCCATTTTGCGCTCCTTATTTTAATATCTAAAAAGGTTTGTTTTTTCTTATTATATCAGTGCTTTCCTAATTATTCAACGAACAGCCCGGTGAATAATTTTAATGCTTATTCTTAAACAGGAAATTGAAATATTCAAAACATTCTGCTATGCTTATCCAATATAAACCAAAATGAAAGAGGTGACGCCATGCTGCGCATTGCCATCTGCGACGATTTTGATGTGGAACTCAAGCGTATTTCTGCACTTACAAGGGAATTTATTGATGGTTGCGGTTTTAGTGCCGATATTCAAGAGTTTACTCATCCCGACGTGCTGCTTACAGCCTGCGAATCGGAAACCTTTCATATTTTCCTTTTGGACATCGTTATGCCCATGCTCAGCGGGCTGGAATTGGGACATAGCATCCGCCGCATAAGCACAGATGCGCAGATTATCTTTGTTACCTCCGAACGGGACTTTGCCCTGGATGCTTATTCTGTAAATCCTCTGCACTATCTTCTCAAGCCTGTGGATAAAGGTGCTCTTTTTTCCGCCTTGGAGCTTGCTGTTAAAAAGGTGGATTATGGCGCGGAAATCCCCGTAACTGTGAAAACCCAAGGCGGTCTTCGCACGTTTTCCACCCACAATATCGCCTTTTGCGAATATGCTCGCCACAGCGTTATCTACACCCTTGTGGGCGGAGAGCGGGTGGAAAGCGTCACCCTTACAGGAAGCTTCTCCGAGCATATAGCCCCGCTTCTTTCTGACCGCCGCTTTGTTCAGCCCCATGCTTCCTTCCTTGTAAATATGAGCCGTGTGGAGCGCTTGGACAAGGAGGGCTTCACCCTTCAGGGCGGTGCCTTCGTTCCTGTGTCCGGAAGAATGCTCTCAGCGGTACGCAGCGCTTACATGAGCTATCGGCTTGGGGAGGTGTGATTATGCAGCTATTTGACATTGTGCGCTCCATCGTCACCAACGCCATGCTGATAATTCTGCTATTCACCTTGGCCCGCCCCAAATACAAGCCGTGGACGCTGTGGACGGCGTTTTTCGCAATTGTTTTGCTGGATTTGTCCCTTAATATTTTTTTCTACCTTCGGGACGACTACACAACGCTGGCAATGGTGGACATTGGGTTTTTTATTTTGGTGGGCATTGCTGTGAAGCCGCTATTTTGGGACACTCCCATGCAGTGGCTTTTCAACTGCTTCACCGCCATGAACCTGTACGCTGTGACGGTTGTGATAAGCTATTACCTTTGCGACCTTTTGCCCTATCCTTATTACGCCATAACAGTGCTGCGGGCGCTGATCTTTGCCGTGGCAATACTGCTATTTCGCCGATATCTGCGCCCCCTGTACCGTCAGGTAGCGGAGCATTGGAACATTTATCTTTTTGTGGCGGTGGGATTGTTTGCAAATTTTGCATGGTTTTTTGCGTCCAGTGACGATGTGGAAGCAACTCTTGTCGACTCGGCAGTGCCACTTTTGCTGCTGGTAATGCTTACATTTCTTGTGTATTTGGCAATCTTCCTCTCCCTGCGAAAAACTCTGCACGAGTCTGCCCTCAGAGTGGAAAACCTCAACATGCAGTCCGACCGTGAGCTTACTCGCCAGCGTCTTGAGCTGATGGACGAGGCGGTGCAGCGTATGGGAATAATGCAGCACGACCAGCGCCACTTCAACCACACGCTTTCGACGCTATTGCGTGAGGGGGAAACTTCCCAGGCGCTGGCGCTCCTTAACCATCAAAATCAGACCCTTTCACAAAAGCCCCGTATATACTGCCAAAACGTGACGGTGAACGCTGCTGTTTCCTATTACGCAGAGCTTGCCCAGCGCCAGGATATCCTTTGCGATATCCGCCTAAATATACCCGAAGCCCTTGCTATGGACGAGCTTTCCCTTGCCATGGCGGTGTCCAATCTCATGGAAAATGCCATCAACGCCGTTTCCGATTTACCCGAGAAGCAGCGCATGCTGAATTTCACCGCAGTGTACACAGGACAGCTTTTATTGGAGCTTGCAAACCCCTTCTGCAGGGAGGTGGCGCTGGATGAAAACGGTCTGCCCCTCACCCTTGAAGCCGGTCACGGCCGTGGCACTAAAAGCATTGCAGCCTTTGTGAACAGTTGTGGCGGTGAGCTTCTCTATCAAGTCTCGGACGGGATGTTTCGGGTGCGGATGCTGCTGTAAAAACACCTGCAGCAATACTTGTCAAGATAAACTTTTCAAAATGTCGACAACATTAAGCAGAATTTGACATCATTTAAGCATAAAATGTGCGCTCCCTTTTTTTCGTGTTATCCTCACCCAAGGAATACACGACAAAGAAGGGAGCGTTTTTTATGTCCGAAACAGCAAGGCGGCAAACGGACCTGCCCTTAGCCATCCCAAATGCGGATGGAAATGTCTGGCCCGGGCAGTGCTGTCCGGCGTTCATCCCCCGCAGCGGAGCGACAGTCGGCATAAGGCAATGCTGGTATTGCCGTCACGCAGATTTTCATTTGACCAAACCCCGTGCTTTGGATGTGGGCGTTTGCTACTGGCCGAAAAAAATACTCGATTGAGAGAGGGAAAATCTATGAAAAAAAGAATTTTAAGCCTGGTTTTGGTGCTTTGCATGGCGCTTAGCCTACTGCCCATGGTAGCCTTTGCGGCGGACAAAACCATCAATCCCACGGCAAACACTCTGGAGGCCCTTTACAGCGCCTTCGCACAGGCCCAAAGCGGCGACACGGTGCAGCTCACCGGAGATATCTCCACAGCTACGGAGCTTCTTCGGCGCATTCCCATAAGCAAAGCTGTGAGCCTCGATCTGAACGGTCATACCATCAGCTACCACGGCACAGGCACCAGCTTGAACGAAAGCAGCGGCCTTTTTTTCATAAATTCCGGCGGCAGCCTGACAATAAAGGGCGAAACCGGCCATATCAACCTTGACCAAAAATACAGTGCGCTGGTTCAGGTAAACGCAGGCGGTAAATTGATCATCGAAAGCGGCAGCTACGCCCACAGCGGTGTGTCCGACACAAACCTTATTATTAGTGCAGGCGGCACCGTGGACATCAAGGGCGGCACACTCAGCTGCGCAAACGGATATGTATTGCTGCTTCAAAACGGCACACTTTCCCTCTCCGGCGGCACACTCAGCTCCGTTAACAGCTATGCAGCCGTTCTAAACAACGTAGCGGCCACTGTTTCCGGCGGAACTATTACCGGCGGGTCATCTGCGCCCACGGCTTACCTTGCCATGGGCAGCAGCCTTACCATGAATAAAGGCGAAATCAAAAGTACCGGCGCAAATATTGCGCTTTTGCTAATGTCGGATTGTCAGCCCTCCACCATCAGCGGCGGCAAAATAACGGCGCCAAACAGCTTCGGCATTATGGCCTATAGCTCCCTGAGTATCTCCGGAGATGCCGAAATCACCTCCAATTCCAGTGTTGCCGTGCGTTCGGACGGCACGCTGAATGTAAGCGGCGGCACAATCAAATCCACCTCCGGCATGGCTCTCATCAACGCAGGCAGCATGACCATGACGGACGGTACGGTCAGCTCAGACTCCGGCCATGGATTTTACAATATGGCTTCCGCCGACAAGACCGCCACAATAAGCGGCGGCAGCATCACCTCGGGCAGCTCAATCCCCGCCGTAAACAACACCGACTGCACTATGAGCATCAGCGGCGGCAGCATTACAACAGCAGGCGGAGCCTGTGCTGTTTTCAACAACGCCGGGGGCACGGTGAACGTGACCGGCGGTACACTCTCGGGCAAAACCGCAACTATAATAAATAACGGTGCAGGCACGATAAACTTCAGTGCCGGTACTATTAACAGTATTGTAAATTATAACGCAGCCGGCAAAACCGTGATAGACGGCGGCTCGGTGAAGCTGGTACAGGGTACCGCACCGAAAAATAGCGATGGCGATACCCTGCGGCAGTATCCCATTCAGATAACCGGCAAAGCAAGCACCCTCATCGTGGACGGTGAGCTTAGCTTTAATAAGGCTGTAAAGTACAGCTTCTCCGGTGTAGAAACAGACCAGGCGTCCATGGTATATCTTTGGCTGCCTGAGGGCCTGACCTCCGCCACCTACACGAAAGACGAAACCACCCTCACCGGCGGTGTGGCGGCGGAGGGAAACACCACGGTTCTTCCCAACTTCACTGCCACCGTCAAGTTCAAGCTCAACGGCAAGGACTGGACTGGCTACAACACCCAGGTACTACTCTCCACCCAGGCTCCCGCCCCAGGGGTGCGCATCCCCACAAGTCCAATTTACCCCATCGGTAATATAAACGGAGTGTACACCTTCTCCGGTCTGGTGGAGGGGGAAACCTACTACATCTGGGAAAAACATATTCTGGGCTTCATCTGCAAAAGCGACACCCTAACGCTTACCTCCGAAACCCCGGAAAAAACCGTGAGCTACTACCAGGCCTTCCTTCATCCCGGCACCGGCATTGAAACTCCCGAGGTAGAAATCACCGCTCTTGAGGGCGAGGACGTCAGCTATTCCACCAACTTCATTAAGGCCGGATACAAGTTTAAAAACTGGGTTTACACCGACGGCGGAAAGCAATACAGTGCGGATGCGAGTCTGTCCATCAAAGGCATCAACGCCTTCTACGAGCTCACTGCCATGGGCGAGATTGACTACTATACTGCCACCGTAACCGTTCAGAAGGACAATAAAGAGTGGGCAGACCATGGCAAAACCATCGTGCTGTCCCCCTCTGCCACAGAAATTAACGCCGAGGGTGCAACAGATGACCTCACTAAGGTAAGCTCTCTGGTGTCCACCTACTACGTCTGGGCAGACGGTGAGTACACCGGTCAGACCATCACCAAAAACAGCCCCGCCGCCAAAGTGGATTATTACACCGTGACGGTAACAGGGGACGAGAATATTGAAAGCGCAACCGCAGACAAGGCGCTGGTCCTCAAGGGCGGCACAGTGAAATTAACCGCAAATCCCATAAGCGGCAAGGTGTTCAGCCGTTGGGAGGATGCCGACGGGGCGCTGTACAGCGCTGAAAGCCCGCTGACCATAACAGGCATTACCGCCCCGGTAACGCTTACCGCCGTGGGTGCAGTGGAGAAATTCACCGCA
The DNA here is from genome assembly GCA_964550315.1 of uncultured Oscillospiraceae bacterium. Taxonomy (GTDB): domain Bacteria; phylum Bacillota; class Clostridia; order Oscillospirales; family Oscillospiraceae; genus UBA2658. The sequence goes on along the minus strand of CAZJYY010000008.1, from coordinate 43,467 downwards.
ACGGTAACGGTAAATTTGGACGGCGGGAACCATTGGACGGAAGCCGTCAAGCACCCCACATTGGTGCTCTCCACGTCAAAAGACGAGTGCGGAGCCATCAGCGGTACATATAAAGACGGCGTTTACACCTTTGCAAATCTATCCGGTGTCACCGGTTACTATTACCTTTGGGATGCAAATACCCTTCAGCTTGTGGACGAAACCGCCATCACCGCCGAGCCAATCACGGTGAACTATTACAGCGTTACCGTAAACGACGAGGATGACAACGTGTCCGTCAGCGGCGGCGGGGTGTACCTTGCGGGCAGCAATGTTACCCTCACCGCCACGCCCGCCCGCTTTTACAGCGTGCTGTGGGACGGCGCTGATACAAGCGCAAACACTTACACTATCAAAAATATATCCGCAGCGGCAACTGTCGAAGTAACTGCCGCAATGTTGACCTACACCGGCAGGGTGACCCTTAAGCTGGACGGCGGCAAGTATGACGGTGCGGCGGTCGTACTAAAAGCTGAGAAAGCGACCGAGATTACAACGACAGGTGCACAGGGCGTTTACAGCTCCGCAAGCCAGCTTGACCCCACCCGGGAATACGCCGTCTGGGTCAACGGCAAGGACACCGGCTCAAAGCTAACCGCCACCGCCCACGAAGCGGCGCTGGACTATTTCTCCGTGTCGGTGACGGCAAATTATACCACCGTCAAGGCAGACGGTGCTGCCTACACCGCCCCTTTATACGTTTTGAAGGGCAGCGATGTGATGCTGACCGCCACGCCCGATACCGGCTATGCCTTTATCAACTGGAAGTCCGGGGACACTGTGTTGAGTACCAATGCGGCGTTTACCGTCACCAACATCACTGAAAAGCAGACACTCACCGCCACAGCCAGTGACAAATTTGATGCTGTGATTATCATAAGCGGCATACCTGTGAGCAGCATCACACTTTCTGACGGTACGAACACAAAAACCACCGAAAGCACCTCCAGCCCCTACACCTTTTCCAATCTCGACCGAACAAAAACCTACACGGTGTGGGTGAACGGCGAGAATACCGGCAAGACTGTCAGTGCGTCCGCTGCCAGTGCGGTGCTGCAATACTATTATGTTGCACTGACAGCCGGAAACGGCATTGTCTCTGTTTCGCCCGCCGCAAAAAACTATTATCTTTCAGGCAGCGACGTGCCTATCAGCGCCACAGTGAAAAGCGGCTATACCTTCAGCGGCTGGAGCGGGACGAACATTTTTGCCGGTACAAGCACCACAATTAAAACAATCAGTAAAAACTATACCCTCACCGCTGCCGCCTATGTGCCTTACACGGGCGACCCCTTTAATTTGGCGGACGGTCAAATCGTCATTGAGGACGACACGGCCAATGCAGGGAAAATCAAGGTTACACAGAAGAAGACAACGGGCGACGTGATAACCGACAACCTTGACCCCAACGCGCCCTTTGTCATCACCGGCACAAGCAACATCAACAATGCGATTAGTATCATCGCCAGCCGGGGCGCCACCGTGCAGCTGCGTGATGTGGACATTCAGGTGAATGGATTTGAGTGGAGTGCCTTCAATATTGCCGACACTGCCGGACCTGTAAGGCTGATTCTTGAGGGAACCAATGTCTTAAAATCAAGCTCCTCCGGTACTGCACTGAAAAAAGCCAACAGTGCGAACTTAACCATTGAAAGCATTGACGGCACAACCGGTCACTCCATGTCGACGGTGGGAAAAGTCGGCATCGGAAACATCGGCATGAATATCACTGTGCAAAACATCACCATCAACAGCGGAAACATATTTGCCACCGGCGCGGCTGCCGCACTGGGTGTATCCAGTGGTGGTAATAGCGGCAGCTTAACCGGCATTACCCTCAATGGTGGGCTGCTCAACATGTTCATTATCGGTACGAATGGTATTGGTACTAAGCTTTCCAACCTGACCATTAACGGCGGCACACTGTTTTTCAAGGAAGGCTCGAACGCTATCCGGAGCACGATTCTTCAGAGTACTGATACATCCAACGTTCAATTTACCGGCGGCAGTATTCATGCTGAGTTTAGTATTTCCCAATTTACACCCACCAACGGCAGCAGCGCCCTCACCATGGTCACTGTGGCCACGGGGCAAAACAGCACGGATTTCAGCGGTCTTACAATCACCAAGTCCGGCGACGCCTCCTATACCTATGGCACAACCGACCTGTGGACGGACGCTGACGGCAATCTCTACCTCTGGCTTCCCAACGGCACATTCACCCTGACCATAGGGGATTTTGTAAGCGAAATCACCGTGCCGTCAAGTAATTCCACAACCCTTACAAAGAAAACCTACTCCGTCAACACCCCGGAGGCGGTGACACAGTACGGCGTGACCTTTACCCCCGCTGTCAGCCCCTCTGCCTCCATTGAAAAGGAGGCTACCGTGACCGTTACCGCCACCCTCTCCGGCATGGCGGCAAAGTCCGGCACCTACGTCCTGGGTCTGAGCGGAACCGGCATCGGCACCGTGGCAACACAGACCCTTGACGTGACGCAGAATGGCGCTCAAAGCGGCAACAAGACCTTCAGCTTCACTATGCCTGCCGTGGATATCAGTGACCTTTCGCTCACCGTAAGCTTCGCAGAAACTCCAAGGCACACCGTCAGCTACGCCGCCCCCGACGCCGACGGCGGCAGTGTGCCGGTGGGCACCAGCTATTATGAGGGGGAGCAGTACACCATAGCGGGCAACACCGGCACTCTCACCCGCACCGGCTACGCCTTTAAAAGCTGGAACGATAGCGGAACCAAAACCATGGGCAGCGCCGATGTCACCTACACCGCCCAGTGGACGGCGAATACCTACACCGTGAAGTTCAACGCCAATACAGCCGATGCAGAAGGCAGCATGAGCGGCCAGTCGTTCACCTATGACGCCACGGCAGCGGCTTTGACAACCAACGGCTTCACCCGAGAGGGCTACACCTTCGCCGGTTGGGCTGAGGGCGAAAACGGCGTGAAGAAATACGACGACAAGGCAAGCGTAAAAAACCTCAGCAGCACGAACGGCGCAGAGATTACCCTTTACGCCCTGTGGAAGCCCAACAGCTACACCGTGACCTTTGCAAATGGCGGCGGCACGGGCAGTATGGAGTCCCAGAGCTTTCTCTACAATACAGCACAGGCGCTTAGCCCCAACACCTTCACCCGAGAGGGCTACACCTTCGCCGGTTGGAAAAAGGATGCGTCAACAAGCTACAAAAACGGCGAAAGTATCCCCATTACCCAAAGCATGACCCTCACCGCCCAATGGGCGGCAATAAGCTACTCCGTTAAGTTTGAGGCAAACGGCGGCACGGGTACAATTTCCGAGCAGGCTTTCACCTACGGTACGGCGCAAAAGCTCAGCAAAAATGCTGTAATCACCCGTGCAGGCTACACCTTTACAGGCTGGAACACGCAGGCAGACGGCAAGGGCACTTCCTACACCGATGAGCAGAGCGTCAGTAACCTGACTGCCGCACACAAGAGCACCGTCACTCTCTACGCCGTGTGGGAGGCCAACACCTACACCGTGAGCTTCAACGAAAACGCAGCAGATGTCACAGGAACCACAGACAGCAAGCAATTTACTTATGACGACACTGCAAAAGCTCTCACTGCCAACGGCTTTACCCGCAGCGGCTACACCTTTGCGGGTTGGAACACTAAGAATGACGGCTCAGGCACAGCTTACACCGATGAGGCCAGTGTCAAAAATCTCACCTCAGATAAAAACGGCAGTTTCACCCTCTACGCCGTCTGGACGGCGGACATCTACACCCTGAGCTTTAATAACGGCGGCGGCAACGGCTCCATGACCCCCCAGAACTTTGCCACCGGCGACACCGCCGCCATCAGCGCAAGCACCTTCACCAGGGCAGGCTATCACTTCACCGGCTGGAAGGATGACAAGGGCAAATCCGTAACCACCGTGGCTGACGTGGGGCGCAGCACAGTCCTAACCGCACAATGGGAAGCAAACAGCTACACTGTTGCGTTTAACGCCAACGGCGGCACAGGCAGCATGAGCAGTATGAAATTCACCTACGATGCGTCGCAGCCCCTGACTAAAAACACCATCCTCCGAGACGGCTATAAATTCCTGGGCTGGTCTGAAAACCCCACCGCCACCACCGCCACCTATGCGGATGGTGCAAGCGTCCATAACCTCACCAGTATGCAGGACGGCACCGTCACCCTCTACGCAGTGTGGCAGTCCGACACCTACGCCGTCAGCTTCAACGCAAACGGCGGCGAGGGCCTTATGGGAGCTTTGACCATCACAAATGGTCAAAGCGGGATTCTGAGTGCAAATGGTTTTACCCGTGATGGCTATAAGTTCGCCGGCTGGAACACACTAGCCGATGGCAAGGGCATCTATTACCCCGCCGGGGCCTCCGTGAGCTTTACCCCCGACTCCAGCGGCATAGTAACACTTTTCGCCATGTGGACGTTGGATGTGCGTTACACCATCAGCGGAACGGTAACTGATCCCGGTGCCGTTAAAAACGCCACGCTGGCCCTCATGCAGGGCAAAGACGTGATTGCAACCGGTAAAACCAACGGAAACGGCGAGTACATTATGACCGACATTGCCCCCGGCGTGTACAATCTTGTTGCTGAGAAGGACGGCAAAACTGTAACCACCCTTGTCATTGTGACAAACAAGGACGTGATTACCGATGTCACCGTTCCCGCAGCAAACAGCAGTACCCTTGTTGTGAGCGCCGACCCGGGCGAGGATGCGCCCAAGGTAGTTGTTGGCGGGTTGGACACCGTAGCCAGCACTAAAAAAGCAAGCATTGAGCTTACCGTCACAGCCAAGGCTGAGGATAAAAAGAACGGGCAACAATCCGCCATCCTATCAAAGCTTGGCGGCAGCAAGCTGGAGCAGTTTTTAGATGTTACCCTCATGCAGGGCGCAGCGGATATCGGCGACGACAACGAAACGGTGCTGGAGCTTATCCTCCCCTTCGACTTCTCCGGTAAAACCAACGTAAAGGTATGGCGAAATCATAAGGACACCGTGGAGGAATTTGAGGTACTAAGCAAAGAGCCGGACGGCAGCTTCACGGACAAGACCCTCTTTGCAGACAGCAAAACAGGGCTCATACATATCTACACCAGCCGATTCTCGCTCTACGCTCTGTCCTATCAGCAGGTACTGCCATCTTCCTCCTATTCCATAACTATAAATCCTGCTGAAAACGGCACGGTCAAGACCGACAAAACATCGGCTGAGCCAGGCGCAAGGGTTACAGTTACGGTAACGTCTAATGTGGGCTATACGCTTAAAAGCCTTGCAATTACAGATAAAAACGGCAATAGCATTTCCTACACCAACAACAAGGATGGCACCTTCATCTTCACCATGCCCCAAAGCGATATAAGCGTTTCGGCAAAGTTTGCAAAGACCTCCAAAATTCCCTTCATTGACGTGGAGGATACGGACTATTTCTTCGACGCTGTCATCTGGGCTGTGGACAATGGCGTTACAAACGGAACAAGCGCCACCACCTTCTCCCCCGACATGACCTGCACCCGTGCCCAGGCGGTCACCTTCCTGTGGCGGGCCCTGGGCTCTCCCGAGCCAGCTTCCACAAGCTGCCCCTTTAAAGATGTTAGCATGGAGGCTTACTACTATAAGGCTGTTTTGTGGGCAACAGAAAAGGGCGTTACCATTGGAACAAGCGCAGAAAGCTTCAGCCCGAATAACACCGTAACCCGTGGCCAAACCGTTACCTTCCTGTGGCGTGCGGCGGGTACTCCAACGCAGTCAGCGGCAAACCCCTTCCGTGACGTTCCCTCCGGTGCGTACTACGAAAGCGCCGTTCTTTGGGCTGTGGCAGAAAAAATCACCGAAGGCACTGCAAATGATACCTTCTCCCCTGCAAACGGCTGCACTCGGGCGCAAATAGTGACCTTCCTATGGAGGTATCTCGGGAAGTAATTACAAAAGGCAAAAACTAAATAAAAACCACCGCAAATAAAGAAAGCATGGGGCTGAGTCCTTCGGGACCCGCTCCATGCTTTCTTTATTTCATCTTCACCCGCTGCAAAACATGGTACTTGGGATGGTAGGAAAATTTCTTCTCATTTCCAGGCTCTCTTTTACAGGGACGCAGCTTTGAAATTGATGTCTGCTTTCTTAGCCTGAGCGCACAGCACATTGGTTTGCAGCTTGTATTGCTGCCCATCCTTAATGAAATGTGTGCCGCACTGCCGAAATTCAAAGGAGACGTTCTTCCTGACACATTGCTCCCGAATATCCAGCACCCAGTCATAATCCAGAGCTCTGGCAAGGGTGTCGGACTCGCCACCCACCACAACCAGCTCAATATCATCTAAATACTTTTCAATGTCGATTCGCTCCAAAAGGGGCTGTGCCGTGATGCACTTGTGCCTAATGGGAAGATTCTGAAAAATCCCCAGCCTGTAGTCTGCGTTTTTCTGATTCTCCACAGTGCAGCAAACCACAACATTGTCATAGCCCTCACCCCAATCCTTGGGGATGCACTGCATAAAGCGGTCAATCCTTTTGGTTAGAAAAAGAAAGGTGCAGTCCTGCCGCTGATGAATAATCTCCCAGCAGCGACCACGCCAGGGGTCTGCCTCCTTCAGCAGAAAATCCGTTGAAAAGCAGGTGTATACCACGCCGGACTTCATTTTAAAGCTGCCATTTTTCAGCCGTTCCACAGGCTTTTCAAAATCCTTTATCTGCACGATTTCGCCGGTGTCCACACCCCGCTTCGCATCACCCTTATGTATATAGCAGTGCAAGCAGCCCTCACTGCATTTTTTGCACCCCCGCCACGGATTCCACATTGCCATACTCTGCCCGCTCCCGTCGATTATATTTTTAACAGCATTTCCTTATTTTCATCTGCACTGCGCAGTAAAAAATCAGCCCACTTCTCAGCATTGCGGCACGTATCCCCGTTATCCTGCCAAAAAGCAAGTCTATCCATGTAAAAGCTAATTTTCTCCAGTACCCGCTCTTCAAAATTTTCATATCCGCATTGAACAACAATTGCTGTCAGCTCGTAAAAAGCAAGCCCCAGGGCGTGGGTTTCCACATGCACGGCGGCGCAGCCCTGTCCAACTGCATGGCACAAAGCAATATCGGCAGCATCGCTCATCCTCTTTGCAGCCCCATGACAAGCCAAAATTGCCTTTTTTGCAATCGGCATTTTAATTTCCCCGTGAGCCCATGCCAGCGAGCAGTCATACGCCAAGGGGATGTCAGTCTCCTGGGGATATTTTTCCATCAATTGCTGCAGTGGAATCTGCACACAGTCCAGTACCCAAAGGACAAGGGTCAAATGGGTCTGCCGGCAAATCAAATTTCTTAAGCCCTGCAGAGACTCACTTTCCCTGGTAAATAAAATCTTGTTCTTCTTCCGAATTTTAAGCTCCACGTCGCTAAACATGCTTCTTTCACTCCTTTGTCCGCCGCCTACTTCGTAGTTCACGGCATACTGCTTCCTGCGTTTTTCAAGTTTATCATATCGCCTCGGAAAGAACAACCGCCCATGAAAGCTCGCACTGTTGCGGCTTGCAGCTTGAAATCCCGCAAACTCATTGCCTTTGCGCCCAAAATGGTATATGCTGTCAGAGCAAAATATAAATACCATTACTGCCTTTGCAGTTATTATACCACTTTTGAAAGAGGTACAAATATGGACGGACGCTACATAGCCTTTGACGTGGAAACGCCAAATTATGCAAACAATCGAATCAGCGCCATCGGAATTACCATTGTGGACAAGGGCGAAATCGTTGACGATTTCTACTCCCTGGTAAATCCGGAGACGCATTTTGACTCCTTTAACATTCAGCTTACCGGCATAACGCCGAAAATGGTTGCCGACCAGCCCACCTTCCCGCAGCTTTGGGCGGCTATTGAGCCTCTTATGTCCAGCGGCATTCTTGTTGCCCACAACGCCCCCTTTGACATGCGTGTGCTTGCCCAGTGTCTTGATGCCTATTCAATCGACTGGCTGCCTTCTGCACGGTATGCCTGCACCTGTGCCATGGGACGGGCCTGCTATCCCGAGCTGCCCAACCACAAATTAAACACCATGTGCGCCCATTTGGGCGTGGGGCTTGACCACCACAACGCCGGCAGTGACAGCCGTGCCTGCGCTCAGCTTCTTTTGGATTATATGAGCCGCCGCCTAAATATAAGGCGCTATGTGCGGCAATATGACCTGAGCCGCCGCTGCACTCAGAGGTTTTAACATGAGAATATTAGTTGATGCGGACGGCTGTCCGGTGGTGGACATCACCGTGGCGCTGGCGAAGGAGCACAAAATTGAATGTCTGCTGCTGTGCGATACCTCCCATGTTTTTGAGAAGGACGGCGCCACCACCCTTGCCTTTTCCAAGGGTGCCGACAGCGTGGATTTTGCCCTTGTAAATCGGGTGCAGCCCGGGGATATCGTTATAACCCAGGATTACGGCCTTGCCGCCATGTGCCTTGCAAAAAACGCACTGGTGCTCAGCCAGGACGGCATGGAGTACACCGCTGACAATATCGATGCCCTGCTGCTTCAGCGCCACACGGCAAAGAAAATCCGAAGCTCCGGCGGTCGGCTTAAAGGGCCGCCAAAGCGCACGGCGGCGCAAAACGCCGAATTTCACCGCAAGCTTAAATCACTGCTTATTTGCAAGGCTTAAAAATGCCGCAGCCGCATATGGCTTTCTTGCAGACCTGCGCTAACACGCAAAGCAGGCATCCGGAATAAAACCGGATGCCTGCTTTTTAATTTTCTGTTGCGGTGTTTGTCCTACTTGCCGAAATGGCGATAAAGGAAGGTTACAATTTGCGCCCGAACACAGGCGTCGTTGGGACTGAAGGTTGTGGTGCTGGTGCCCTGAGTAATGCCCTTTTCGACTGCCCAAAGCACGGCGCTTTCGTAATATTCGCCGCTCTTAACGTCCGTAAAGGGGTTTGTCGCTGATGCTGCGGGCTTGCCCACGGCACGCCACAGGAAGGTGACAAACTGCGCACGGCTGCAGGCATCGTTGGGTGCGAAGGTGTTGGTGCCTGTGCCGGAGCTTATGCCCTTTTCAACAGCCCACAGGACTGCCTTATAGTAATAGTCGTCGGCCGCAACGTCGGTGAAGGGATTTTCCTTAGCTGTCGGCTCGGGACTTCCCATTGCACGCCACAGGAAGGTTACCGCCTGGGCACGGGTGCAAAGTCCGTTGGGGTCAAAAATGGCGGAGCTAACGCCGTTTGTTATGCCATTGTCCACCGCCCAATCCACCGCTTCCTTGTAATAAGAATCGTCGGGCACGTCGGTGAAGTCGCTCTTTGCTGTCCACTTGGCATAGACCGTTGTGTCCTTTGTGAGCTGCACACTGGTGATCTGGGTGGTCAGTTCCTTGTCGGAGCACCAGCCCTCAAAGGTGTAGCCGGCCTTGACAGGCACATATTTCGCAAGCTCCTCATTCGTGCCGTAGGGCAGGTAGACCCCCGCCATTGTGCCGCCGCCGTTTGTCTCAAAGGCGAGCTGACAGTAAACCGTGTCCCCGCCGGAGGCAGGTACGGACGTCAGCACAACGGGGCCGGTGTAGGGATCGGACTCCCCGGTTTTGTAGATTGCGTACCGATCCTCTGCGACCGCAAGAAGCGAAACGGAATCCAGAGACGCTTGCGGAAGCTGTTTGATTTCATAGCCCGCAGGCACGGTCACGCCGCTTAAATCTCCGGCGGTGACGGTTGTAGCGTTCCCGTTGCCCATGATAATCACCCGGCTGCCGCCGGTGATGGTGAGCTTTCCGCCCACCTCGAGATAGCCATCTATGTACGCGTCCGTGCCAATGGTCAGGTTGCCGTTTACCTTGACTTTTTCATAGGCCAGCAGCTTGCCGCTGCCGGAGATGGCAACATCGGTGTTTGCTCCCATTGTAATGAGCGAGGAGCCTCCACTGCTGGATCCGGCCGCCACCACGGGGCCGACAAGCTCGATGGACAGCGAATCGACAGCTTCCGGAACCGTAATGCCCATGGGCTTATCCGTGCTCGGAGCCGCCGCAACGGCGTTGTCCAGGGTGAGCTTCACGTCGCCCTCGCTCTTGCCCGTCCAGCCGCTCGCGTCGACATTATTCAAATCGGCTTTCGTTAGGGACGTAAGGCTGTTGTTGAAGTAGGCCATATTTGAAACACCGTAGCCGTCACTATACAAAACTGCCATTGCGCCCGCGCCTGTGGGGTTCATACCCTTAAGCAAGCTCGTGTCCGCGGCTTGCTTGAGGGTGCTCTTTGCGATTCGGCCGTCGTTTCGGACCGTGCCGCCGGCGGTATTGGTCAAGCTGCTGTTTTCGTCAATGCTGATGCTTGCCTGGTTGTTCAAAACGCCGGTTGCTGTGTTGGTGAAGCTGGCGGTGTTAAAAACAAGGCTGCTCTCGTTATTGATTTTGCCGCTGTTTGTAAAAGCGCCGCTAAAATATAGGTCGCCGCTGTTGTTGATGACGCCGACGGACTTGTTTTCACAATCCGCAGTTGTTCCACCCGCAGGACTCTTGATTATCGTCATGCTCCCGGTGTTCTCCAGCACGCCCTCGTTTATGCAGCATAGCTGGACAAGGAGGTCAGAGCCAGACGCGTTATTCACCAGCTTGCCGTAGTTTGTGATAGTGCCGTTCAGCCGGCCCTCGTTCACAATGGTAACGTCCTTCGATATAACGCACTGGCTGTTAACGGCGCTTTCGTTCCCCTTCGCATTGAGCGTCAGCGTTCCTTCGCCGGTGAAGGTAATAGACTGAGCTGCGTTCTCGTTGCTTACTCCGGTGATGTATAAGCACGCGACTTTGGATTCTATGCTGCTCTCGCCGATGAGCTCCACCGTCATGGGGACATTCGGCAGGGTGATGGCCTTGTCGTTGTCTCCGGTGACGCTTATCGTGACGTTATCCAGCGTCAGCTTGCCGCCTACGATGGTGGCGCTGGTTTCATCGTCCAGCGTGGGTGTCCAGGTAAGCCAGCCGGCGCCCGCCTTGTATAGCTTGCCCTCTTTGGCTGCGGTGAGGTCAAGGCCATAGGAGGGGAATGGCCCGTCAAAGGGGGCGCCGTCGTTTTTCCAGTATTGTTCATTTTGCTCAAGCCCATAACTGGTCGAGACATAAATATAACCTGTGCCGGTGAGCCTGCCCAGATATTTGCTTAGCTTGTCGGGGGCGGGGATCTCACCGTAGAAACTAAAGCCAACCGATCCGCCTTCTCTTGGCGGAAGCACTATAACGCCGTCGTTTTGTATGGTGCCCTTGTTTTTCACTCCGGCAACGCTTGGCTGTTTATAGTATCCCGGAACATCGTCTAGCACAGCGTCGAGCTTCATTTTTGTGGCCTCCGGCACAACCAGCGTTGCTTCCTCATCGACTGTCAGCACAGGCACCTTATTTGGATCGTCGGTGGGTGCCGCGCCAAAGGTGGCAGAAATTGCGGCAAACTCGGTTCTTCCATACGCGGTGGGGAAGCAGGCGGAGCCGTTGTAGTAGGTGACCATGCCGTTAAAGGGAACGGCGGTCTCAAATTCTGCGCCGCTGTCGCCTTTCTTCGCAACCACGCCGTATTCGCTGCCGGAGACAGTCAGCGAGCCGCTGCCCGTGACGGTAACCTTGGCGTAGGGGGCGCAGATTGTGGAGTTCATGTATCCTTTTTGGGCGTTTAAAAGCACTGTGGCTATATTGTATTCCCCGGTGGACGCATAATAATCAACAGGATCGAACGCGGAGACAATGCTGCGGTCGCCCGTGACGTTAATGGTGAGCTCCTTCTGAGTATCGCCCAGCAGCGCGATGGCAGGCTCGTTATTGAAGAGCTTGTCCTCACTGAGGTTAACAGGCTCCGGCACGGTCTTAAGCAGCTCGCCGAAAACCAGATTGTAGTAATCTACGTTCACATAGGTAGCTGTGGTGTAGTTGCTGTCTGCCAGTCTCCATGCGCAATTCACCGGCGCGTTCTCTGCCAGCTTCACGCCGGTGTTGAAGTAGGTGTCGGGGATAACCCACAATCCGGCGTCAACCCACTTGAACTCGGGCGCGGTGCTGAGCGCCGCCGTGCCGCCCTCGGCTGTGAAGCTGGCGCCCTTAATCTTGATGGGCTCGGCTTTGATACCGTATTTGCTGCCCTTGAGCGTCAGCTCGCCGGTGCCCTCGAGCGTCACAACCGTACCCGAGTAGCTAAATACTTGCGGTACCTCCAGACCGTAGGCGGCGGTTTCAACGGTGACCGTTGCGTCTGCCTGAACGTCCAGAGTCTTGTCGCTTTCCATCCTGATGCCGGCGGTTTCGGGCGCTCCCGCATCGGTGCGCTTTGTAACATTAATGGTAAGGCTGCCGGGGCCGGTAAAGGTCAGGTCGCCGCAAACGTAAATGCCGCTATCGCCGGTCACTGTAATTGCGTTTTCGCCGACAAGGTTTATGGTGAGTTCGCCGTTGGCGTATATGCCGGCGTTCTTGCCAACGTCACTGACCTGCTTTATTGTCGCATTTTCGAGCGTCAGCACGCCATCTTCATAGCTAACGCCTTTGACAGTACCCGTCGTGGATTCGCCAATGATATTAACTCCGTTTACTTCTATCAAACCCGTGGTAGCCAGCGCCACGCCCGGCAGCAGGCTCACTGCCATGCAAAGGCACAGCAGAATACTTAAAATTCGTTTTTTCATATTTCATGTCTCCATTCTTTTTATTTATGTAAATCAGCCCCGAGGCTGAGGGGGTCCTACAAAAGATGCAGCGCCTCCGCCGCCGATTTTGCCTCGCTTCGGCGTTTTACGTCAAGCTTCTGCAAAATGTGGTTTATGTGGGTTTTTACCGTGGCAAGCTTAATTCCAAGGGTGTCGGCAATCTCCTGATTTGAGCGGTTAAAGCAGATAAGCTTCAGCACCTGGCGCTCCATGGGGGACAGGGGTACGGAGATTTGCGACATGGGACGAAGAAAATCGGGGTAATTCACCGCCTGGGCTCGGGTTTCCTCCAAAAGGCGTTTCAGATAGTCCTTGTCTGCCTTCCAGCCGCAGCCGTTTAGCATGGGCAGCACTGCCCCGCCGTACTGTGCCACCGGCTGGATGAAGCGATACTCCCTTGCGGTGTCCAGCACTGCACAAAGCTCCGCTTTCCATTCCTCGTCGCCCTGGCGAAAATGGCAAAGCGCAATCAAAAGGTTGAAATGCAGGGAATCCATGGTGCGCCCACAGCGCTCGCAATATGGTAAAAGCAGGGTTAACACAAGCAATGCCGAATCATAATCACCCTTGAAAATATCCACCATGGCAAGGGTGTGATAGCGGTAGCGCCACATGGTTCGCAGCTTTGGCAGGGCGGCGGGGGCTTCCTCCTGATACCAGCGCTCCACTTCGTCAAATCTGCCCAGCCGCAGGCAAATCCGAACCCGCATTGCTTCCATATTGGGAAGAAAGCGGCTTTCCCCCCTTTCCAAAAAGGCGGCCTTAAGCTCGTCCAGCGTGGCAAGGGCCGTATCCGCCCTGCCCTGAGCCACCTGTTGGCGAATCAGCAGACCCATCACGGCGAACTCCATGTCCGGAGTACCGTTTTTCCTAATCTCGTTCATGCGTGTTACAAGGGACAAAAGGCGCTTTGAAATGTCCTCACCCTTTTCAAGCTTACTTTCGCAAACTGCGCAGTCGGCAAGGCCAACGCCGTCTTTGCCCAAAACAGCCTCCACCGGCTTTCTAATGGTGGTGTACAGCAGCTCGTCTCGCTTCGACCATTCGCAGAAGTCCTTGCCGCCGTTCATGAGGCTGGGCAGGGTGCTGGTAACAGACATGGCGGGAACCTTAATTTTTTTATCCACCATAATGCGGAACACGCTGCCAAAAAGCTCAACAAGCCCACGGCTTCCCCGCTGTGGCAAGGCAATGTCCAAATACGCAAGCTTTCCCTGAACCTCTTTATATTCCGCATCACCCTTTTTAAGGGTTGCGGCATAGCTTTGCAGCTCACCGTACCAGCGCTCGCTGGCCTCATAGTCCATGTTCAGCGACGAGAGCATGCTCATGCCGCACATCAGTGTTGCGGAGCGCAGCACATCCTTTTCCGGCAGTGCCTCGTAGTATTTTTCCATCTCGTAGTAGTGTCCGGCGCCAACGTGCATTTCGGCGTTTTTCACCAACAGCTCAGACACCTTCTGATGATCCCCGCAGCGGACATAGCAGTCCATCGCCCGGGAAAAATCGTCCCTAAGCTCATAATAAAGCCCCGCTCGACTGTATACCGATCGCTGCTCCTTGTCGGAGTAAAGCTGATTCATCTCCCAAAGCAGGAACTGCCGGAAAATGGGTCGGAAGCGGTATTGCTCCATTCCGTCAAATTCAAGCATACTGGAATCGTTTATTATTACAGCAAGCAAATTCTTCACATGGCTGTCGCCGCTGACCATTCTGGCAAGCTCCGGGTCAAAGCCGTCGAAGGGTGCAAGGTTCAACAAAAGCTGACGTACGGGCATTTCCAAGCGGCGAAAAACTGCTTCCTCCATGAAAACAAAAAGGTCACGGCGCATGGCGTCCGCAACGGCGGCATCATAGCTTGTGCCGTTTTGAAGAAGCCTGCACAGTCCGAAAACCGCCACGGGGTAGCCCTTTGTGTCCCGCATGACGGCAGACAGCTCCGCTTCGGAAACAAAGGCTCCTGCCCCCTCCAGCACGCACCGTGCGCTCTCCCTGTCAAGAAACATATCCTGGGTGCCGATAACGCCAAGTAAGCCCGCAAACTGAAAGGGCATAAGCCACCCGGGAACAACGCCCCGGCTGAGAAGGACAAAATGCTTGTCCTGATTGTCTCGAATCCAATCGCAGAGGGTCTGCTGTTCCACAGGGTCCTTCAGCAGATGAAAATCGTCAATTATAACAGCCTCGCAGCCTGAGGGCAGCAGCTGGTCAAAGGTGTCCTCCTGCGCCGCTGAGTATGTAAGCGTTTTCTTTTTTGCCAGCAGAGCCTGCGCCGCCGCTGTTTTTCCCATACCAAAGGGGGCGCTGAACAAAATAACCCGATACTGCTCCCAATTTTGGTCAAACAGCTCCCGTAGGGTTGGTTTTATTACGATGTTGGCGGGTGTTTCCATTGGCAGCTCTCCTCGCAATTTATAACATGCACTTAATATTAACACAAAAATTTCGGCGTTGTACGTACAGCGCCGAATTTTATATTTTGCAGACCTTTTCAGATTCGTATTAAGTGCTTGGACGGCTTAAAATGGCGCATATATCTACTAATATTATAATATACCAAAATATACTCTCTTGTGAATCCACCGAAAGTTTGATTTGGGAGTTATTTCATATTTAAGTTCTCGCATTTTTTCTTTTTCTTAAGACAGAAAAAAGGACCCGACCGCAGCGATAAGCTGCAGCCGTGTCCTCTTCATTTTCTTAGTTTCTGCGGCATTGACAGAATCAGCCTTCCGATTTTCCGTTCTTATCTAAAGTACGCTTCGCCCGAAGTGCTTCACGCTTTTTCTTGTCCGCAGCGTCCAGGGAAAGTCCGACGCACATCCCGATGGGCATACCAAAGCATATTCCCATGGGGAGATTGTCAAAGGAAACGCCGAAGCAAATTCCAACACTCACACCAAGGCACATGTATATGGACATCCAAGCTGATGCAGGCTTTTCCAGCACAAAGCGGGGCCCCTCCGCACCTTCGCCGTCAGGGAGGAACTTAAGCTTTTGCAAAACACGCATGGATGCAGCATTGTTCGGCTCGGTCTCCGCTTCAACAAAGAACACATTCTCTTGTGAAAATGCCCAGTCAATAAGGGCCTTTGCCGCTTCCGTTGCATAGCCCTTGCAGCGGAATTCCGAATTTATGCCGTAGCCCAGCTCCACCCCGCCGTTTCTTTCCGTTCCCTTAAAGCAGGCGTCGCCGATTTCCTCTCCGCTATTTTTGAGGCAAATTTTCCAAGCGGTATACCACAGGCGCTTGCCGGGATAAGACTCGCTGCCAGCCAGCATTTCCATGTAAGCCCGCTTTAAGTCCTCGTCAGCTGTGCGGGCAATAAGATTATGTAATTCAACATCGCTCATGGGGCTGATTATGAGCCGCTTGGTTTTCAAAATAGGATCTTTTTTCTTCATAGTTTTGGCTCTGCCTTTCTATTTTGGTGAAAAATCACCGTTTTTAGCTTTCCCCAGCATTTTGTGGTTATAGGGAAGGTAAATTACATGCCTATCTTCCAAAAACGCCGTCCTCCAACGTCTTTTACACAAAAGGACACGCCCTGCCTCTGCACGGCTCACCTTAAAATAAAGTCGTTTTTGTTGGTGGTAAGAAGGCCTTCCCTCTGCATTTTTGAAAGCTCCGCCGACATGGCACTGCGCTCCACCGAAAGATAGTCGGCAAGCTGCTGGCGGTTAAACGGGATGGTAAATTCCGTTCTTCCCTGCCGCCGTGCCTCCGCCGAAAGATAGGAAAGAAGCTTTTCCCGTGTGCTTCGGCAGCTTAAATGGGTCAGCTTTTCATTGGTGCGCAGATTGTTGGATGCAAGGTCGGACAAAAGATTCCGAATCACCCGGCTATGATGAGCGCAGGCGGTTGGGCAGGTGCTCAAAACACGCTGCACACCCAGCCACATTACGGCGCTATTCTCGTCCGCCGCCACGGATACGTCCATCACCGCCCCGGGGACGCAGGCAAAGGATTCGGCAAAAACCTGCCCCGGTGCTATGCGGGTGCGGATATTTCGGTTGCCCCAAAAATCCTCCTGCACTACAAGAACGCTGCCGGAAAGAAGCAGCCCCACCGATTCGGGACAGTCGCCCACACGCAGCACATAGTCGCCTTTTTTAAAGGTCTGCATCCTTGCGCCGAGACAGCCCAGCATGGAATCAAGCTCCGCTTCATCAACGCCGCTAAAAATGGCGGCTTTTTTTATTGTGCTAAAATATTCTTTCATGTTTTTTTGCTCCTGTTGGAAATCCAACCGACTTGTTGCAATAAATATATTACAATCCCATTAAGAAGTCAAATTATATCCCATAGGAGATAAAAACATGATAAGAAAAATTATTCATATTGATGAAGAAAAATGCAACGGCTGCGGCGCTTGCGCAGCCGCCTGTCACGAGGGTGCCATTGGAATGGTTAGCGGCAAAGCAAAGCTCATGCGGGACGACTACTGCGACGGTCTTGGGGACTGCCTGCCCGCCTGCCCGACGGGAGCAATCACCTTTGTGGAGCGTGAAGCCCCTGCCTACGACGAAGCCGCCGTACTGAAGGCAAAGCAGGAGAAGCTTCAAAATCAGAGCATTCCCCTGCCCTGCGGCTGCCCCGGATCTCAGTCCAAAAAAATTGAGCACAGCGAGTGCGACTGCAGTGAAAAAGCGGCAGTGCAGGAGTCAGCAAGCCGTCTTTCCCAGTGGCCGGTGCAGATTAAGCTTGTGCCGGTGAACGCCCCCTATTTTGACGGCGCAAGACTGCTGATTGCAGCGGACTGCACAGCGTATGCCTATGCCAATTTCCACGAGAAGTTTATCAGGGGACACATCACCCTTGTGGGCTGCCCGAAGCTTGACAGCGTTGACTATTCCGAAAAACTCACCGAAATCATTAAAAGCAACGACATAAAAAGTGTCACCATCGTCCGCATGGAGGTACCCTGCTGCGGCGGTCTTGAGAATGCGGCAAAAGCAGCGCTTCAAAGAAGCAGCAAATTCATTCCCTGGCAGGTTGTGACCATCTCCACCGATGGCCGAATTTTGGAATAAGCAGGAAAATTAAAATGGCAAACGAAATGTTTGCTTTCCGTATGAACAGACAGCCGGGTGCGCAGGCTGCACCGGCAAGAAATCCGGTACAGCAAAGCCCGGGATAAGCCCAGCGGCGCTCTATTCGCTTTGACGACGAGCACATTTTCTTTAGATTATAATCCCCTCACAGTGGTCGATTTCATGCTGGATAATCTGGGCTGGGAAGCCCGTAAAGGTCTTGAAGCGCCGTTGAAAATCACTGTTTTGATATTGCACCTTAATGGACCTATACCGCTGCGCAGGACGCTTGCCCGCAAGGGATAAGCAGCCCTCCTCACTGCGGTAGGGCTGGGACTTTTTGATAATTTCGGGGTTGAACATGAGCATATAATCGCCGTCGTTATCAAAGGCGATTATGCGCTTATTTACGCCGATCATGTTTGCCGCCATGCCCACGCAGCCCTCCTTGTGAGCCATCAGCGTTTCCAGCAAATCCCGGGCAACGGGCAAATCCGCCACCGTGGCAGGCTCTGCCTTCTGTGCGAGAAAGGCCTCATCCCTGCAAATCTCTCTAACCATAAAAATGCTCCCTTGGTGTGTTTTTCTTGAGTATAACACACCAAGGGAGCATTCGCTATTAAACTCTATTTTGCCATTGCCGCTTTTGCCTTAGAATAGCTGCCCCGGAAGCTTAAGCTTTTCCTTAGAGGGAAACTGAGCGTCAAAGGCCTCTGCGTCCTCGTCGGAAACGAAGTAGCCCTCAGGATCCTTGTAGGTTCCGGAAATACCGTTAAGAAAGCCGGGCTCCAGTTCGCAGATCAGAAAATAATCCGCATCAGGGTCGTCAAAATAGTGCACGCCCATGTTCTTGCTTACAACGAAGCCGGACTTACCATAAAAGCCGATGTTCCCGCAGATTGCCAGCGCTTTTGCCCCCATTTCCTTTGCCTTTTCCATGGAATAGCGCAAAAGGACGGTTCCGTAGCCCTGGCGCTTATACTCCGGTGCGATGCTTATGGGTCCAAAGGTCATAACGGGAATCGCCGTTCCATCGTCGGAAATAATCTCCGAGTGGGCGTACATAACATGCCCGATTATTTTGCCGTCCAGTTCCATAACAAGGTCTAAATCCGCAACAAAGTCAGCCCTGTCACGATACTTGTGCAGGACATAATGCTCCGTGCAGCCGGGACGGTAAACGTTCCAAAAAGCTTCACGGGTAAGATTTTCAACAGCGTGGTAGTCAGTTGGGGTTTCAAGTCTGATAATATAGTCGTTTTTCATAATAATCCTCCAAAAATTGTTGACTGTCAATTTCGGGAGGCGGATATTGCGCCAACCTCCCGGTTAGAGCACAATCTCCAAGATGTTGTTCATTTTCAAACAGCAATCTCCTAAATTAAAATGTATGGCCATTATACTGCGCTTTGGGGAATTTTGCAACTATTTCATCCATTATCCAGGAGCCCAGTTTTATACATTCTCCTGCTCCCACGCCTTCAGCACCCTTAGCTGCTCCGGGGTATGAAACCAGTGCTCTCCGCTCTCCATTATACTAAGCTTCACATTGGGAGCTGCAGAAAATTGCTCCATAGTTTGGCGGTCAGTCATATTGTCCCCTCCGGCGTACAAAATCGCCGTGGGACAGCGCCAACAGGAAACGGGGTGCTCCCGCTCCCAGGTAAGGTAATCCCAGGATAGGGTCTGCCCGAAGGCTGTGACAATCTCGCCTTGTTCTCGAAGCTCCCGCTCATCCACACCTGCCCAGCCCATCATGTCGGCAATAAGCCGCTCCATGTCCACAATGGGTGAGACGAAAAGCGCCTTGCAAACGTCCTCGCCCTCAAGGGCCAGCATTGAAAAGTGCGCCCCGATGCTGTTTGCACGAAGGGAAATTTCACTCCAGCGGGACTTCATGTAAGAAAACACTGCAGAAAGCTCCGGCACCGCTGTCTGGGGGTTTATGCGTTCCTTTTTCCCCTTGCGCTCGCCATGCTCCGGAAGGTCTATTGATAGCACCTGATATCCCTTGGGGCAGGCTATTTCAGCAAAAGCCGCAGCCTCCTCCTTGCAGCCGTTCATACCGTGGACGAAAAGATACGCCTTATCAGACGGCTCACCATACAGCACGGCGGGGATTTTATCAAGGTTCATTTTCTGCACGCAGCTCGGCTCTGCAGTGCGATAGTGGATGTTGCCTTGACGAAAGGCGCCTATGCTGCCCACCACCCTGTCCTCCACCGTAAAGGCAAAGGCAAAGGTGCTGTGGGGGTCGGCCGAGTGCATGGCCTTTATGTATTCAAGTGCATCGCTTTTTGTATAGGGGTACGGCAGCCCGTCCCGCAGGTTATTCATTATTTTCTCATTGTTCAGCGACCTTGCCAAATCAGCCGCATCCTCAACCCGCCACGGGCGAAGGGCACACTGCATAATAAGCACCTCATCTACTTTTCCAGTATTCGCTTTAGATTTTGCACGTCAAGCAGCAAATTCACCGTATGGAGCCTGCCCTTATAAAATACCGCCCAGTTGTTGAAGGCGCAGGGCAAAGCCTTGGCTTCTTCCAGCGTGTCTACCTTAAAAACGGTCAGCGGCACACCGTTTTCCTCACAGTATCGGCGCACTGTATCCACGCTTTGCCCCACATAGGGGCATTGAAGGTCGTAATAAACAGAAAGCTCTTGGCTCTCAATTTTAGACGCTCTGGCGCAGTCGGTAAATTGGGGCACAGTTCCGTCAAATGAGAGGGCCAAAAGCTCATAGCCGCCTTCAGTTTTGTCCACCACCTGGAAGCCAAAGTTTTTTGCAAAGCTTTGGTCTGTCAGCCAGGCCTTTTGTTTTTGAGCACCCAGCATGCAAATGCCGGACTTTCCCTTTTTCCTTGCGTCTGCAATGCAATATTCCATCAGCGCCTGACCGTAGCCCTTGCCCTTATAGGGTGAGGCTGCCCACAGGCAATATATGTACAAAAAGTTCTCGCCCTCAATGGGAACCCAAGCCGTCTCCAGAGGCGCATATTCAATGAACACACAGCCCTTTTCGTTCAGCTTGCGAAAGACATGCCCCTCGCCCAGCCGCTTGGCGAGCCACTGTCGCTTTTCTTCCACCCCAGGGTGGGGCTTTTTGCTGCGGATAATGCAGCAAAGATGCTCCTTCTCCAGGTTTTCCGGCGTAAGATTTATGAATTCAGCATCCATTCTTATACCCCTATAATTCAGTGACCAATCCTTCTATTTTGTGAGATTCAGGCCATATTTTCCAAGCATAAAGCTTCCGTCCATCAAAGAAATAGCGGGAGAAAACTCACCCCGTTCCTCATTGTAGGTCAGCGCAATGGTTACGTCTGAAAAGATATCGCTTTCGTTGCACTGCACCAAAAGCGGGCCGCAGTCGCTCTACTCAAGCACCAGCGAGGAGGTGTTTGCGGGCATATTGTTTTTATAAAGCTCCAGCTTCACATCCTCATATCTGGGAATCACCAAATAACAATCTCCTATATTCTAATAGTTTCCGCCGCTGTCTCTCTAATGGTTTTTCTGCTGATTACCCTTCCCCGCCTTGTGCAGATACTGCTGACGCTCTGTGCAGTGATGCCCAGTAAGCAGTCCATTTCAACTGCAGCATTTTTGTATTTTACATTTTGGAAGTGCACCAGTATGTAGTCCGCTTTTTTAATATTGCCACTGACAGCTTTGCAAAATGCCCGAACCGGTGCGGCAACATGAAAGACCCATATGGGTGAGCAGATGGTGACCCTTTCAAATTGGCTTAAATCTATGCTCACCGGCTCGATGGGCATTTCCCAGCGGTGCATTCCGTACCTTCCGCACCACCAAAAGCCGCCGGTCCCTTCCGTGCGCTGGGTAGCCTTAATTTCGTAAAGCATACCGCCTGTGCGGTTCGCCTCCTCCATCGCCGCCTTTTTGGTGTAACCCATTCGGGAAAAATATGCTATCAGCCGAGTTTTGTCGGCACCGATGTTTGCATAATCCTCCTCTTCAATGCGGAATTGCTCCTGCTTATGGAAAATAAGAGCTGCAATTCCGGTGGCTGCCTGAGCCACGCCAAAAACAAAGTAGATTGTGGACATAAAGTTCATGGGGAAAATAACGAACTGAATGCAAATCCACGCCATAAGTGTACCGCCAAAAATGGCACCGCAAACCGCACCGGATTTCTTTTTCAGCATCAGCAGCACTGCCGCCGCAAGATTGGGAATGCCGTTTACACACAAAAGTGCAATTCCGGGAAACATAAAGTTCTGAAAAAGAACATCGGCAAAGGGCAGCACCTGAAAATATGGCAGCATATCCTGCATGCCCAAATTACTGCCGTCCGGAGCAGTCAGCATACCGATTGCCCCCGCCACCGCTCCTATGCCGATAAACAGACACCAAAACAGAAGAATTTTCCTAGCAGTTTGATATCTTGAATGGGTTTTCATCACTATTCCTTCTTTACTTTTTTGATTTACTTTGTTGCTTTTGATATTATAACAGCCTCAAATCCAAAAGTATAGCCACAGCTTTTCCGATTATATAATCTGCAATAGCTTATTTGTAACGCACATAAAGTACCCAAACAAAGAAAAAGACCGCCGACAAAAGTCGACGGTCACAGCCTGTCGAAGAACCCAGTCGTAGCATTAAGCTGTGGCTGGGTTCTCTGTATAAATAAGGCAACAAGCGAGCAAAAGACGAAGGAACGGAGACCCACGCCACTTCCATTTAGCCAGCTTTTTGAGGTTCATTGCAGCAAATTTGAGCTTCACCCAGTTTGTCACCTGAGCCAAGCCTCGATACTGCGTATAACGCATGGCGTGCTTCTCCTTTGCGTCGGCAAACACGCGCTCAATCTTCTCTTTTCGCTGCCGGTATAAGTCGGCATACTCCGGGGTGTAGCGAGCATCCTCCGCCAGGTCCTCATAATCCTTCCAGATATGCCGCGCAACCGTTTTCACGCAGTCCTTGGAGTGGGTACATAGCTCTCTGCTAGGGCAGTTAGCACAAACTTTCGGGTCGCTCTTGTATTCGCGGTAGCCGTCGCGGTTGGTCGTGGAGTATTTCAAAATTTGGTATTCCGGGCATATTATGCAGTCATAATACTCGTCGTAGACGTATTTCCACCACTCATGTCCGCCCTTCATGGTCTGCGGGCGCTTGTAGGCTGTGGACAATACCCGTCCATCATCGAAAACCTTCTTGCAGATGTGAGGAGTCTTGTAAGCCGAGTCGGCTACAATGGTCTCTATTTCGGGAAAGCGCTCGCTAACCTCGTCGTACACAGCATCAAAAGCCACGCTGTCGTGCACGTTTCCGGGCGTAACCACCGTTTCAATAACAAAGCCGTTTTTGTCGCAGGCGGTGTGTGCTTCGTAGGCAAACTGCCGCTTGTGCTCGCCTTTCACGAACAGGCCACACTCCGGGTCGGTCACACTTTTTGTCACCGTGCGGGTCTTTTCCTTCTTACGACGAGCCAGCTTCTTTTTTGAGGTGTTGTCGCGTTTCTTGCCGCCGGGCTTGGGCGGCTCATCATCGTCATCCTCAAAGGGCTTCTTTCCATGAGCCTCCCGGTCGGCGTTCACCTCCTCCATCAGCTCCTTGGCGTACTGCTTTGAGGCAACCGGTATCTGCTCCTTTACCTGCTTTTTTGTGTTGGCACTTGCCTTGATGTGCGTGCCGTCGATGAACACAGCCTTGGGTGATAGGTAGCCCGCCTCTGACACTTCTTCCAGTATCCATGCAAAGATGCTGTCAACCGTTTCGGTCGTGAACCGGTGGCGGAAGTTGTAGCTGATGGTCGAGAAATGTGGAGTGTCCTCCTGTAGCGTGTAGCCGAGAAACCAGCGGTAGGCATTGTTCAGGTATACTTCCTCCGCTGTCCGCCGCAGAGACGGCAGACCGTAGAGGTGCTGAATAAGCACCATTTTCACCAGCACTACCGGGTCTATGCTCGGTCTTCCGTTATCCTCGCAGTACAGTGGCTCCACCAGCTCATATAAGCGTTCCCAGTCAACCGCTGCATCTATTTTTCTCAGCAGATGTTCCTGTGGTACAAGGCTCTCCGTGTCCACTATTTCAAAAACTCCACGTGACATTTTTCCGCGTTCAAGCATCTTTCTTCACCCTCTTCTATTTTACCACTCCTTTATGAAAAAGCCCAGCCGTAGCTGGACTTTTTCGACAGGCTGAGACCGCCGACAAAAGTCGACGGTCAATTTTTATCAGGTAATTTCAAAAAGTATGCGCAAACTCATCTAAATCAAAGAAATTCGAGCATGCGGAAACTGCAAATTGCTTCTGTGCGCCTACATGATAATAGTGTAATTATAATTTAAAAACCGTTGGAATTATGTTTCCAACGGTTCCATGCTGCTATTTCAATTCAGTCGCACAACATAATTTCAATCCACAGATTTCTCTGACAGACTTCATGATACCAAATAAAATTTATCCACTTTGTCGAATCTTAGGTTAAAAACAAAACTTTTATGTGGTGCGGCTGAAGTGTTTTTATTCAAAGATTTCATTCTAAATACCATAATCTAAACATATAGATTTTCTGAGGTGTTTGCAATGTATTCAATCAGAAGTCCAACCTAAAAATTTTTGAAGAGAAGAATATCACTAAAAAGAAAACCCCGCTGGAATCTAACGATTTCAGCGGGGTTTTGGTCCGAGTGTAATTATAGGACTTAGAAAAAGTCAGTAAAATCAACGGTTTGTGGACAGTCAACAAGAGGTTTTTGTTCTAATATTATTCTGTTTGGTTATGACTCGCTATAAAATTGTTGTCCATGCTGTGTAATTTCCGGTATTGTATATCCTTTTGCATAGTAACTCCATAATTCGAGTAATTGCTCATGGTTTTGTTGTAGAAACGGCGTGATAATCTTCTTGTTATCGCGTTTGTGTGGGGCCACAAGAGGATCAATTGGCAGCAAAGTCTCTAAAGAATATCGTATTTCTACTCCGGCTTTTGAGACATGAACATGGGGCATATGTGCATGTATTTTTTCGTCAGGATGGATGGTAAATCTGTAGCTAGTTTCGTTGTGAATAGATGCGCCACCGACAACAAAGTAGGCAAATTCTAGCCGGTTCGATTTAAAATCACGAAAAACCTCTGAAATAGGTTTATCTTTTTGTAGTCCTAGTAAATAATCTTGATGCCGTATGTAAACTGTTTCTATGGTAAAATTATTGAGTCCCCAGGCTCCCAAACTTTCCCTTATAACTATATCTTTTTTCAAATAGTCAATTAATTCGCCGACATTGGCAATCGCAAATTGACGCAAATTCGTCTCAGTGAAACTTCTTATAATACTGCCGTTTGGCTTATAAATCATTATTTGCTCGGAGAAAGTTTCTTCACTCATCCCACAAAAATAAATATTGAACTGTATTTCATACATGTTTCTACCACCTTATACTTTGTTTAATGCTTGTATTATAACATTAACGCAAAATGCCGTCGACCTAAGTCGACGGCATTTCCATTTTGGTCCGAGTGACAGGGTTCGAACCTGCGGCCTGATGGTCCCAAAGCGTTCTATCAATCTTTTTTGTATTATATATGACCGTTTTTAGCCATTTTTGCTCGGTTTTGCTTCCTCTCTGTTACTCTTTTACCACATGTTTTCCAAGTGTTCCAAGCGTGTCTGTGGCTGTTCCTGTGGTCAAAAAAACGCTTCCCAATTACGGTACAACGCCGTGACGGGGAAGCGCTTTCTTGCGCCTGCATAGCAGCTCCGGTGCAGGCAGAAGTCAACTGATTGTGCATGTGAAATCAGCTCAAAAACTGCGTCGCCTAAAACAAAGAAGATATGGTAACGCAACAGACTGATCGTAGCTTCTTTCTTTAAAATTGCACTTTGACGCATACGATCGACATGCCGAGCGCTTTATGATACGCACATTCAGATATCGGCACAGAGCCGTTCTGTGGGGGTGCAGGAGACCGCACTCTTTTTTTCATGTTCTTGATACAGAAGTGTTTTGTTTGACTGTTTCGCGCCTATCTGGTATTCTAAATGTATCGAAAACACAAAAAGGAGGGGGAGCGTGAAAAATAGAATTGGTGCGGGGATATTGGCTCTGCTTTTAACGCTGTTTTGTGCGTTCCCTGCTTTCGCCGAGGACGCCCCGCCTGACGCCCAGCCGCCCATAAGCGAGTCTGGCCAAGGAGTAGGCCCTGTCCCTCCGGCAAAAACCGTGCCGGGATTTTCCGCCGAGATGGTCTATAGCTATGAGGGCTGGAGCATATACGGAACCCTTGGGGCGATTACGGCGGACATGGCCCAGATCATCCCCTGCTATTCCTTCGATGGGGAAAACTACGTTGCCGAAGGGGATAATTGTTGGAATATTGTGCAGGATGAGCTGCGGCAGAAAGCCTTTTTCCCCAATGAAAAACCGATTTCGGAATTTCTTGCTGAAAGGACAGACTTCTTTTCCGTGAGACTGGAGATCACCTACACGGATGGGGGCACCGCTGTCACCCAGGCCGTGGAGTTTAAGCGATCCGCACCCCGGCTGCTGCCCGATGAGTACAACGTGGATGCATGGTACGAAGGATCCGTTCGGATCAATGGCAGCCCTTTCAGCGGGCGGTATCATTTCACCGTGTCCCCCACCGCCACGGCGGATGAGCTGGCGGCGCTGTTGCCTAAAACCGTCCCGGTGGAGCTGCAACTCGGCCGCACAGACGACCGCACCCGACACACTGCGGTGGTGTACTATACCGTGACCTGGCCCGCTGAGTTGCCCACAGGCGACGGCGGGGATATACAGATATGGGCAGACAAGGTCGAGCCGCCGAAAAGCTGTACCGTCAACCTGGGCACGGAGGTCTATATCCTTGCGCCGCCGGAGATCGCCGGAAGGTTCGCCCCCTTGCAGGCGGACCTTCATCTGGCCACCGACGACGATAGAACCGTGCAGCTCACAGAAAATGACACCGAGCAGGGCGGCATTCTGGCCACCTTCCTCCATAAGCCCACCGGAGCCACCGCCATTGTGGTGGAGTACTCTACGGATGGAAAAAACTGGACAGAACTGGGCGATGTCCTGCCCAGCGCTCCCCTGGAGCAGGCCCAGCCCAAGATGGTGAGCCATACCGTCTGCGCCATGCTGGGCGATGCCCAGCCGCTGACCGACTACACAAATGGTGATATCTCCGGCTTTTATGTGCGTCTGCGGGTGGAGGGCGGTGCGCTGAGCGGCTACACCGAGGCCGCAGCATGGCCCACCGACTATGAATATGTCCCCCCCAGAGATGACTCCTCAGATGACGGCTCCGGCGGCAACAGCGGCAATATCGGTTCCGGCAACAATTCCGGCGACAGCAGCACAAGCGGCGGACAGCGCCCCGATCTGCCGCCGGACGGCGACACCACACAGGAGCCACCGTCCCAGCCGTCGCCGGAGCCTATCCCGGAACCAACACCGGAGCCTATTCCGGAGCCGACGCCAGAGCCATCTCCCGAACCCTCCCCGGAGCCTATGCCCGACCCAACTCCGGAGCTGCCCGTCATCGCACCGGTGGAGGTGCCTCCTGAGCACGAGCCGAGCGCACCGCCCACGACCACGGCCTCCAGTCCTGTGACCACGCCTACGCAGCCGTCGATACAGCCCCCGAATGCCCTACCGGAGGAAATCCCGCCGGAGCGCATGCCCTCCAGCCCCGCCACGGCGGTGGTCGTGGTGATGCTCTCTGTTGGCGGCGCTGCCCTGTGTGCGGCAGCCTTTCCCAAGCGTTTGAGCAATCTATTCAAGCGCTTTTTCTCCAAATAGTCCACATCAAAGCCTACATAACAAATGAAAACGGCGTACCCTCTGCGACCATATGGGTCGTGAAGGGTACGCCGTTTGTTATTGTCCGCTACTGGGTACGGTCGGTTTTTCTGGTTCGCGCCTGGGGCAGCTCTATGATAAACTCACTGCCCACCCCCACGGTGGAGGCGGCGGTTATTGTGCCGCCCAGCTCCTCCACAATGGTGCGGGCGATGTACAGTCCCAAACCGCTGCCCGTTTCCCTGTTCTCCGCACCCACGTAGAAGCGGCGGAAAATATGGGGCAGCTCCTCCGGCGGTATGCCCCGGCCGGTATCGGATACGGTAAGCAGCACCGTGTCCTGCTTTTTCTCGCCACTCAGCCTTATATACCCCTCCGGGGGGGTGGCACGGATGGCGTTGTAGATAAGATTTTCGAACAGAATGTCCAGCTTGTCCTGCTGGGCGACAATCCAGCAGTCCTCCTCCGGCAACGTCACCGTGAGATGGATGGAGGAGACCTCCGCATCACCCTTATGGGTGGCGTACAGCTCGCTCAGCAGCGCCCGGATGGAAATGCGCTGGGGCGCATCCTCAATTTTATCCAGCTGGGTGATGGTGTTGAGTCCCTGCACACGGCGGCTCATCTCCTGCTGCTTTTGCTCCACTTGATCGAGATACCGCAGCAGCTCCCCATCCACGCCGGTGTTGTTCTGCCGAATGGCCCGGATAAAGCCCTGGGTGGAGCGCAGGGGGGCCTTCAGGTCGTGGGCCATGTCGGAAAAGAAATCCTTGCGCTCGCTGAGCACCAGCTGCAGCGCCGCTGTGCGCTGGGCCACCTGCTGTTCCAGATGGTTGGTCAGTTGATCGTTCTCCCTGCGAATTTGCCGATTGCGCAATACCATCATGGCGGCAAAAATGGCCGTCATCAGCAGGCCGCACCATTCAAACTGCCAGAAAAAGCGGATGGGCTCAAACCGGTTTGCAAGCCACAAGTTGGCCATCAGCCCGGCGGAAAAGACCACGCCCCCCGCCAGAATAAAGGGCTTTTTCACTTGGCCGCCCCGCACTGTAAGGAGCACTGCGCAGACAAAGACAAACAGCAGGTAAATATCCTTCGCCCTGCCGTGGAGATACACCGCCCATGGGAACACGGGGATCAGCAGATAGAGCGCTCCCAGCAGTAGCGGAATGATCCACATGGCCCGCTGCACCCGCAAAAATCGGGGGCTGTCCGCCCCGTCCACCGCCAAAGCGGTCAGCCGCAGAGCGCAGAAAATGAGGCCGTAGAGCGAAGCCCCCTCCACCATCTGCCAAAGCCCCGGCAGCGGCAGCGCAAACAGCTCCCAAAAATAGTGGGAGAGATAGAGGGCGAAACAGCAGCACAGCATCCCCAGACAGAACTCCATGCCCCGCCGGTCACGCCGCCACAGCACCAGTGTAAACAGCGCCAGCAGCAGGGATAGGCTGATGGCCACGCTGTAAGCCAGGGTCTGGATGTCCCGCAGCCCCATCAGCAGCTCGGGACGGCCCAGGGCGGGGACAAAGTACAGCCCGCTGTAATAGCCGCTGTGGGACTCGGTCTCCAGCCGCAGCAGGTGATCCCCCGCTTCCAGCAGGAAAACCGCCCACCCGTTCCCGCTGCCCCGGTCAATCTCCACCCCGTCCAGAAACAGGGAAAAGCTTCCGGGGAGCCGGGGGAAGCTCACCGCCACGGCGGTGGGTGCGCCATCATAGCGCAGGGTCAGGCAATAGCTTGCCTGTCCGTGGGGGTCGGCGGTGAGATCACCCCGCTGCAAATTGGAAAACTCCCCCACATAGGTGGGGCGGTTTTCCACCCGGCTGTCGCTGAGGAGCCAGCCGTCGATGAGGTACACCGGCGTATTACGGGTAAGGTCGTCCTGTGTCAGCGAGATCACGCCGCTTTTTCCATAGGGCGGCGGCGCCTGGTATTTATTGTCGTGGGAAAAGAGCAGAGCCAGCAGCACAAGCAGCGCAGCCAGCAGAGCGATGACCGGCAGAAGAGCCTTTCGGTTTGTTTTCATGGCCGCACCTCCTTGTTTTTAGCCCTTGGGCGGGGCAAATCGATAGCCCTCGCCCCAAACGGTCTCAATAAAGCAGTGGTCGGGGCAGGCTCGCTCCAGCTTTCGCCGCAGGCGGGACATCTGCATCTGTACAGTTTGCTCGCCATCGCCCCCACTGCCATCCCACAGGCTGCGGTAAATCTCGGTGGGGGTACAGACCTCGTCGGCGTGCTGCGCCAGCAGGCACAGCAGGTCAAATTCCACCGTGGTCAGCGTCAGCTCACCGCCGCAAAGCTGCGCCGAATGGGAGGAGAGGTCGATCTCCAGCGGGCCAAACCGCAGGGCCTGCCCGCCCTTTCGTCCGATTCTGGAGCACACCTTGGCCCAGAACAGCTCGTCACTGGTGTCCTTGGTGATATAGTCCGTGCCGCCGGAGCGAAAACCGGCCAGCTGGCTGTCCGTGTCGCTTTTGGTGCTGAGAAAGAGAATAGGCGCTCCCGACAGCCGGCCAAGCTCCCCGCACAGGTCAAATCCCAGCTCGTCCCCCAGCATCACATCCAGCAGCACGCCGTCAAAGCGCTCCCGCTCCGCCGCCACAAGGGCCGCTGGGCCGCAGTCGGCGCAAACCACCCGGCACCCCCGCTGCTCCAACACCCGGGACCAGTATGCAAGCTCCGTGCTGTCATCGTCCACCAGCAGAATGGAGTACGCATCCCGGGCCGGCTCCGGGGCACGCCCTTTGGGCTTGCCCTCCGCCACCGGGCCGGGGTCGGACAGGCGGCACAGGTAGTCCCGCCGCAGCTCGGGGTAGAGGTATTTGGACACCGGCACCGTCCGCCCCGACTGGGTCACCACGCTGCCCGGCTCCAGCCGCTGCACATGGCGCAGATTCACGATGTAGGAGCGATGCACCTTGATAAAATCCGGCCAGCTCAGCAGCTTGGGCTCATAGTCGGAAAGGGGGGCCGTCACCTCCACCGTGCCGCCGCCCCGCAGGCAGAACCGACTGGTTTTGTTGATGACCTCCACATATTCCAGCTCCGAAAAGAGGATGTGCACCACGCCCTGCCGGCTTTTCACCACCAGCCCAAAGTCGCCCTCCCGTTGGAGCTCCCCGGACAGCCGATCCAGCAGGGCGAACAAAAAGCCCTCGGACGCCAGAGCAGGCAGGCAGTACCACACCTCGCTGCCATATTCCGCCTCCGCCCACTGGCCGCCCGCCACGGGAATAAGCCGCACCCGATGATCTCGCTCCCGCAGCTCGACGATGAGCCCCGCAAGCCCCTCCGAGCTGTCCAGAAAAATCGCGTCAAACTCCCCGCCGGACACTTTGGCGCAAAGGTCCAGCTCCGAGTGAAACAGGAGGTAGTCCAGCACCGTTTTCCGCTGGGTGCGGTAGCGCTCCAAAAGCTGGGCAAACCGTTCCCGCAGCTCCTCGTTTTTCATGCAGACCGCAAAGCGCATAGACATCCCTCCCGACTTTTCACATTCAATGCATTCATTTTATCACAGGTAATACCCGGTATCAACAAAATGCCCTTCCTATTCACGCCGTTTCGAGGCCCATTCGCACCACGGACGGTTTTGGGGCCCCGATCTGTGCTATAGATAAGCTATCAAATTGGCTTGCCCGGAGGAGGTGTGCCCATGACCGGGTGGATTGCCGCCGGATCCGTCCTGTGTGTGCTGGCCGCGCTAGCGGTCTGGCAGATCGGGGCGGCCCGAGAGCTGCTGCAAAAGCGGGATGCCCTGACGCTGGCCATCAACCAACTCACGCTCTACCGCCTGCTCCACTCCCGGGCCAGGGACGGGCCGGAGCTGCGGCGCACCCGGGAGCAGCTGGAGTTAAGTCAGGCCATCTGCCGAGACGTGACGGCGGAATATAACCGCTGCGTCGCCCGACCGAAAAACCGCCTGATGGCGAGAATACTCAACTGCAACCCCGTTTCGGAGGAGAAAGAACCATAACAAGAGCTATGCTCGGGAGGAAAACAAATGAAAAAAGCACTTAGCATGATCCTGATACTATGCACGCTGCTGGGCATTTTTCAGGTCGCCGCCCTGGCGGCGGACAGTGCCGCTGCGCAAAACGACCTTGGCGCTTACTACCCATCGGATTTTCTTGAGTACAAGGGCTACTACTACACCCTCTGGGATGTGAACTGCGCCGTCGCCCGCCACAAGGCGGACGGCACCGAAAACAAGGTGCTTTTCAGCTACGGCGGCCACGACGACCTGAACACCCTGCGCAAGGACGATTACTACAAGCCGGACAATGTGAAGGATCAGTTTGTCAACATGCTGATCTATCAGGACAAGATCTACGTCTCCGTTGCAAAGAATAACTACGTGGGCGGCAGCAATTCCAAGCAGTATTCCGCCATCTACACCATGAATCTGGACGGCACCGGCTGGACGGAGCTTATTAAAACCAGCCCGGAAAAAACCGTGGGCTCCGGCTCCGGCCCCAAGACCAAAAACTGGTGCATCTGGAACGATCGAATCTATGTGGAATACGAAGTTTTGGTCAACAGCTATGACCTGACCGGCGGCGACAAAAAGACCGTCAGCTGGACTGCCTACAGCGACAAAAACGACGCCACCGGAGCGGGCGACGTGGCCTGCTTCTACGGCGACGAGGCCTTTCTGAACATGAAATCCCGCTCCTACACCACGGCGGGGCAGGCGAAGGAGACGGAGTTCCGCCTCTATAAAATAAACCTGCTCACCCGCGCCGTCACCCAATATAAAACCCTCAATTTCAAGGCCAGCGTCAAATTCGTGGCCGACGGCTGGGTCTACATCACCAACAACAAAAACGAGTGGTGGCGCGTGATTGCCGACGGCAGCTTAGACAGCGGCGAATACATCGGCAAAAATATCTCTGACCTGACAGCCTTTGCAGGCGACCTCTATTTCATCGACTCCACCAATAAGACCGCCTACAAGTCCGACGGCCTTGGCCCGGTGAAAAAGTCCCTGGCCCTCACCAAAACCGGGGTGGCCAAAGACCTTATCATCGCCGGGGATTACATTGTCGTCAACGACGACCTGGGCCGGACGGTCACCGATCTGACCGGCTCCACGGAGACCTTTTCTCTGGCCTATCGGGACGATACCAACTATCTGGACAGCAGCCTTGTGAACAAGGGCACAGGCTATGTCTACCGCCCCACCTTCCGGGGGGCCGCCAATGCGGGTCAGATCAAGGACCCCGCCTCCATTCTGGACACCTATTTCGCGGGCGGCGTTATTAAGGACGGCTGGTATAACCTGCGCCTGCTGTATAAGTACATCAACATCGACGCCAACGGCAACGCCGAGCTGCGCTACAACACCCCCACCACCGCCTACTACGTGGAAAAGCAGGGCGACTATAAATACACCCTCAAGAGCCGGGAGGGGAAGTATCTGGCGCTGGCGGGCGAGGTGAAAAACGGCGCCCGGGTCGTCGCCTCGGACACCCCCTTTGTGTGGCGGATGGACTTCACGAGCACGGCGCTCAACCAGTTCACCATGGCCCCGGCGGACAACACCAAATACCTGGTCAACGCCTCCGAGGACAAATATACTGACGGCACGGCGCTCATCGTCTGGGACAAGACCTCCGGGGATGAAGGCGGAGTTTGGCGCAACTACTGCATGGAGCTGCATCCGCTGGACGCCAGCGGAAAGGAGTGCCCCACCTACGCAGTGAAAATGTCCAATTGGGCCCGCCCCTACCTGACCTTCATCGAGGAAGGGCCCTACGCAGGCTTTGGCGACGATTACACCCAGCCCATCAACCGCATCCAGATGGCCCATGCCATTATTGCAATGACCTCTGACCTGAGCACCCAATCCACCAAAAACATGCCAGGAGCCATCCCGGAGTCCTCGGTGCCGAAGTTCACCGACACTGCGGACTATGCAGCCTGGTACCTGGCCTATTGGGGCATCACCAGCGGTGTGGGGGACAATAAGTTTGACCCCAACGGCACCGTGACCCGGGAGCAGATGTCCACCTTCCTTGTGCGCACCATGAACTACTACAACTCCACGGTGTACGCCTACCGGCACCCCTCCCTGACAAAGGGAAGCCTGAGCCAGTTCAAGGACGCCGGCAAAATCAGCAGCTGGGCCAGAGACTCCGTTAACCTGATGGTGGGCAGCGGCTACATGCAGGGCAGCGACGGCGGCGTGAACCCCGGAGGCCCCTGCACCATCGAGCAGGCGCTGGTTCTCTGTGAGCGCATCAAGGATGCCTATAAGCGCGCAGACAGCCCCGGCACCTTGGAGGAGCTGGAAACCAGCAATGGCAAGGGCCGCTATGACGACGGCAGCTTCATTATAAAAAGCTATCTGGGCGGCTATGTCACCATCAACGCCGAGGGCAAGGGCGTTATCAACAAGACCCAGAGCCAGACCTTCACCCGCAAATGGGTGAGCGAGGGGATATACACCCTGCAAACCGCAGACGGCAAATATCTCGGCATTGCGGGCCTGCCGGAGGACGGCAAGCAGCTCACCACCCAGACCGCACCCTACCACTGGTACATCTCCGGTGCGCAGGGCGACGGCAGCGGCAACACAACGGTCCGCCCCCTGACTGACGAGACCCAGTATTTCCTGAACGTCAGCGGCTTCAGCAAGGCCGACGGTGCCGCCGTCATCGTCTACACCTCCAAGACCTCTACCCCCGACCCCAAGGGTCTGAGCCTGTTCTGGTCGGAGGACAACGAAATATTCAAATTCGCCCGGGTAAAGTGAATTACAAGAACATGATAGGAGGAAAGAAAACATGAAAAAACAAGGTGAATTGCTGCGAAGCAGCAAGAGAAGGTCCCCTGGGGGAAGATTACTCAGCATTGCCCTTGTGCTATGCATGATGCTCTCCCTGCTGCCCACGATGGCGCTGGCGGCGGCAAACGCCACGAGCGTGCATGTGGGGGGCGTGAAGCTGGACAGCTCGAACCCATACCTTGTAAGCGGCGCTGCCGCAGCAAGCGGCACGCTGGGGCAAAGCGGCTGTACAGCGCACTTTGACAGCACCACCGCCACCCTCACGCTCAACGGCGCGACCATCAGCAAGGAGACCGATTCTGGTCTTGGCGACAAATACGGCGTTTACGCTGGCGGTGATTTGACCATCAAGCTGGTGGGCAACACCACCATCACTGGCGTTATTGCAGACAGGACAAGAGATAGCTCCGGCATTTATGTTACCGGCAACTTGACGATCGAGGACGATGCGTCCGACGCTGACATCGCCACCTTGACTTCCAGCGGCGGAGACGGCAACGGGCAATCGAGTAGCGTGGGTATACATGCCAATGGCAATATAGCCATCAACAGCGGCAATATCATCGCCACCGGCAAAGCGGCGACCAATAGCCGCGGCATAGAAGGCACTCGCATCACCATCTCCGGCGGCACGGTAACGGCCACCGGCGGCGCGTCGAACAGTAGCCACGGCATAAACGGCATAACCACCATCTCCGGCGGCACGGTGATTGCAAAAGGCACAGGCACAGGCACCGGCGCAATAGCCATTTTCCCTTCCCTAACGCTGGACGGCTACACGGGCGGCTACCAGTGGCGTACGACCACATCCGGCAACTATACGCTAAGCACGGCCACGACATTTACCAATGAAGGCAATCCCGCCTATGTGGAAATAATGGCCGTGCCCTACAAGGTTTGGGTGGGCGGCACGCAGGTGACCTCCGATAACGCTTCGAATGTGCTTGGCGACGGCAAGGTGAGCTACGACGACACCTCCACCACCCTCACGCTCAACGGCGCGACCATCAGCACGGCGTATGCCTCTGCTGGGAACAAATATGGCATCTACGCCCAAGGTGATTTGACCATCAAGCTGGTGGGCAGCAACACCATCACCAGCGTTGGGACAGTTGCATTCTCCGGCAGCTACGGCATTTATGTGGATGGCGATTTAACGATTGAGGAAGATGGTACAGGCACATTGTCTTCCAGCGGGGCAAGCAACGACACTCAGTCAACTAGTAAGGGAATATATGCAACTGGTAATATCACCGTCAACAGCGGCGATATCACGGCCATCGGCGGCAAGGCGAGCACCAAGAGCCGCGGTATGTGTACTGAAGACACCGGCAAAACTACCATCAAAGGAGGCAAAGTAACAGCGACAGGCGGTATTTCGTCTTCTAGCATCGGTATATATGGCACAACCACCATCACCGGCGGCACGGTGATTGCACAAAGCACCAGCACCAGCGGAGTAAAACGCGCGTTCGGCAATGCGCCAGATCTGAGCGGCTACACGGGCGGCTACCAGTGGCGCACCAGCGGCAGCGGCGACTATACGCCAAGCACGACCACGGCATTTACCAATGCAAGCTATCCCACTCACGTGGAAATAATGGCCGCACCGGCCATTAAAACAGTGGGGGCAACCGGCGGTGACAGCAACGGCACTGGCGGCAAGTTTGACACCCTCGCAAACGCCATCAACGCCCTCAACACTTCTGGCGGCGGCTGGATCATCGACGTGCAGGCGGAGCAGAGCATTGCGGATGCCACAGCCATCCCGGCCATCACCAAGAACGTCACCCTCACCAGCACCAACGGCAGCAAAATCATCCGGGGTGACGAATATAATGCTGCCCTTCTCACCGTGGGCAACGGCACCGATGCCAACACAGTCACGGTGCAGAGCCTCACCATCGATGGAAATAAGAGCATATTCGCCACCTTAGCGGCCATCAAGGTCCAACAAAACGCCGCCCTCATCTTCCGTTCCGGCGCTGTGGTGCAGAATAACAACGGCAGAGGCGTGGATGTGAGCGGCAGCTTCACCATGAACGGCGGCAGCATCGCCGGCAACACGGGCAGCTTTTGCGGCGGCGTGTATATGGACGGCACCATGACCGTCTCCGGCGCACCCGTCATCACCGGCAACAAGAAGGGCACAGAGGCCAACAACGTCTATCTGACAAGCGGCGACAAGGTCATCACCGTGGCAGATACGGGTCTGACCCCCGGCGCAAGCATCGGCGTAAGCACCGCGGCAACGCCGCCCGTGGACATCACCGGCGGCACGAACGGCGCAACGTACATCAGCAATTTCTCCAGCGACGACACAGACTACGCGGTGAAAGCGGCATCCGATAATAGCAAGCTTCTGCTGGCCGTTGACAAATACAACGTCTGGGTAGGCGGCACCCGGGTCACCGAAGCCAATAAGGGCGATATTACCGGCGCAGGCGGTAGCACCCCCTCCACCAGCTATGACCCCGCCACCAAAACCCTCACCCTGAACAACTACACCTACACCGGCGTGGGGTATAATGGAGCCGCCATCTACGCCAACGGCAATTTGACCATCGTGCTAAAGGGGACGAACAGCGTGACCCAAACCGGCACCAGCTCCGGTCACAGCTACGGCGTGCACTGCAGCGGCGCGCTGAGCATCACTGGCACCGCCGCAACCGATACGCTGACCGCCACCGGCGGCAGCAGCGGTGATGGTTTCGACAGCAGCAGCTACGGCATTTACAGTACTTATGCACTTATCATCTCCGGCAACGCTGATATCACCGGCAAGGGTGGAACGGCAAATTATCAGAGCATTGGCATTTGCGGCATTACTCCACTCACCATCTCCGGCGGCAAGGTGACCGCCATCGGCGGAGAGGGTGGTAACGCAAGCATGGGCATTTACGGTGAAAGCGTCACTGTCGCAGGCAATGCCGACGTCACCGCCACTGGCGGAACGGCAACCGACGGCGGAAGCTACGGCATTTATGCTGCCGACCCCAACAGCGCCCCCACCATCAACGGCGGCACCGTCACCGCCAAGAGCGGCACGGCCACCACGTCTCAGGCCATGAGCAAGATCCCCACCTGCGGCGGCACTTACGCCACCGCAGGCAGCTATACCGTGACCGCCGGAGACGGCACCACAAACAGCGTGGTTTCCTCGCCTGTGGAAGCCACCTACACCGGCAGCAAATACGTCAAAATCGAAGCCGCGACGTCCACGCCGCCCACTCCTCCCCCCTCCGATGACGTCGGCAGCTACACCCCGCCCCTCGTCACGGAAATTAAGGATGGCGACAGCACAACCGCTTCCAATCTGGATAGCCTGATTTCCGGCAATAAGGACCTGACCGTCACCGGCGAGGACGGGGCCAAGCTGGTGTTCGACACCGAAGCCCTCCGTGGCATCGACGCAAAGACCTCCGGCAGCATCAAGGTGGAGATCAAGGACGTCTCCAAGGACTATCAGACAACCCATGAGGGCAAAAGGGTGTTCTCCCTCACCGTCACCGGCGACGGCAAGACCATTTCAGACTTCGGCGGCAGCGTGAAGGTCTCCTTGCCCTATACCCTAAAGGACGGCGAGAAAGCGGAGGACGTCACTGTCTGGTATCTGGCAAGCGATGGTACCATGACAGAGATTCCCTGCACCTATGACGCCAAGACCGGCCTTGCCACCTTCACCGTCACCCACTTCTCCGAGTATGTGGTAGGCGTGGACAAGGAATGGGTCAATCCGTTTACCGATGTGAAGGAGAGCGACTGGTTCTATGGTGATGTGGCCTTCGTTGCCAAAAAGGGCCTCATGTCCGGCACCTCCGCTACAACCTTCGCGCCCCACGCCGCAACCTCCCGCGGCATGATCGTCACCATTCTCTACCGGCTGGAGGGTCAGCCCGCCGTCACCGGTACGAATTCCTTTGACGATGTGACAAGTGGCAAATATTACGAAAATGCGGTTATCTGGGCGGCGCAGAACAGCATTGTCAGCGGCTACGGCGACGGCAGGTTTGGTCCGGACGACGACATCACCCGGGAGCAGCTGGCGGCAATTCTCTATCGCTACGCCGCATCCAAGGGCTACGATGTCACTGCAACCACCTCCCTTGACGCATTTACCGATGCCGCCGGCGTGTCGGGCTACGCCGTTGACCCCATGAAGTGGGCAGTTGCAAACGGCCTAATCAGCGGCAAGGGCAATGGCATCCTCGACCCGCAGGGCAGTGCGGAGCGGTGCCAGGTCGCAGCAATCCTGCATCGGTTTGACGAGGTTTTTGCAAAGTAAGCAGGATTTACTCTCATCAAAATCTACATCGCATAAACAAAGAAATACGGCAGGACTGAGTTTTTGTGCTCAGTCCTGCCATGCTTTTTCTCACAGCGCCGCCAATTTGCTCCGCAACTCCTCGTCACTCAGCTCGCCAGCTCTGTTTGCTCCTTCAGCTCCTGCGCCTTGGCAACGATTGCGTTCCACTCGTCCACGCTGATTTTACCTCTCTGCTTTCTGGCCTTCAGGCGATTGTACGCCTTTGCATATTCCTTCTGCGCAGGAGTTGCGGCAATGCGCCCCTGCGCTTCTTTTTTGTGTGCGCCCACCTTGCGGCAGGTGCGGGCCGTCTCACCGGGAGCCAGATTGTTGCAGTAGCAGGTGTTATAGCCAGCGGTAGCAGAAAATACCGTCCGCAGTTGTGACAGCGGCGGGGCACATTACCCGCAATCAGGCCACGGTAAAAATCCGTATAGAGAAACTGCGTCAGATAGGAAAACGCCGCCTTCTCTGCCAGAAGTGCTTTTCCTTCTTCTGCCGGATGTGCCATGGGCACAAACTGAATTTCTGTTGGAAAGCTCTGTTCAAATGGGCCGTCACCAAAGAGTCCCTCCACCGCTCGCATCTCTGAAAAACACCGGGCATAGGCATTGGCATAAGCATCCACGCTCCTGCGAGTCAGCGGTTCAAAATAAAAGTCCAGCATACCGGAAATCTGTCCCTGAAAGGTGCGGATGCTCTCAGGGAAATACTCTAAGCCATCCAAAAGCTTTTGAAACATAGCATGTCCTTCTGACTTCGCATCCTGCACCTCAATCCACTTTTCCTCATCGGCAAGCAGCAGCGGAAAAAGGTTGTAGGTCGTCCATGAGTCGATGCTCAGGTCCCGATACAGCGGCACGGTAAATACCAAATCCCAGACAGCGTTCAGCAGCTCCTGTAGGTCGCATGCGGCGCTGTCTGTTTTTTCACGGAACAATTTTTTTACCACGGGCATCAGCTTGCTGATCCGCCGGTCAAGCTCCGTCAGCACGGCGCTGTCCAAATTCAAAATGTCCGTGGAGCATTGCCCCAAGGGAAACGCCTTGCTGTTCACGAACACCTCGCCCCTTCCGAAAAGAACGGAAAAGCAATCAAATGCATCTGCCATATCCTTGTGCCCCCTGTATCCGATGAAATTTTGGCATTTACCCAACCATGCCCAGATCTATTGAACTACGTTTTTATTTCTGTTAATCTCCTGTACCAGATATGGAAAACAAAATCAATCGCAAGGAGGTTGTGAAGTGAAGGAATCCATCTACAAATCTTATGACAAGCTTCCACTGTTCCTAAACGCGGAAACAGTGGCAAAGGTGCTGGGGGTGTCGCCGTCCAGCGGATACGAGTTGCTGCACGAAAAAGATTTCCCAGCGCTGAAGATCGGTAGCCGCATCGTGGTGCCCAAAGAAAAATTTATCGCATGGGTCGAGCAGAACGCAGGAGGCGCCGATTGAAGTATCAGCCATATCCAAAGCGTGACCCAATCAAAAACCACTTCCCCTTGCCCAATGAAATTTTTGCACTGGGACTGAGCACTGGCGAGTTGGCGGTGTACTCATATCTCATGTACTGCGAGGATCGCAAAAGATTCCAGTGTCATCCCAGCTACAAGACGATTGGCAAAGCGGTGGACATGAGCCAGAACACCGTGCGAAAGTATGTGTTGTCTCTGGAGGAGAAAAGGCTAATTTCCACCGAGCCGACCACCGTCTACACCAAGTCCGGTGAAAAACGCAACGGCAATCTGCTCTACACCATTCGCCCTATTCAGGAGGCGCTGAATTTATTCTACGCCCGGCAGATAGATCAGGCGGAACTCGCCGTGCAGCGGCAACAAGCAGCGGAGCGGCTGGAAAAGCTCACCCGTGTCAGCCCCTGTGAGCCGCTGTGTGGGGCTTTGGAACAAGAGACAGGAACAGACCCCGCTGAGGGCAAGACCGGCGAAGTTGGGGCCGTTTTGAGCGAACGAGAAAAACTATCCTTTCGGCTGGAGCCGGAGAAACGAGAGCGACTGGAACGCCGCTATACCATGGACGGCAGCCAAAGCAGGCGAGAATTGATTGAACATGCGCTGGATTTTTATATTGACTATCTGGAGATGAACGACGGAAACGCCCTGCTGCCAAAAGAGATTGTCTCCGCCATCAGCGGTAGGCTTGGAATATTCGAGGATCGTATCTCAAAGCTACTCTTCAAGCTGTCGGTGGTGACAGACATGAACGTGGGCGTGCTGGCGGACGTATACGATTTTACCGAGGAGGGTTTGCGTCGGCGCAGAGCGACCAGCGTGCAGAATGTGAAGCAGACCAACGGCATTCTCTCGTTGGAGCAGCAGGTGCGGGATGCGGGTGATGAGTGATGGCAAAGCTGATCGTCAAAAGCTCCTACATCAAATGCACCGGCAGCGCTCCCGCTGCCGGTGCGGGAGGGTATCTTCACTACATCGGTACCCGCGAGCATGTGCAAAAGCTCACTGATGATCGTCCGCCGACCAGAAAGTAAGAGCAGCTTATCACAAAGCTCACGAAGGATTTTCCTGGTGTAAAAGAGCTGGATGAGTACAGCGGTTACATCGAGCATCACACCAAAGCCGCCGCTTCGGCGCTCATCACCATGGCGCTGGAGAAAAACTGGTCGGCAGTCTCTCAGATAGACGGCTACATGAAGTACATCGCCACCCGTCCCCGTGCGGAACGCCTATCCTCCCACGGTCTGCTCTCCGATGATGACAACATCAATCTCGATGCGGCGATGGAGACCCTAAATTCCTACACCGGCAATGTGTGGACACACATCATTTCTCTGCGCCGAGAAGATGCCGCTCGTCTTGGCCACGACAACGCCAGTGCATGGCGCAATCTCATCCGCACCCACCGTAACGACATTGCGGCGGCAATGAAAATCCCGCCCAAGGACTTCCACTGGTACGCAGCGTTCCACGACGAGGGTGATCACCCGCACATCCACATGATGGCGTGGTCGGGCACAAGGAGAATGGCTACCCCATCTTTCGCTACGTCTACGGTGCGACACAGAAGGAGCTGCTTTCCAAGCTGCATCAGCGTCTCGAACAGTTCGCGGATGTGGAGCTGACCGAGGACAGCAGACTGACAGTAGCGCAGTGGCTGGAGCGATGGCTGAGCGAATATATGCCCGGCACAATCCGAGAGGGAACGCTCAAGGGCTACCGCATGTATGCGAGGACTATGTGAATCCCTACATCGGCGACAAGATCGTCTCGCAGGTCACATCCTTTGATTTCCAAAAGCTGTACGCAAAACTGCGGAAACAGGGACGACTTCACCCGCATCCGGAACACGGAAACGCTCTTGCCGACGCCACCATCTGCCGTGTACACAGTATGCTGCACATCGCCATGAAAACGGCAGCGTGGGAGCATCTGATCCCGAAAAATCCCGTAGATGGCGTAACGGCCCCGAAACCAAACTACAGACCCATGCAGATTCTGAATGAGGAACAGCTGGACACATTTCTATCGGCAATCGACAAGGACGAGGTGTGGCGGGACTTCTTCTACACGGAGCTGACCACCGGCCTGCGCCGGGGTGAGCTCTGTGGTCTACAATGGCAGGACTTTGACGAGGCGGTAGGTAGGCTAAAGGTCAACCGAAGCGTTGGTGTCAAGGGCGGCGGTGAGTTGACCATTGACCTGCCCAAGACACCCAACAGCATCCGCACCATCATCCTGCCGCCCAGCACAACGGAGCGACTGCGGGAGCGCAAGAAAACAGCACTGACCGAGTGGATATTCCATGACCCACTGCACCCCGAAACCCCTCTAAAACCAAACTCCGCCTACAACAGGATGAAAACTATTTTGAAAAATGAGGGACTGCCCTCCATCAGATTTCATGATTTACGTCACACATTTTCGACCCACGCCCTCGCCAGCGGTGTGGATGCCAAGACGCTCTCCGGCATCCTCGGCCACACCAACGCCTCCTTCACGCTGGACACCTACACCCATATGACCGGCGATATGCAAAAGCAGGCTGCGGGAATCGTCGGCAACTTCATGGAGGATATCTTCGGAAAGGAGCTCAAGCCATGGCAGTAATCCCTGACGGCATCAGCAAAAAGAAAAAAGCCATCGCCGAATACATGCGCTTAAACCCAACGGTCACAAACAAAGCTCTGATTGCAAAGGAGTCCGGCGCCAGCCGATGGACGGTTCAGAAATACTACAACGAGATACGAAAGATGATGACGGCGGGCTGAAAGTATGCCTGCCGTCATCACCTTTTTACAGCTTCAGTTTGAGGGTTGCCACGGAGTGCGGCAGCCCTCAAAATTTGCGCCGCAATAAACAATGAAAGAAGAAAAATCCTCTGAAATCAACGATTTCAGAGGATTTTTGGTCGGAGTGAGGTGACTCGAACACCCGGCATCTTGGTCCCAAACCAAGCGCGCTACCAACTGCGCTACACCCCGATATTTTACTTTTCTGATTATACCACACAGAAAAACGGTTGCCAAGATATTTGCCGTCTGTGGGCAAAGCTGTGGTCTTGCGGAAATTGTGGGTAGAAATTGCGAGAACGAAAAGCGGCGGTTTCGCCCGTGTTTCAGGGCATTGCGGACTCGTTTCAGGACATCGTGGATAGCTCAATCTACACTCCCAAACCACCCGCGCTACCAGCTGCGCCACACCCGGTTATTTAGTTTGCCTTGCTTTTAGCCGTCTGCCATATTCCATCTGCGCTACCAACTGCGCAAATTTAAGGCTTTCTGTCAAAAGCTCTTCCCTTGAGACTTCGCCCAAATAAAAGCCATATTATATTACCACAGCTCCGTTAAAACTGCAATGACTTTTTTCATT
>CAZJYY010000007.1:0-66864 GCA_964550315.1 uncultured Oscillospiraceae bacterium | reverse complement strand
AGGCCGTGCCGTCAGAGACGGCACATGGCCGCATTATAGCATGATGAAATCATGCTATAATAATCGCAAAGCGATTATTATAAGTTTTCAATCAGGCCGTGCCGTCAGAGACGGCACATGGCCGCATTATAGCATGATGAAATCATGCTATAAATCGCAAAGCGATTATTATAAGTTTTCAATCAGGCCGTGCCAGAGAGCGTGGAAGCACCTGTATGCGGCGCGGGAACTATGGAGGGTGTTGTGGCACAAATAAGACTGGACAAGCTCCTTTGCGAGGGAAGCGGCCTTAGCCGAAGCGAGGCGAGGGAGGCTATAAAAAGAGGACGGGTGCGTGTGAACGGAGAAATCTCCCTTCAGCCTGAGCTTAAGCTTGAGCCCCGGGAGAACAATGTTTTATTTGATGGGAAAAAGCTTAGCGGCGGCCTTATTTACCTTATGCTGAATAAGCCTAAAGGCTGTGTGTCAGCCACAGAGGACGCAAGTCAGGTTACGGTGCTTGACCTTTTGCCCAAGGAGCTTTCTGCCGGAGGACTTTTCCCCGTGGGCAGGCTGGACAAGGACACCACAGGACTTTTACTGCTTACAAATGACGGAGACTTTTGCCATGCAGTAACAGCACCGAGAAAACATGTTAGTAAAATATACGAAGCCCGGGTGGACGGAATCCTTGACGACGGGGATGCTAAGGCGTTTCTGGAGGGGGTACAACTCCGGGACGGAACCCTCTGCCTTCCGGCAAAGCTGACCATTTTCGAGGGACAAAATGATAGGTGTCTTGTGGAAATTCAGGAGGGAAAATACCACCAGGTTAAGCGAATGCTTGCATCGAGAGGTAAGCCGGTTATGGAATTAAAGAGGATATCCATAGGTGGACTAAGCCTTGATCAGGGACTTAAAGAGGGACAGTACAGGGAAATTGACCAAAAGGAGATAGACAGCATTTTTGAAACCGTGATTTCAAAAAGTAACAATATGTAATAAACATTTACAAATTGATGGCGACAGCTTTGGTAATATAGAGAATATACAGAAGGAGCCTTTTGTGATATTATACGAATAGCTCAAAAGTGCCTTCCGTAATATAAATTGGCGGTGCTGTGAGCATCGTCAATTTTTTGTTAAAGAGGCTTTTTGTTGTCAATTTTAACAAAAGCGCTTATTTTACTGGCATTTTTGACAGCTACAGCTTTACAAAATGATTAAAAACAGAGAATAACCCGACAAAAACATAAAAAAATTTACAAAAAATCCTCCAAAAACTATTGAAAAAAACAAATAAATAAGATAACATAGGGTTTATGAGTTTTGACGCTGGTTACAGCAGTTTTGGGAGGATGACTAAAATATGTCAAGCAG
Organism: uncultured Oscillospiraceae bacterium; assembly: GCA_964550315.1. Lineage (GTDB taxonomy): Bacteria > Bacillota > Clostridia > Oscillospirales > Oscillospiraceae > UBA2658. Next base: position 65,505 of record CAZJYY010000007.1, on the reverse strand, counting down.
AATTTTTCAGAGTGTTATTGTCCAGATGAAGGATGCCACAGACAGAAGCCTTGGTGTTATAGACAACGACGGCTATGTTGTTGCATGCAGTGAGCTTTCCAATATCGGAACAAGGCTTGAAAGCATTCAGGGGTTTGGCGGGGAAGTGCCGGAGCAATTCTTCGTTAGCGGAAACCGTACTTACAAAATACTGGGAAGCCCCAATTCCCGATTCGACTACGCAGTGTTTGTCGAGGGACGGGATTCTGTGGCGAGAAGTATTTGCATTATGGCCGCAGTTGCATTTAATGAAGCAAAGTCAAATTATGACGAGAAGTACAACAAGTCTACCTTTGTTAAGAACATCATCTCCGATAATATCCTCCCCGGTGACGTTTACGTTAGGGCAAAGGAACTGGATTTTGTTACTGACGTTCCCCGGGCGTTGCTTCTTGTGCGTCAGATAGATAAAACTGACGTTGCAACCTTGGAACTTATTCAGAGTAGATTTCCGGACAAGCAGAAGGACTTTGTTCTTTCCATGAGCGAAACGGACATTGTTATCATCAAGGAAATCGATCAGGGAATGGAGACAAGGGAAATTTGCCGCCTGGCTGAGGATATCGGTACGCTTGTAAATGACGAGCTGTTGGTGAAAACCGTTGTTGGTATCGGAAGCGTGGCTAACCACCTTCGTGAGCTGGCAGACCGCTATAAGGAAGCCCAGGTTGCCATTGAGGTGGGGCGTGTTTTCGAGACAGACAAGCCCGTCATTCACTATGAAAACCTTGGTATAGGCCGCATTATCTATCAACTGCCAACCACTCTTTGCGAAATGTTCCTTGACGAGGTGTTTAAAAAGAGCCCCATTGAGGCCCTTGATCAGGAGACTCTTTACACGATTAACAAATTCTTCGAGAATAACCTTAACGTGTCGGAGACCTCCAGAAAGCTGTTTGTACACAGAAATACGCTGGTATACAGACTTGAAAAAATCAAGAAGCTGACCGGCCTGGATTTGAGAGAATTCGATCACGCCATCGTATTTAAGGTGGCCTTGATGGTTAAGAAGTACCTCAATTCACAGAATTCGAAAGCATAAGTCATACCGAAGAGCGGTGTGGCGTTTCCGTACAGGAGGAAGTCTTAAATGGTTTCTATGAACAATGTTTCAATGGTCTATGAAAATAGCGGCACGGTTGCTGCCAACGGACTGGACCTTGAAATAAACGACGGTGAGTTTGTTTTTCTTGTTGGCCCTTCGGGAAGCGGAAAGACCACCATCATAAAGCTTCTTACGGGCGAGGTAAGGGCGAACGACGGCGAGATATATGTCAATGATTTTAATCTTCGCACTATAAAGGCCCGAAAGATGCCCATGCTGCGCCGTACACTAGGCGTTATTTTCCAGGATTTCCGTCTTATCGACGATAAGACAGTGTTCGATAACGTGGCGTTTGCCATGCGTGTGGTCGGCGCGGGAAAGAAAGAAATCCAAAGACGGGTGCCGTATGTCCTTCAGCTTGTCGGCTTGGACGGCTGCGGTGAGCGTTATCCTCAGGAGCTTTCCGGAGGAGAGCAGCAAAGGGTTGCCATTGCAAGGGCATTGGTAAACAGTCCCACCATTATAATTGCGGACGAACCAACCGGTAACCTGGATCCGGTGAAGAGCCTTGAGCTTATGCTGCTTCTTGAGAAAATCAATGAGCTTGGGACTACGGTTTTGGTTGTCACCCACGAAAAGGAGCTGGTAAACTCCTTCTCAAAGCGAGTTGTCGCAATCGATTCAGGAACGATAGTCAGCGACGGAATGGACGGGTATTATAGCTATGGCATTCATGAATAAGATCGGTTATCTCTTCAAAGAAGGCTTCAAAAGCATTTTTGCCCATGGCTTTATGTCCTTTGCGTCAGTTACAATCATTACTGCGTGTCTTTTGATTATGGGCTGCTTCTCCCTTCTTGCTGTCAACGTTGAGCGGCTTATTGACGGTCTTGAAAAGGAAAACGAAATGCTTGCCTTTGTTGATGAGCGTCTCAGCTATGATGAAGCGAAAGCGCTGGAGGAGAAAATTCTCCATATCGAAAACATAAGCAGAGTTGAGTTTATCGACCGTGAAGAAGCATATGCAAACTTCGAGAACCGTTATGAGAACAAGAAGCTTTTTGAAAGTCTGGACTCAGACACTCTTTTGCGTCACAGATATGTAATATATCTTGATGACATTGGTCTTATGCCGGAAACTCAGGCAAAGCTTGAGGCGGTTGACGGCGTGGCGGAGGTTTCCGCCCAGCTTGAAATCTCAAAAACCTTTGTGATGGTTCGCAATGTGGTAAGTGCAGTCAGCGTTATCCTTATTGCAATTCTTTGCCTTGTAAGTGTCTTTATTATGACAAACACAGTTAAGCTGACCACCTTCTCAAGAAGGGAAGAAATTTCCATTATGCGTATGGTGGGCGGAACTAATAGCTTCATTAGAACACCTTTTATTGTTGAAGGTCTTGTCTTGGGCCTTTTTGGCGCAATACTTGCCTTTGGTGTTCAGTGGGGTGTTTATGAGGTCATTACAACAAAGGTAATGACAAGCATTGCAGGAGTTGCGGTAAGCGTTGTTCCATTTGTTACTCTGGCAGTTCCCATGGGACTTGTTTTCCTTGGAGTGGGAATGCTTGTAGGTATATTTGGCGGCAGCATCGCCATTCGTAATTATCTCAAGGTTTAGGAGGCTTTTATGAACAGGAAGAAGATTGCCGGTGTAATTTGTGTTCTTCTCGTGTTCACCCTTTTGCTCTCCCTTGTGCTTACAGCATTCGGAAGTGCACAGGCGGTGACCCAGTCACAAATTGATGCGTTGAAAAACCAGCAGGAAGCCATCAATCAGCAGAAAAATGAAATTAAGGACAAACTGACGGACCTTCAAAGTCAAATGACCTCAGCGGTGGAGAAAAAGACCTATCTTGATGAGCAAAATGAGCTGGCTCGCCAGGAAATTGAGCTTATAAATGAGCAAATCGACCTTTATGAAAAGCTTATTGAAAAGAAGGCCGCAGAGCTTGAGGAAGCCAAGAAGGTGGAAGAAGCTCAGAAGGAAGCTCTTCGTGTCCGCATGAGAGCAATGGAGGAAAACGGCAAGCTTTCTTATTTCTCCGTCCTTTTCAAAGCGAGCAGCTTCACCGACTTTTTGTCCCTTTTGAACGACATTACAATGGTAATGGAATACGACAAAAAGCTTGAGGATCAGTACATAGCCGCACGCCAGCATGTTGAAGAGGTAAAGGCTGAATACGAAGCAACCAAGCAGGAAAATGAAGATAAAAAGGTAGAGCTTGAAGCAAAGAAAAAAGAGCTTGAAATACAGATAGACAATGCAGTTGAGGTTATAAACGGTCTTGACTCTGACATTGCCGAATATCAGAAGCAGTTTGATGCCAATGCCTCTCAGGAGCAGGCAATACGCAACCAGATAGATACCCTTATTGCGGAGCTGGAGCGTCAGCAGCAACAGCAGCAGGGCGGAAATATTACAAGCGGTACGGGCAGCTTCCTTTGGCCCACACCCTCCAGCTATTATGTTTCATCTCCCTATGGCTATAGAACGCACCCCATATTCGGGGATCAGCGTTTCCACTCCGGTGTGGATATCGGTGCAGCCCACGGCGCACAGATTTTGGCAGCGGACAGCGGAACGGTGGTAACAGCGGTTTACAGCAGTTCCTATGGCAATTATGTTGTAATCAGCCACGGCAACGGAAACTCCACACTGTATGCCCATATGAGCTCCATGGCGGTCAGCGCCGGGCAAACAGTTAACAAAGGTGACGTTATCGGATATGTTGGTTCAACTGGTTGGTCCACCGGTGCGCATCTTCACTTCGAGATTAAGCTTGGCGGAGTTCTCACCGACCCCATGTCTCAGTTCTAAGAAAAATACATATAATATTGCCGGGCAGCTTTTCGGCTGCCCGGCTAATTATGGTTTTGTGGCCGTTTAAGGCTTTTTTGGATACTAACCCTCCTTTAAGCGTGGAAACACAACAAACAGTTTGACTACAATAGCATTTGCGATTCCTGCATGGCGACACAGATAGGCTGCCTGCTTGGAATAATTACAAATACTGCGCACATGATAAAAGCCGCTGCTTTTACAGGTGCAGCGGCTTATTTTATTTTGGAGGTCCAAATGAAGAAAAAAGTCAGCATTTTAGGACTTGCAGCAGCGATAGTTATAAGTATTGCGGCAGGTGTTGCCCTTGGCGGGGGATATGCTATTGCGGCCATAGGCGGTCGTGATTCATATCAGTATGCCAAAAAGTTTGCAGAGATTATATCCGTAGTTGAAGACAACTATGTGGGTGAAGCCGACACGGAGTTTATGACCGATATTGCATATAAAGCGCTTACCGAGGCAGTGGGTGACCGCTGGAGCTATTATATGAATCAAAAGGAATATGAAGCATATAAGGAATACCAGAGTAACAGCTATACCGGTATCGGAATAACCATCGCCCTTGATGAAGAAAAGGAACTGCCTGTGGTTGAAGGGGTTTTGGAGGATTCTGCAGCGCAGGCGTCGGGGATTGAAATTGGAAATGTGCTTGTTTCTATTGATGACGTCAGCTTAAAGGGGCTTACCATAAGCGCAGTTAAGGAAATGGTAGTCTCAAAGGGTGAGACAAAATTTAATATTAAGCTTATAAATGCAAGCGGTGACGAGCAGGAAATAAGTGTTCAGGCGGGGCTGGTTTTTTCAAAGCCGGTTAAGTATGAACTTTTGTCCGACGGCATAGGGTATGTGAAGATAAAAAACTTTGAAGGCGAAAGCAGTAATATGACCATCGAAGCCGTTGACGATCTTATTGAAAAGGGTGCAAAGGGAATAGTTTTTGATGTTCGCAATAACCCCGGCGGCCTTCTTTCCGAGCTTATCAAAACACTTGATCACCTAATGCCGGAGGGCGAGGTATTCGTGTCCGTGGACAAAAATGGGACGGAAACCATTATGTCCACAACGGAGGGAAGCGTTGATATTCCAATGGCTGTTCTTGTGAACAACAATAGCTACAGCGCAGCGGAGTTTTTTGCGGCGGCCCTTTCAGAGTACGATTTGGCAAAGGTTGTTGGAATAAACACCACAGGAAAGGCACGTAGCCAGATTAATATTGAACTGTCCGACGGAAGCGTGGTGCACCTTTCCACCAGGGGCTACCTTACACCCAATAGAGTTGACCTTGCAAAGCAGGGTGGACTTGTACCGGATGTGGTTGTTGAGCTAAGCGAGGAGGACACCGCATATTTGGCTGCTGGACGGCTGGATTTTGACAAGGATGCGCAGTTTAAGGCAGCGGAGAATGCTCTTTTGCAACAAATCGCCGGGTGAGCGGCGCTGTTTCGTCTTGACAGGGGGATAATTTGTATCTATAATACGTTTCAATGATGTCACGCCTATATTAAATGTATATATCTATATTATCATAAAGTGAAGGGACTTTTGGAAATGGCTAACGAAGCAAAGTTCAAAATGAGCCAGGAAAGCCTTGACAAAATCAAGGAAGAGCTCGAATATCTGGAGACTGTCCGTGAAAAGGAAGTCGCAGAGCAGATCAAGGAAGCACGAAGCTTCGGTGATCTTTCGGAAAACAGCGAATATGACGAGGCAAAGACGGAGCAGGGAAAGCTTTATTCCAAAATAGCAGAGCTTAGAAACATTCTCGACAATGCCGAGGTCATTGCGAAGCACGAAGCGGTGCACAATATCGTTTTGGGCAGCAAGGTGCAGGTTGAGTGCCTGGAGGATGGCGAGCTTGAGAACTATACCATTGTTGGTTCTCAGGAAGCTAACCCCATGCAGGGACGTATATCCGACGATTCACCCTTTGGCAAGGGGCTTTTGGGCCATTCCGAGGGCGAAACCGTATCTGTTGAAGCACCGTCCGGCATAATCCAGTACAGAATCGTAAAAATAGAAAATAGGTTGGGAGCATAGAATGAGCGAAGATACCATCAGAGAAGAAATCGCAGGCGAAGAGACACAGGACATTTCGGAAATACGCCAAATAAGAAGAGATAAGCTTGCAAGACTACAGCAGGACGGGCGTGACCCTTTCCAGCAGACCAGCTTTACAAGAACGGCATACAGCGCCGAGATTAAAGATAACTTTGACCAGTGGGAGGAAAAGGATGTTTCCGCCTGCGGTCGGCTTATGTCAAAGCGTGACATGGGAAAGGCCTTCTTTGCCGATATTCAGGACGACAAGGGCCGTATACAGCTTTATGTTCGGGTTAACGACCTGGGCGAGGATGCCTTTGCTGAGTTTAAAAAGTGGGACATCGGCGACATCGTCGGCGTGGAAGGTTTTGTTTTCCGCACCCGCAAGGGAGAGATATCCATTCACGTTAAAACTGTAAAGCTTCTTTCAAAGTCGCTTTTGCCCCTGCCGGAGAAGTTCCACGGCCTTACAGACACGGAGACCCGCTACCGTCAGCGCTATGTTGACCTTATCGTGAATCCCGAGGTTCGCCGAAACTTTGAAATCCGCAGCCGTTTCATCCGCTATGTCCGCAGCTTTTTGGATAACCGCGGGTATATGGAGGTTGAAACGCCGGTTTTGAACACCATTTCCGGCGGTGCTACCGCACGCCCCTTTATCACTCATCACAACGCTCTTGATATTGACATGTACATGCGTATTGCCACGGAGCTCCATTTAAAGCGCCTTATCGTTGGTGGTATCGAGCGTGTTTACGAAATCGGCCGGATTTTCCGCAACGAAGGTATGGACACGAAGCACAACCCGGAATTTACTACGGTTGAGCTTTACGAGTCATACACAGATTTCAACGGAATGATGGACCTTTTTGAAGCGCTTCTTTCCGGGGCGGCAATGGACATTCTGGGAACATATGACGTTAATTGGCTGGGATATGACATTTCTCTTGCTCCTGGCTGGGAGCGTCTGCCCATGCACGAAGCCGTTAAAAAGTATCTTGGTGTGGACTTTATGGGCGTATCCACTGACGAGGATGCGGTTGCCCTTGCAAAATCCGTTGGCGTTGAAATACCCAAGGAGAAGGAAAAAACCTGGGGCAATGCTCTTTACGAGTGCTTTGACCAAAAGGTGGAGGAGAAACTTATCCAGCCCACCTTTATCACCATGCACCCTGTTGACGTTTCACCCCTTGCAAAGCGCAGTCCCAAGGATTCCCGCCTTACCGAGCGCTTTGAGCTTTTCATTTGCCACAGCGAGATGGGCAACGCCTTCTCGGAGCTTAACGACCCCATTGACCAGAAGCAGCGCTTCCAGAAGCAGGCAGAGCTTCGTTCCAAGGGCGATGCCGAAGCAGGCATGATGGACGAGGATTTCGTAACTGCTCTTGAATATGCTATGCCCCCGACGGGCGGACTTGGCATAGGTATAGACCGCTGCGTAATGCTCCTTTGCGGGGTGGACTCCATTAGAGAGGTAATTTTGTTCCCCACTATGAAACCAATTGAAGCATAATGAACTAAATCGGCTGTGGCAGGGCGGTTCGCCCCGCCGCAGCCTTGTTATACGGAGTACTATATGCCGGAGCACATTACATCACGAAAAAACAGCATAATTCAGCACTTTAGAAGCCTTGCCCGGGAAGGAGAATACCGCCGTGAAAAGGGGGAATTTCTTTGCGACGGGGCAAAGCTTTTAATTGAGGCCATATCCTCCCATGCACAGATAAACTGTGTGCTTTACTGCGGAGACAAGCCTGTGGGTATTGAAAATATCGCTGAGTGCTATAGCTGCAATGCAGAGCTGATGGAGTATGTTTCGCCTCTTAAAAATTCACCGGGGCCGGTTTTTTCCGTTTCAATTCCAAGCCAAACGGCACCGTGTCTGGGAAATAAAAGTACATTAATCCTTGAAAATGTTCAGGATCCCGGTAATGTGGGCACAGTTTTGCGCACGGCCAACGCCCTTGGTGTCGGAACAGTGATACTTACAGGAGACTGCGCTGATATATATAACCCCAAAACAGTTCGGGCAACTATGGGCGCAATATTCCGCCAGCGGGTGCTGGAGCTGGGGCTTGAAGAGATGCATAATTATGTAAACCAAAATGGGCTAAAGCTTTACGGTGCGGCTCTTTCGGATACCGCAGTCGACATTAGGCAAACTGACGTTTCCTGCGCCGCGGTTGCAATAGGCAGCGAGGGGCGGGGACTGTCACCGGAGCTTTTGGCAATGTGTAATGGCTGTACGATTATCCCAATGGTTCCGGGAAGCGAGTCCCTTAATGCCGGTGTGGCAGCGTCCATTGTTGCCTGGGAAATGTGCAGGGGGAGGCTTGGCTGATGGCATCGCTTAAGTATTGGGTGTGGCTGTCTGCAATTTCCGCCCTGAAATCCCGTACCAAGCTTAAGCTTGTGGAGGCATTTGACGGGCCGGAGGCAGTTTATTTCGCCGACGAACAGCAGCTTTCTCTAAAGGTTCGCCTTACGGACGGGGAAAGACGTGCTATTTTGGACAAATCACTGGAGCGCACAGGAGATATTCTTGAGCGCTGTACCAGGGACGGAATTGATATTTTGACCATCAGCGACGGGGCGTATCCCGCAAGGCTGAGAAATATTTATGATGCACCCATAGTTCTTTACATAAAGGGTAGACTTCCGGCGGTGGATGAGGAAGCCGCAATCGGCGTTGTGGGCACAAGAAACGCAAGTCCCTACGGAATAAAAATGGCAAGGCGTCTCGGCTTTGAGCTTGCAAAGGGCGGAGCACTGGTGGTAACCGGACTTGCCGCAGGTGTTGACAGCGCAGCGGCTCAAGGTGCACTTTTGGCGGGAGGAGCCTGCCTTGGCGTTCTTGGATGTGCAATTGACGTGGTATATCCTGCCTATAATACGGACATATATAATGATGTTACCCTTTCGGGTGCATTGATTTCGGAATATCCACCCGGAGTGCCCACGGAGGGCAGAAATTTCCCTGAGCGCAACAGAATTATAAGTGGCTTGTCCCTCGGCGTTGCGGTGGTGGAAGCACCAAAGGGCAGCGGAGCACTTATCACCGCCGCCCGTGCACTTGACCAGGGACGAGAGGTTTTTGCCGTGCCCGGAAATGTTGACGCACCGGGATTCACCGGCTCAAACATGTTAATAAAGGACGGTGCCGGGCTTATAACCGATGGCTGGGATATCCTATCGGAATTTGAAGCCCGCTTCCATCAAAAACTTTCAAAGCCGGAAAAGCAGAAAATGGCTGCTTTGGATGAACGTGAAAAGAGGGCAGAGAGTGAAAAACCGCCGGAGACGCCCGTAAAATCGGCATCTTCCCAGCCGGAAACCGGTCGGGGCTTTTACAAGCTTCGGGTAAAGAATGAGCGGAAAAAGATTGACAAGGAAAATTCCCGGGAATATATTGATTTGCGTGGACAGCTTAAGACCCTGTCTGAAAGCCAGCTAAAAATTATTTCTGCTATGAATGAAAGCTCCATGCATGTGGACGATATTATAGACAGGGCGGGGCTTTCAGCTCCCACAGTGCTGTCGGAGCTTACAGTGCTTCAGATTAAGGGCTTTGTTTCACAGGAAAGTGGAAAGCGATTTACTTTGAATATAGACGTCAATAGAAATTAAAAGCGAGGAAGAACATGGCGAAAGCGAAGAAGAATTTGGTCATCGTGGAATCACCGGCGAAGGCCAAGACGATTGAACGTTACTTGGGCACAGACTATCATGTTGTGGCCTCTATGGGCCATTTGCGTGATTTGCCCAAGAGCACCATGGGCGTTGATATAGACAATGGGTTTGTACCGGACTATCAGCCGGTAAAGGGACGTGAAACCGTGATAGGCGAGCTTCAAAGCCAGGCAAAGGCTGCGGACACCGTCTATCTGGCAACGGACCCGGACCGTGAGGGAGAGGCCATCTCCTGGCATCTTAAGGAGCTTTTAAAGCTTCCCGACGAGAAGGCCAAGCGGGTAACCTTCAACGAAATTACAAAAAAGGTGGTTACAGAAAGCATTTCAGAGCCTCGTGATCTTGACCTTGATTTGGTTGATGCACAGCAGGCAAGGCGTATTCTTGACCGTATTGTGGGCTATAAGCTTAGCCCGCTTCTTTGGCGTAAGGTTCGCCGTGGACTAAGTGCAGGCCGTGTCCAGTCTGTTGCCACCCGAATGGTGGTGGACAGGGAGAAAGAGATAAGGGAGTTTAACCAGGAAGAATACTGGCTTTTGGACGTTACACTTGGCAGCATTGGCAAAAAGGGTGAATTTATTGCCCGTTTCCATGGCACAGAGGACGGCAAAAAGCAGGAGCTGAAAAGCGAGCAGCAGGTGGAGTCTGTAATTTCAGCAGTTTCCAAAGAGGACTTTTTAATCAAAACCGTTAAGCGTGGGGAAAAACAGCGCAGTCCTGCACCCCCTTTCATCACATCAACACTTCAGCAGGAGGCTTCCCGCCGTTTGGGAATGACCCCCTATCGAACCATGTCCATTGCCCAGCAGCTTTACGAAGGCGTGGATATTAGCGGCGAGGGAACATTGGGTCTTATAACTTACATGAGAACGGACTCTCTGCGTCTTTCAGACGATGCCACTGCGGCTGCAAAAAAGTTTATTATAGGCCGCTATGGACTGGAATATTACCCCGGTCAGCCTCGTACCTTTAAAACCAAGGCTGGTGCGCAGGATGCCCACGAAGCCATTCGTCCCAGCAATATTGAGCTTACACCGGAGGCGATTCGCAAGGATTTGACACCTGACCAGTACAGGCTTTACCGTCTTATCTGGGGGCGCTTTACCGCCTGCCAGATGTCCAACGCCATATACGACAGCGTATCGGTGGAGACAATCAGTGCAGGATATATGTTCAAGGCAAACCACTCAAGCCTTAAATTTCCCGGCTACACTGCAGTGTACGAGGAAAGCAAGGACGAGGAGGACACCGAGCGTCAGATACCACTGCCCGCACTTAAAGAGGGCGAGAGCATGAAGTTCCTTAAGTATAACAAGGAGCAGCAGTTCACCCAGCCACCCTCCCGATATACCGAGGCGACGCTGATTCGTGCCATGGAAGAAAAGGGCATTGGACGGCCAAGTACCTACGCCCCCACTATCAGTACAATAACCAGCCGTGAATACGTGGTGAAGGAGGGCAAATACCTTCGTCCAACGGTGCTTGGAGAAACGGTTACCGAGGAAATGATGGAAAAATATTTCCCCGATATAGTTGATTTGAAATTCACTGCCCGCATGGAGGACACCCTTGACAGCGTTGAGGAGGGCAAGCGCTTTTGGAAGGACATTTTAAAGGAATTCTACGGCAGCTTTGAAAAGGAACTTTTGGAGGCCGAGGCCTCCCTTGAAGGCCAGCACATCAAAATTCCCGACGAGCTTTCAGATGAGCTTTGCGATAAGTGCGGAAAGCAGATGGTAGTTAAAAGCGGAAAGTTCGGAAGGTTTTTGGCTTGCCCGGGCTATCCCGAATGCGATTTTACAAAGCCTATTGTCATTGAAATGCCGGGCAGATGCCCCTTCTGCGGCAGCAGGATTTTGAAGCGCACCTCCAAAAATGGCTACACCTTCTACGCTTGCGAGCGGGGCAAGGACTGCCCATATCGGGGTGAGGGAGCCGATGGAAACGAAATTGTGGGCTTCATGACTTGGGACGTTCCGGTTAAGGAAAACTGTCCCGAGTGCGGAAAGACTATGTTTAAGCTATCAGGTAAGGGCAAGAAAACTCCTTTCTGCATCAATAAAGAATGCTCACGATATTTGCCGGAGGATAAGCGGGGATATCGCAAAAAGCCTGCCGAGGGCGAGGAAAAACCCGAGGATAAAAAGGACGAAGCCGAAGCAAAAACCGCAAAGAAGGCCGGGGCAAAAAAGGCGGCGGCAAAGACCCCGGCTGCCAAGGGCAAAAAGACCGCAGCAGCGGACAAGACAGCCAAAAAGCCTGCAGCTTCAAAGAAACCGGCAGAGAAAAAGACGACTGCGGCGAAAAAAGCAGCATCAAAGTAATTACACCGGAGGATGAATATTGGATAAGGTCACGGTGATAGGCGCGGGTCTTGCGGGAAGCGAGGCTGCGTGGCAGCTTGCCAAACGGGATATCCCTGTGCGGCTTGTGGAAATGAAACCGAATAAAATGACACCGGCTCACAGTGCACCCACCTTTGCGGAGCTGGTGTGTTCAAACTCACTGAGAAGCGATGAGCTTAGCAATGCCATAGGGCTTCTTAAAGAGGAAATGCGGCGTTTGGGCTCGCTTATAATGGAATGTGCCGACGCTACACGTGTGGCTGCAGGCGGCGCTCTGGCGGTGGACAGGGTGGGTTTCTCGCAAATGGTAACAGACAGGCTCTGCGCCCTCCCAAATGTGGAAATAGTGCAGGAAGAAGCAGTGGAAATTCCCCAGGGCGAGGTTATAATCGCCACAGGCCCCCTCACCAGCGATGCTATGGCGGAAAAAATAGGAGAGCTTTGCAGCGGAGCACAGTATTTGAGCTTTTATGATGCGGCAGCGCCTATTGTGACCCTTGAAAGCATTGATTTAGATAGCGCATTTTACGCTTCACGCTACGATAAGGGTACGGCGGATTATATTAACTGCCCCATGGATAAGGAGCAGTACCTTGCCTTTTGGCGGGAGCTTTGCACCGCAAGAGAGGCGGAGGTTCACGGCTTTGATGACGGCGGCGTATTTGAAGGCTGCATGCCGGTTGAGGTTATGGCACGCCGGGGCGAGGATACCCTGCGCTTCGGCCCCTTAAAGCCCGTGGGACTTATTGACCCCAGAAACGGGCGGGAAAATTACGCTGTTGTGCAGCTTCGCCGGGACAATGCCGCCGGAACGATATATAATCTTGTGGGCTTTCAAACTCACCTTGCCTTCCCGGAGCAAAGGCGTGTTTTTTCAATGATTCCGGCGCTTAAGAATGCGGAATTTGTCCGCTATGGCGTTATGCATAGAAATACCTATCTTGATTCGCCACGGCTTCTTGACAGGTATTACAGGCTGAAATCAGAGCCGCGAATAAGCTTTGCCGGTCAGATGACGGGTGTGGAGGGATATGTGGAATCGGCCGCCTCAGGCATGCTTACAGGCATGGAAACCGCAGCCCGTGTTTTGGGACAGGAGTCCTATGACTTCCCACCGGAAACGGCAATCGGCGCACTGGCGTTGTACATTTCCGACAGTACGGTGGCACATTTCCAGCCCATGAACGTTAATTTCGGTATAATCCCGCCGCTGGATAAGCGAGTTAAAGGCAAGCGAAACAAAAATGCCGAAATTTCAGCAAGGTCTCTTGACATAATTGAAAATCGTTTTAGAGACAAAGCGGCAGAATGGAGATAGACATATGAGAATAATAATTGACGCAATGGGGGGAGACAACGCTCCTGCGGAGATAGTAAAAGGAGCAGTGGAGGCTGTCCGTGAGTTTGGCGTTACCGTAACCTTGGTGGGCAAAGAGACTGAGGTTCGTACCTGCCTTAAAAACGAGAAGGCGGGGAATCTCGGGGACAAGATAAATGTTGTTAATGCCACGGAGGTTGTGCTCATGGAGGATGACCCCACAGGCGTTTTAAGGACAAAAAAGGACTCATCCATGTTTGTTGCCCTGAACATGCTTAAAAATGGAGAGGGGGACGCCTGCGTCAGCGCCGGCAGCACCGGTGCACTTCTTGCGGGAGCGACCCTTATTGTGAAGCGTGTTAAGGGAATAAGAAGGGCGGCGATGGCACCGGTTATTCCCAATGGAGGCAAGGGAACCATGCTTATTGACTGCGGCGCAAACGTGGAGTGCACGCCGGAGTACCTTTTGCAGTTTGCATATATGGGCAGCTTTTATTGCCAAGATATTCTGGGAATAGCAAGGCCGAAGATCGGCCTTCTTAATGTGGGTACTGAGGAGACCAAGGGTGGAGAACTGCAGAAGGAAAGCTTCGCACTTTTGAAACAGGCGGGGGACAACGGTCACATAAACTTTGTTGGCAATGTTGAAGGCCGTGATGTTTTCTCCGGTGAGGTGGACGTGGTTGTTACCGACGGATTTTCCGGAAACGTTCTTTTGAAGGGCAGCGAGGGCATGGCAAAGTTCATAAGCTCTAATCTTAAAACTATTCTCATGTCCGGAATAAGAACAAAGATGGGCGCTCTTCTTATTAAGAAAAAGCTTGAAAACCTAAAAACCCTTATTGATCCGGCGACCATCGGCGGAACAGCGCTTTTAGGAATTACAAAACCCGTTATCAAGGCCCACGGTTCTTCCGATGCCAGGGCGATAAAAAATGCAATTGCTCAATCCGTTAACTTTATAAAAGCGGATGTTACCAACGAGATAGCAAAAAATATTGGACTTATGACAATTTCAAAGGAAGATGGTATTGACAAGTAAAGGCTTTGTGAATATTATCATCTGTAGCAAGCAAATAAATGGAGATGTGTATCATGGTATTTGAAAAAATTCAACAGTTAATATGCGAACAGTTTGTTATTGACCCCGAAGCCGTTACGAGGGAAACCTCCTTCATTGACGATTTGGGCGCCGACTCCCTTGACATTGTAGAGCTTACAATGGCAATTGAAGAGGAATTCTCTTTACCGGAGGTTTCTGACGATGAGCTTAAGCAAATCGTTACCGTCGGTGACCTTGTTGACTACGTTAGTAGCTGCATTCAGGACTAATGTTCTTATTTGGCAGAGAAGGAGCGTCCCATGGACGAGCTTGAAAGAAAACTTAATTACAGCTTCAAAGACAGGGCGCTCCTGCTCACGGCATTGAGCCACAGCTCCTACGCCAACGAAAACAAGGGTGAGGGACTCATGAGCAATGAGCGCCTGGAGTTTTTGGGAGATTCTGTTTTGGGGCAGGTGGTGGCGAGCTATCTTTACCTTAACTTTCCACAAATGCCCGAAGGTAAGATGACACGCCTTCGTGCAGAGCTGGTTTGCGAGCACAGTCTGCATAGGGTGGCGTGTTCCTTGGAGCTTGGTAAGTATATTCGCCTTGGAAAGGGCGAGGAGCATTCCGGCGGAAGACAGCGGGAGTCTATCCTCGCAGATGCGGTTGAGGCGGTCATTGCCTCGCTGTACCTTGACGGAGGACTTGATGTTGCAAGGAATTTTATTAACGAACATATTCTTGCAGAGGTCTGCGGCGACGAGCCACAGCCCATGAGCGACTATAAAACCGCACTGCAGGAGCTTATACAGCGCAAGCCCGGCCAAAGCTTAAGCTATGAGCTTGTTTCCGAAAGTGGCCCTGACCACCGAAAGATTTTTATGGTTCGGGTGCTACTTAACGACGAAGAAATCGGTAAGGGCAGCGGGCGCACAAAGAAGGAGGCGGAGCAGTCCGCCGCAAGAAACGGCCTTGAGGAGATTTCAAAATGAGTGTTAAGGGGAGGATTATTCCGGTTTTTGTTCCCCATTTGGGCTGCCCACGGGGCTGTGTTTTCTGCAACCAGCGCCGAATTTCGGGCAGTCTTTCCCAGCCGGATGCCGCAGCCGTTGCGGAAACCATACGGGAGGGCATTTTGAAAAATCCTGAGGGCAGTAATATCGAGCTGGCGTTTTACGGCGGCAGTTTTACGGCAATTCCCACCGAAAAGCAGTGTGAGCTTCTCGGTGCGGCCTTGCCGTTTTTGCGTGCCGGGCAAATTTCTTCAATAAGGCTTTCCACAAGACCGGATGCCATAGATGAAGAAATTTTAAGCCGGCTGCGGGATTACGGGGTCACAACAATTGAGCTTGGCAGTCAGTCTATGATTGATGAAGTGCTTGAACTTTCAAAGCGGGGTCATACCGCCCGGCAGACGGAGCACGCAGCGCGGCTAATAAAGGAGTGTGGCTTCAAGCTTGTGCTCCAGATGATGACGGGACTCCCGGGGGACACAAAGGCGCGATGCATTGAAACGGCGAAGCGCATAATTGCCCTTGAGCCTGACGGCGTGCGAATTTATCCCACAGTAATCGTTTCAGACACTGAGCTTTGCGATATGTGGCGCAGGGGTGAATATGACGAGCACACAGTGGAGGAGGCAGTGGACTACTGCTCCGCCATTTTGCCGCTTTTTGAGGAAGCGGGGATTGCTGTAATACGACTTGGCCTTAACCCTACGGAGGAGCTGTCCGCAGGTGCTGCCCTTGGGGGGGCGTACCATCCGGCGCTGGGCGAGCTTGTGCGCTCACGGATAATGCTGAACAGGGCAAGGACACTTTTAAAAGACCGTGAGCTTGGAGAAAGCCTTGTGCTTGAGGTGAACCCCGCACAGCTTTCCCAAATGATTGGTCAGGGAAGAAAAAATGTAGACATCCTTAAGGCGGAGTTCGGATTTTCTTCAGTGTTTGTGAAGGGCGTGGACACGCCAAAGGGAAACATTTTAATCAAGTAAGTTGCAAAAACAGTGCTTGTGGTGTATACTTAATTATTCTACAACATATTGCGGTTTAAATTTCGATAATCAAACATGCTGAGGTGACAAATGTACCTAAAAGCACTTGAAATACAAGGCTTTAAATCCTTTCCCGACAAAACAAGGTTGACCTTTGAAAAGGACATTACCGCTATCGTTGGCCCCAATGGCAGCGGCAAATCAAATATTTCGGATGCTATTTTATGGGTCATGGGCGAACAGCGCTCCAAAGCGCTGCGGGGCGGCAAGATGGAGGACGTTATTTTCGGCGGAACCGAGAAGCGTCCCAAAATGGGCTTTGCCCAGGTTTCGCTTATCGTAGACAACAGCAGTCGTATTTTTGATTTGGACAGCACGGAGGTTATGATAACCCGCCGCTATTACAGAAGCGGTGAAAGCGAATACTACATAAACAAAGAAAATGTGCGCCTTCGTGATATTACCGAGCTTCTTATGGACACCGGTCTTGGGCGCTTCGGCTATTCAATAATCGGACAGGGAAGAATATCAGAGGTGGTCAGCGCAAAAAGCGGTGATCGGCGTGAGCTTTTTGAGGAGGCCGCAGGCATTTCCCGCTATCGCTATCGCAAGGATGAAAGCGAGCGCAAGCTCATGCACACGGAAGAAAATCTTGTGCGTATTAACGACAAGATAGACGAGCTGAAAATCCAGGTTGACCCGCTCAAGCAACAGGCGGAAACCGCAAAGAAGTACCTTGTTCTTCGTGACGAGCTGCGTCTTTTGGAAGTTTCGGTGTGGATGGAAACCCTGGACAAGCTTAACGAGCGGGCAAAAACCGTGGAAATGGACTGGGAAAAGTCAAAGGCGGAGCTTTTGAAGGCTCACGACGAGCTTAATGGTTTGTATGCTGCATCTGAGAATTTTTCCGAGAAAATGCGGGAAAAGGACATCGAAGCAGAAAACACCCGAGTAAAGCTTGGAGAAACGGAAAATGCCTGTGCAGAGCAGGAAAGTGCCCTTGCGGTTCTAAAAAACAGCTTGCAGCACAACGAGGAAAGACGCAGTCAGCTTGAAGCTGAAATCGGCGAACAGGGCGAACGGTCAAAGAGTCTGTCTGCACAGATAGATCAGCGCATTGCCCGTGTTGAAGACATAAAGACTGAAATTCTTCGGCTTGACAGCGAGCTTTCGGGACTGTCCCAGAGCATGAGCGCCCAGGCTGAGGGTGATGACGCACAAAAGCGTGAGATGGCGGAGCTTTTTCAGAAGAAAAATGACCTGTCGTCAAGGCTTGCTCACCTTAACACGATGGTCACCATGCTTTCGGATGCACAAAAGCAGCTTGAAGAAGGGGACAGCCGCCGCAGCAATGACATTGAGGAGGCGAAAAAGCGCCTTGATTTGCTAAATGCTCAGCTTGCGGAGGAAAGGGCAAACGCAGCCTCCGCAAAGGAAAAAACCGATGAGCTTTCCAACATGATAGAGGGCTATTCTCTGCGGATTCAGGGCAGGGAGGGCAAGGTCAAGTCCCTTGAGGAAAAGCGTACAAAGCTTACTATCGAGCTTAATTCCACTCGCTCCCGGGCAAACATGCTGGGCGAGATGGAAAAGGAATTTGAAGGTTATTCAAAGGCTGTTAAAACCGTTATGCGAGAGCATGAGCGAGGAACCCTGCGTGGTGTTTTTGGACCTGTTGCCAATCTTGTCAAGACAGATGACAGGTATGCTCTTGCCGTTGAAACTGCCCTTGGCGGTTCCATGCAAAGCATAGTGGTGGATACCCAGGAGCAGGGCAAGGCCGCAATTGAGCTTTTGAAGCGGCAGGACGCGGGTCGTGCCACCTTCCTTCCCGTGAATACAATTAGGGGCTCAAGTCTTAATCGGCGCATAGACGGCGAGCAGGGCTTTCTTGGCACTGCGCTGGAGCTTGCCCGCTTCGATGAGAAATTTAAGGATGTTTTTTCAAATCTTCTTGGAAGAACCGTGGTTGCGGAAACCTTGGCGGACGCAGTGCGGCTTTCCAAAAAACACGACAACCAGCTTCGCATAGTGACCCTTGACGGGCAGCTTATTAACGCCGGCGGCTCTATGACAGGCGGAAGCACCGCAAAGAACGTGGGCATACTATCCCGTGCCAACGAGCTAAAAGCTCTTAAAGAGAAGCTTGTGGAGCTTACAGCGGAGGAAAAGGATTGCTCCGAGCGCTTTGCAGAGGCAAGCCGGGAGCTTAGCTCGGCAAGGTATGAGCTGTCCACTGCCGAATTTGAGCTTAGGGAGGCCACGGAGCGCCGCAGGGAATGTGACAGCGCCGTTACCCAAACAAGCTTCCTTGCCCAGGAGACTCAAAAGGCTATCAAGGGCCTTGAAGAGGAAGAGCAAAACAGCGATTTAAGGCGGCAGGAGAGCGAGGAGCGCATCAGCTCGGCACAGATTGACATTACTGAGCTTGAAAAGGCGCTGACCGCCGCAGACAAGCGGGTGGAGGAGCTTACACAAAGCAATATTGAGCGTGAACGGCAGGCACGGGAGCTTTCGGAGAGACTTTCCACTATTGCGGAGGGAAGATCCTCTCTTATTTCCGAAAGCGATACCACCCTTGCTGCTGTGGAGCAGCTTCGTGAGCTGCATTCAGACCTTTCGAGGGATGAAAATACACGCAGGCAAACCATTGAGGGCCTGCTTGCGGAAAATAAACAGATGGAGGAAGAAATCTCCAAAGCTGAGGAAAAGCTTGCAATGGGAAGGCAGCGTGCTGAAAGCATAAGAAGTGAGCTTTCCGTCATCAATACCCAAAAGCTGGAGCTTGAGGGACGGCGCACACAAAGCGACCGTGACGCTCAGGAAAAAAATAAGGAGCTTCTTGATTTAGAGCGGCTTTCCGCTGCAATTGAGCAGAAGAAGCTTGCCTCCGAAATGGAGGAAAAGCAGATTATCGATAAGCTTTGGGACAGCTATGAGCTTTCCCGTACGGCGGCGCAGCTTGTGCGTCAACCGGTTGAAAATCTGAGCATCGCCACAAAACGCATAAGCAGTATTAAGCGGGAGATTTCTTCCCTTGGCACGCCAAACCTGGGTGCTATCGAGGAATACGAGCGGGTCAGCACAAGGTATAACTTCCTAACAGAGCAGCGTGACGATGTGGAGAAGGCAA
The DNA here is from genome assembly GCA_964550315.1 of uncultured Oscillospiraceae bacterium. Classification (GTDB taxonomy): domain Bacteria; phylum Bacillota; class Clostridia; order Oscillospirales; family Oscillospiraceae; genus UBA2658. The sequence continues at coordinate 46,012 of CAZJYY010000007.1, read as the reverse complement.
AGCGAGACCTTCTTAAGATAATTGCGGATATAACCGGCGAAATGAAGGAAATTTTTGCAAGGGAGTTTAAGGCAATTGACGAGAGCTTCCGTACGACCTTCCTTGAGCTTTTCGGCGGGGGAAGAGCTGCACTTATCCTTGAGGACGAGGAAGATATTCTGAGCTGCGGCATTGAAATTAAGGTTCAGCCCCCCGGAAAGGCACTTTCTACCATCAGCCTTATGTCCGGCGGCGAAAAGGCATTTGTTGCAATTGCCCTGTATTTTGCCATTATGAAGGTTCGCCCTGCCCCCTTCTGCGTTATGGACGAAATTGAGGCGGCGCTGGACGAAGCCAACGTTACACGCTATGCCCAGTACATGCGAAGGCTTACTCACAGCACCCAGTTCATTGTAATTACTCACCGCCGAGGAACCATGGAGGAGTCGGACATGCTCTACGGCGTAACCATGCAGGAAAAGGGCGTTTCTCAAGTACTGAGCGTGGATCTGGAGGAGGCTGAAAAGGCCATTTCCGGCTAAGCTCCCAAATTTGGCGATACAATAAAATCATAAGGAGACAAAAATGGGTTTCTTTGACAAGATAAAACAGGGGCTTGCAAGAACAAAAAAGAACATGTCAATTCAAATGAACAACATGTTCGCAAGCTTTTCCGGTGAAAATGAGGAGTTTTTTGACGAGCTTGAGGAAGCTCTTATCCTTGCTGACGCCGGAGTGGACACCTCGGTTGAAGCGGTTGAAAAGCTAAGGCAGCTTGTTAAGGCCAGGGGCCTTCGGGGCGGCGAAGAAGTTAAAAACGCCTTTAACGAGGTTCTTACAGAGGTTTTGAATATTGAGGGCAGGGAGCTTAAGCTTGCAACAAAGCCTGCAATTATCCTAATGGTTGGTGTAAACGGCGTCGGAAAAACCACCACCATCGGAAAGCTTGCGGCAAAGATGAGCGCAGAAGGCAAAAAAGTAATGCTGGTTGCGGGAGACACCTTCCGTGCCGCCGCTGCGGAGCAGCTTACAATTTGGGCGGATCGGGCAAAGGCCGATATTGTCCGCCACGAGGAGGGCAGCGACCCTGCTTCCGTGGTTTTTGACGGTATTGCGGCGGCAAAGGCCCGTGGCTGTGACGTGATAATCATTGACACTGCAGGCCGCCTGCACAATAAGCAGAACCTTATGAACGAGCTGAATAAGATAACAAGGATTATTGCACGTGAGCTTCCCGAGGCGGACAAGGAAACACTTTTGGTGTTGGATGCCACCACTGGACAAAATGGACTTATTCAGGCAAAGCAGTTTAAAGACACCGCAGATATTACAGGTATTGTCCTTACAAAGCTGGACGGTACGGCGAAGGGCGGAATTGTTTTTGCCATTGCCGACGAGCTTAAGCTGCCTGTAAAATATATTGGAGTGGGCGAGGGAGTTGACGACCTTATGCCCTTTGAGCCTGAGGGCTTTGTGGAGGCGCTGCTGCAGCAATGAGATTTATACTTGCAAGTAACAACAAAGGGAAGCTTTCCGAGCTTTCTCAAATACTCTCAGCCACCGGAGCGGAGGTTATTTCCCAGCGGGATGCAGGACTTGAGCTGGAGGCCGAGGAAACCGGCACAAGCTTTGAGGAAAATGCCCTTATTAAAGCCCGGGCAGCCTGCGATGCCCTTGGTGAGCCTGCAATTGCCGACGATTCAGGACTTGTGGTTGATGCCCTTGGGGGAGAGCCGGGGATCTATTCCGCCCGCTACGGCGGCGATGAATGCAAAAACGATATGGAGCGCACGGCCCTCCTATTGAAAAATATGGAGGGAAAGACCCAAAGAAGCGCCCGATTTGTTTCATGCATTGCCTGCGTTTTTCCTAATGGGGATATTATCGAAGCCCGTGGGGAATGCGAGGGCGTTATAAGCCCTGTCCCAAGGGGGGCAGGCGGCTTTGGCTACGACCCTGTATTTGAATTCCCGGAATCGGGCAAAACAATGTCGGAGATAAGTGCCGAAGAAAAGAATGCCGTTTCCCACAGGGGAGCGGCCCTAAGGAATTTTGAAGAGAAATTAAGGAGCTATTATGCTGACAAGTAAACAGCGAGCATATCTGCGGGGACTTGCCGCCAGCGAGGATACCATCATACACATCGGAAAGGGCGACCTTACGGAAAATGTTATTACCCAAACCAAAGAGGCTCTGAAGGCAAGGGAGCTTGTTAAGGGGCGGGTTCTGGAAAATTCCATGCTTACACCCAGAGAAGCCTGTGACGCACTTTGCCTTCAGTGCAAGGCCGAGGGTGTTCAGGTGATAGGCAGCAAATTTGTGCTGTACAAACGCAACGAGCTTAAGCCGAAAATAGAATTGCCAAAAACTCAGAAGAAAAAATAGAGACTATTTCGGGAGGGATGGCTATGCGCACAGCCATATTCGGCGGGAGCTTTAACCCGCCTCATATCGGCCATGTGGAGGCGGCTAGCGCCGCGCTTGCAATGCTTTCGGCAGACAGGCTTTTTATAATTCCCAGCTTCACTCCGCCCCATAAGCAGCAGGCGGAGGGAAGCCCCGGTGCGGAAGATCGCTTTGCGCTGACAAGCTTGGCTTTTTCTCGCCTGCACAATACGGAGGTTTTGGACATTGAGCTTGTGCGGGGGGGAAAAAGCTATACAGTGGACACGCTGGAGGAGCTTAAAACCCGCTGGCCCGATGACGAGCTTTTCCTTCTCATGGGTACGGACATGCTGGAGTGCTTTGAGAGTTGGCGCAATTTCCGGCGTATTTTTCAGCTTGTCACACTGGCTGTTTTTCCAAGAGGAGAGGGTGATTGTACCCGTATTTCCGAAATGGCCGAAAAGCTGAAGGGCGAGTATGGCGCAAGGATAGAAGTCCTAAGCTTCACGCCGGTTGAGATTTCCTCAACAAGGCTTAGGGAGCTATTAAGAAACCGGAAGGGAACAGAGTATTTCCCCGAGGATGTTTACGGGGAGATAATAAGAAAGCGGCTTTATGGTGCCTGTCCGGAATTTCAATGGCTGAGAGACAGGGCCTACGCCTGCCTTGACGAGAGACGCATTCCCCACGTTATGGGGTGCGAGCAGGAGGCTGTGAAGCTTGCAAGACGTTGGGGTGCTGACCCGGATTTGGCGGCAGAAGCCGGTATACTTCACGACATAACAAAGAAACTAAAGGGGCCTGAGCAGTTGAAATTGTGTCAGGACTATGATATTATTACGGACGATGACGAGCGGAGCAACTATAAGCTGCTGCACTCAAAAACCGGAGCGGAATTTTCAAGAAGGCACTTTGGCGTATGTGACGAGGTTTATAACGCAATTTTATGGCACACCACGGGAAAGCCTGATATGAGCCTGCTTGAAAAAATAATCTATATGGCGGACTATATTGAACCAAACCGCAGCTTTGAAGGCGTTGAGGAGCTTCGCACGCTGGCCTATGAAAATTTGGACAAGGCCGTGGCTTTGGGCCTTCAAATGGGCATTGAAGATCTTCAGCGGAGAGGGACAACGCCCCATGTTAATTCGATAAAAGCTCTGGAATTTCTGCAAAATGGAAACAAAACCGACACAAACACCGTCTTTTAAGCATAGTGTTTGCATATTAAGACGGTTGGTGAAAGGATAAAATAATATGAAAGTCTTTGGTGGAAACAGTGGGGGGAGCCGCAGCGGCAGCCATTCTGAACCCTCTCGAAGCACAGGCGGTAGCCATATAAACAGATTTGAAAACGAACAGCCTGCGCCCCAGCAGCCAATAAGACAGCAGGCAAATATTCAGCAGCCGCAGCGTCAATCGGCACAGCCGCAGCGTCAGCCTGTGCCGTCGCAGCAGCGCAGACCCGCACAGCAGTCTCCTCAGCCCCCGAAAAAGAAGGGGAGGGCCGGTAAGGTCGTACTTAGCGTTTTGCTTGTTGTTGTTCTGCTTCTGGCAGCTGCCTTTATATATTGGAAGGTTACAACAAAGCCGCCTGAGAAAAACGAGCCCCCGGTAATTTCCGAAGATGAGAACCCTGTTGCCACGCAGGAGCGCTACTACACGGTGCTTGTTGTGGGAGAGGATCAGGTTGGACTTAATACGGATACAATAATGATTGCCCGCTTTGACACAGTGGAGATGAAGGCAGACATCGTCTCTATCCCTAGGGACACGATTGTTAATGTAGAACGGGGAACGAAAAGAATAAATGCCGCATATTACGATAACAATGGTGGAATGGATAAGCTTATGGATGAGCTTGAAGGTATCACCGGCTTTCGTCCCAACAACTATGTAATGCTGGACATTCAGGTCTTTATGAGCGTGGTGGATGCCTTGGGTGGAATTGAGTTTGATGTCCCTACGGATATGTACCATGAGGACTATGCAAGATATCCCGATGGCAGCCCCTATGAATTTGTTATAAATGTTAAAAAGGGAGTGCAGACTCTCAATGGCTATGATGCTCTGGGCGTTTTCCGTTTTCGCGGTTATCCTGCCGGAGACTGGCAGCGTATTGAGGTTCAGCACGACCTTATGATGGCAATAGCCCAAAAGGCTATGAGCACAAGGAACATTGTAACGCTGATGGACATGGTGAAAGCCGTTATGGATCACTGCAAAACCGACCTTTCACTTGGAAATATCCAGTGGTTCGGTGAAAAGTTCCTTCAGATGTCTATGGAGGACATTCATTTCTACACCGCCCCTACTGCAGGCGTTTGGGTGAGAGACACAGCTTATGTTCAGCTTATGCCTGATGCCTGGGTTAAAATGATAAACGAGACCATAAACCCGTATGAAAGACAAATAACAAAGGAAGAACTTACAATTGTTCATACGATTGTCGACAGGGCTTTGATAAATAGCCAGCACTATGCAGAGGTGGAGGATTTTGCCACCACAGACGGCTCTGAGGTGTATACAAACTTCGCCTGGGGCAAGGGATAAAGAAAGGAAACTACCACATGATGACATCTCAGCAAATGGCTGAAAAAATAGTAGGTGTTCTCGCCAACAAAATAGGCAAGGACATCAAGCTTTTGAAAATTGACAAAATTTCAGTACTTGCAGATTACTTTGTAATATGCACGGCAAACTCCACCACGCAGATTAAAAGTCTTTGTGACGAGGTGGAGGCAAAGCTTGAGGCGGAGGGTGAAAAGGTTATCCACCGTGAAGGCTATCGCAGCGGCGGCTGGGTTCTTTTGGACTATGGCTGCGTTGTGGTTCACGTTTTCCTTGACGAGGCCCGTGAGTTTTACTCACTGGAGCGGCTTTGGCAGGATGCAGAGGACGTGGACGTTTCCGCCCTTGTTGGCGAAAGATAATTTTTGGGCGGTGTGCGCCCGTTTGAATAGAGGATAGAGAAAGCTATGAAGTACGATTTCACATCCATTGAGAAAAAATGGCAGAAGCGCTGGCTGGACGAAAAAGTCTATACGGCGGTCAACGGAAGCGAGAAGCCTAAGTTTTACGGACTTATTGAGTTCCCGTACCCTTCAGGACAGGGACTTCACGTGGGACATCCCAGACCCTATACCGCTCTTGACATTGTTGCAAGAAAGCGCCGTATGGAGGGTTATAATGTTCTTTTCCCCATTGGCTATGATGCCTTTGGCCTGCCCACAGAGAACTATGCCATTAAAAATCATATGCACCCCCGTCAGGTGACGGAGACCAATATAAAGCGCTTTACCGAGCAGCTTCAAATGCTGGGCTTTTCATTTGATTGGGATCGCTGCGTGGACACTACCGACCCTGACTACTATAAGTGGACTCAGTGGATTTTCCAGAAAATGTTTGAAAAGGGTCTTGCCTACAAGACCAGTATGCCCGTTAACTGGTGCACCTCCTGCAAGTGTGTTCTTGCAAATGAGGAGGTTGTCAACGGCGTTTGCGAGCGTTGCGGTAGCGAAGTGGTGCGCAAGGAAAAAAGCCAATGGATGCTGAAAATAACCGAGTATGCCCAGCGTCTTATTGACGATTTGGACGAGGTTGACTTTATTGAGCGTGTAAAAATCCAGCAGAAAAACTGGATTGGACGCTCCACCGGTGCCGAGGTTGAGTTCGGCACAACAGCCGGCGACACGATGACGGTCTTCACAACCCGCCCTGATACCCTTTTCGGCGCTACCTACATGGTAATGGCACCGGAGCACGGACTCATCGAGAAGTGGGCAGACAGGCTTACAAATTTAGATGCAGTTCGGGAATATCAGTCTGCGGCTGCAAAGAAATCCGATTTTGAACGCACGGAGCTTGCCAAAGACAAAACCGGAGTCAGGCTTGAGGGCGTTTGTGCAATAAACCCCGTAACCGGAAACGAGATTCCCATTTTCATCTCAGACTATGTTCTTGCAAGCTACGGCACCGGCGCTATTATGGCAGTTCCTGCCCACGACACCCGTGACTGGGAGTTTGCAAAGACCTTTGGACTGCCAATTATTGAGGTTGTCAAGGGTGGAAATGTGGAGGAGGAAGCCTTCACGGACTGCGAAACGGGCATAATGGTCAACTCCGGCTTCCTAAACGGAATGCCCGTTGAAGAAGCGAAGAAAGAGATTGTAAAATGGCTTGCGGACAAGAAGCTTGGCCACGAGAAGGTAAACTACAAGCTCCGTGACTGGGTGTTCTCCCGTCAGCGCTACTGGGGCGAGCCGATTCCGCTGGTTTACTGCGAAAAGTGCGGCTGGGTCGCTGTACCCGAGAGCGAGCTTCCCGTGCGCCTGCCGGACGTTGAGAGCTATGAAACCACCGACGACGGCGAGAGCCCCCTTGCCCACATGGACGAGTGGGTGAACACCACCTGCCCCCATTGCGGCGGCAGCGCAAAGCGTGAAACGGACACCATGCCCCAATGGGCGGGTTCAAGCTGGTACTACCTGCGCTATATGGATCCCCACAACAGTGAAGCTTTGGTGGGAAAGGATGCCATGGACTATTGGCATCAGGTGGACTGGTACAACGGCGGAATGGAGCACACAACCCTGCACCTTTTGTACAGCCGTTTCTGGCACAAGTTCCTTTACGATATAGGGGTTGTTCCAACCAAGGAACCCTATATGAAGCGCACAAGCCATGGCATGATTCTGGGCGAGGGCGGCGATAAGATGTCCAAGTCCCGCGGCAATGTGGTTAACCCTAACGACATTGTTGACGAGTTTGGCGCTGACACGCTGCGCCTTTACATCATGTTCATCGGCGACTTTGAAAAGGCTGTTCCCTGGAACGCAACTGCTGTTAAGGGCTGCAAGCGCTTTTTGGACAGGGTTTGGAATCTGGCTGAAAAACCACTTACGGGTGACGACTACTCCAAGGCAAACGAGTCCGAAATTCATAAGGCCATCAAAAAGGTCAGCGACGACATCGAAAACATGAAGTTCAACACCGCCATTGCCACCCTTATGAGTCTTGTTAACACCTTCTATGAGAATAAGCCCTCAAGAGGGGATATGAAAACCTTCCTTATCATGCTTTCTCCCTTTGCACCCCACATTGCCGACGAGCTTTGGGAGCTGCAGGGATTCAAGGGCATGGCCAATCAGCAGAGCTGGCCCAAGTATGACGAGAGCAAGACTGTGGACAGCGAAAAGGAAATTGCGGTTCAGGTGGGCGGAAAGCTTAAGACCACCGTGGTGATTCCTATGGATGCCGACGATGAGACAGTTAAGACCATTGCCTGCGCCGACGAGAAGATTCAAAAGATTCTCACGGGTATGGAGATCGTTAAGACCATCGTTGTCAAAAACAAACTTATTAACCTTATTATTAAGCCAAAGGCATAAGCGAATGGCGCAAAAAGCGGTAATTACAAAGCTTTGTAATTACCGCTTTTTTAGTGCCCGAAGGCCTATAAAAATCCCCCGCAGGACGCCTCCTGCGGGGTGTATTAACCTTAGCTTTGCGGCTTATTCGCCGGAAAGCAGGGCCAAAAGTCCGTTCTTGTACTGGATAACGCCCACAACATAAAGGGTGGGGATAATAAGACCGATAAGGTCGGTAAGGTCGAAGGTTGAGTTGATGAAGGTGTAAATAACACTTATAACAGAGATGGCAAGAATGATTATGCCTAGTATGGCGCTGGTCTTTATGCCATTGATACTTGGCTCCTTCGCCGCCTTTACACCCACAATTCCGGCAACAAGCTCAAGAATAGAGCCTGCGCAGGCGACAACAAAAAGAATTAGCGCAATCCCCCCAAGGGCTGCAGCGCCTTCAGCACCGGCCATTGCGCCGCCCAAAAGACTTAAACCCAGAACGCCCAAAAGGGAAATAAGCAGAGCGAGGGAACCGAAAACAATCATGAGTATGCTGCAAACCTTTAGCATTTTCTGGCCTTTGATTTCCATAAATTATCCTCCCTTAATTTTAACAAATGGTATTCAATACCATTTGTTAATTTTGTGATTATTATAACGTATAAGTTCTAAAATGGCAACATTTAGTGGCAATAGGATAAAAAAACGGCAAATTACACAAGTAATTGAAGCAGCAATATAAAATTAGCCTAATTCCCAGAGATTTATGCTACCGGAAATCAGGCTAAAATATGTAATAATAAGAGGCTGAAGGATTATAGAGCCGCTTTGTCAATATACCGGCAGGCCGCAAGGGCGGCAACCGCACCATCCGCCGAAGCGGTGGTAAGCTGACGGACGGATTTTGAGCGGCAGTCACCGGCGGTGTATATGCCGTCTTTCCCAGTAAGGCAATCTTCCCCTGCATCAATATAGCCATAGGAATTAAGGACAACAAGGTCGGAAAAAGCGTCATTTTCAGGTATAAGACCTATGGCAACGAAAAGCCCGTCGCAGGAAAGAGTGCTTTTTTCGCCGCTTGTTTCCCGACGAAGCTCAAGTCCCCGAAGCTCGCCGTTTTCAACGATAAGACCGTCGATCACGGTACCCATTATTGCCCTGACATTGGGACGCTTCAAAAGTGCGGTGCTGAGGGTTTCCTCCCCAGTGAAGCAATCAAGATTCTGAACTATAATGACTTCCTTGCAGCTTTCGGCAAGAAGGGTAGCCTCCTGCAGGGCTGAATTTCCGCCGCCCGCCACGGCAACGGTCTGTCCGCTGTAAAAATCGCCATCACATACGGCGCAAAAGCTTATACCGTTACCCACAAGCTCGTACTCACCTTCAAGCCCCAGCATGCGGTGCTTTACTCCGGTGGCGATGATAACGGCTTTTGCCTCAAATTCCGCGCCGTCCTCGGTGAAGATGCGCTTTATTTTTCCCTCGTCCACGATTGACGTAACGGTATCGGATTCCACCTCTGCACCGTGGTGGAGAATTTGTTCCAGCATGTTGTCGGCAAACTCATTGCCGCTCATGGATAGAAAGCCAGGATAATTTTCCACCTTGGGGGAATATGTAATTTGACCGCCGAAACCGGCTTTTTCAATTACGAGGACACTTTTTCCACCGCGAAGGGCGTAGAGTGCGGCTGTCATTCCGGCGGGACCACCGCCTACAACGACGATATCATACATAGAAAGCTAATCTCCTTTAATGTGAATGGGTAAAAGAAAGAAGACCGGGCCGCATGGTAGCCCGGCCTTCTATTTTAGGGGGTCACTTGCTTTGGGCAAGGAACTTCTTTATCTCGGGAACGCCGTAGTACTTAAGAGTATTTACGCCGTCATCCACAACAAGGGTGGGTGCGCCCTTGACGCCGTACTTGTTGACTAAATCAACATTTTCCTCGGCTATAAGCTTATCGTAGGAGAAGGCAGCCTTTTCCATAAGGGATTCTGCAACACGGCAGTTGGGACAGGTTGTGCGGGCGAACAAAATCGCCTTTGCCTCTCCTGCGGCGGTAGTGATATTTTCAACGGGAGCGCTGCAGCAGGGGGCGCAGCCCTCCGTTCCGGTGGCAGCCAGTGGACGGACAACGGAGGTCTCAATGTTGTAAAGCTTGCGGTTCTTGAATTCCTGAGTTTTGCCCTCATTCCAGTTCTGCACCGGACGATAGTAGCCGGTTATGCGGCTGTAAACCTCGGTACCCTCGCCGCAGTGGGGGCAGGTGCGCACTTCACCGGTAAGATAACCGTGGGTCTTGCAGATGGAATAGGTGGGGCTGAGGGTGTAGTAGGGAAGTCTGTGATTCTCTGCAATCTTACGAACAAGATTCGCCGCAGCCTTCCAGTCCGGAAGCTTTTCACCCAAGAAGGCGTGGAAAACAGTGCCGCTTGTGTAAAGGGTCTGAAGGTCATCCTGAATTGAAAGAGCATCAAAAACGTCCTCAGTGTAGCCCACGGGAAGGTGAGAGCTGTTGGTGTAATAAGGTGTTTCGCCGTCCTTTGCGGCGGTGATAATTTCGGGGTAGTACTTGCGGTCATGCTTTGCAAGACGATAGGTGGTGGATTCGGCGGGGGTTGCTTCAAGATTGAAGAGAGCGCCGTACTTCTCCTGATAGTCGCTAAGGCGCTCGCGCATGTGGTTCAAAACATCCTTGGCAAACTGCTGGCCTTCAGCGGTAGTAAGATCGGTGCGAAGCCAGCTTGCGTTGAGGGCGGCTTCGTTCATGCCGATAAGGCCGATGGTGGAGAAGTGGTTGTCAAAGCTTCCAAGATAACGCTTGGTGTAGGGATAAAGGCCCTCGTTAAGAAGCTTCGTGATGATGGTGCGCTTGGTGTCCAAGGAGCGGGCGGAAACGTCCATCATATGGTCTAAGCGGCGGTAGAAATCGGCCTCATTTTCCGCAAGATAGGCAATGCGGGGAATGTTTATGGTGACAACGCCCACGCTGCCGGTGGATTCGCCGCTTCCGAAGAAGCCGCCGGACTTCTTGCGAAGCTCACGAAGGTCAAGACGAAGTCTGCAGCACATGCTGCGAACATCGGAAGGCTCCATGTCGGAGTTGATGTAGTTGGAGAAATAGGGTGTGCCGTACTTTGCAGTCATCTCGAAGAGAAGCTTGTTGTTTTCGGTTTCACTCCAGTCAAAGTCTCGGGTTATGGAGTAGGTGGGGATGGGATACTGGAAGCCGCGGCCGTTGGCGTCGCCCTCAATCATGATTTCGATGAAGGCCTTATTGACCATGTCCATCTCTTTTTTGCAGTCCTTGTAGCAGAAGTCAAGTTCCTTGCCGCCCACGATGCAGGGAAGCTCGGCAAGGTCTGCCGGAACAGTCCAGTCAAGAGTGATGTTGGAGAAGGGAGCCTGGGTACCCCAACGGCTGGGGGTGTTAACGCCATAGACAAAGGACTGGATGCACTGCTTCACTTCCTTGTAAGAAAGGTTGTCCACCTTGACGAAGGGAGCAAGATAGGTGTCAAAGGAGGAGAAGGCCTGTGCGCCCGCCCATTCGTTTTGCATTATGCCAAGGAAGTTTACCATCTGATTGCAAAGGGTGGAAAGGTGGCCGGCGGGGGAGGAGGTGATTTTGCCGGGAATTCCGCCAAGACCTTCTTGGATAAGCTGCTTTAAGCTCCAGCCGGCGCAGTATCCGGTAAGCATGGAAAGGTCGTGGAGATGAATGTCCGCATTACGGTGAGCATTGGCAATTTCCTCATCATAGATTTCGGAGAGCCAGTAGTTGGCGGTGATGGCGCCGGAGTTTGAAAGGATAAGTCCGCCAACGCTGTAGGTCACGGTGGAGTTTTCCTTAACACGCCAATCGGTTACCTTGACATAGCTGTCCACAAGAGCCTTGTAGTCCAGCATGGTGGAGTTCATGTTGCGGATTTTTTCACGCTGCTTACGGTAAAGAATGTATGCCTTGGCAACATCCGCATAGCCAGCCTGTACAAGAACGGATTCAACGCTGTCTTGAATATCTTCAACACCCACAAGGCCGTCCTTTATCTTGTCCTCGTAGTCTGCCGTGACCTTAAGGGCCAAAAGGTCGATAATATCGGGGGTGTACTGCTTGTCCTGTGCCTCAAAGGCTTTGGTTATTGCGACGCTTATCTTGGAAAGATTAAAGTCACAAACCTTGCCGTCTCTCTTTAATACCTGGTACATAGTGATTCCTCCATATAGTGAACATGTAAATTATGTTAACGGTCGGTAATTGCATTCTATCACATATATTGTGCTTGTCAATAAGAAAAACCGCAAACTAAACACAAAATATTGTGGTGTGCTAAAATCAGCCCCGTATGGCTGCATTTTCCACATACTGGGATAAAATGTCCCGAAAGCCTTTAATTTCATCTTCCGTGAAGCTACCCATTGGGAGAAGTGCCCCTTCCTCAGGAAATCCAACAAGATCGCCGGAGTCTATAAAGCTTTGAAGAAAGCAGTTCTTTGCACCTTTTATGGCTTTTCCCAGAGCAGCAATGTCCTCGCTTGTGTGTAAACCACGCACAAGAGTGGTTCGGAACTCGTAGGGTGTTTTGCCCGTCATAAGAAGTGCTGCACTTTCAAACACCGGGGAGGGGTCAAAATCGGCAAGCCCCACTGTAAGCGGATATTTTTCGGGAGAATTTTTTATGTCCACCGCCACATAGTCTAAAAGACCCTGGTCAAGAAGGGCTTTAAGCCTTTGGGGAAAGGCGCCGTTGGTGTCAAGCTTTATAAGAAAGCCCATGTCCCGCACGCGGCGAATGAAGCTTTCAAGATCCGGCTGAAGCAGTGGTTCGCCGCCGGTTATACAAACACCGTCCAGCTTGCCCACACGTTTTTTGAGAAAATCAAAAATTTCCTCCTCGGGTATGGGTTGGCATTGGGCAGGACGCAGCACAAGGGATGCGTTGTGGCAAAAGGGACACCGGTAGTTACAGCCGCCGGTAAAGATGGTAGCGGCGATTTTTTCCGGATAGTCAAGAAGGGTAAGCTTTTGGATTCCGCAGATGAGCATGTTTTACCTCCAGCGGCACATTACCGCAAATACATTATAATACCAGCAGAGCCGGCAAACAATCCCTCAAGGCATAAAAAATGATACAAAAAAAGCATATATAGTTACTACACCATGCTACAAATAGCCAATTGACACAAGATATAGTGCATTGGACTTCGATTGACAAAGGCTTTCCACAAGAGTAAAATGAAGAAACATAAGATAAAGCAGGAGAACACTATGGGAATACCCGAAATTTCTCTCGTTATACCGGCGTATAATGAAGAAAAAATTATACTGGATACCATCAATACGGCTCTGTCGTTTTTAAGAGCCAACTTTTCAGATTACGAACTGATAATTGCTGACGATGGCAGCACGGACAAGACCCGGGCACTGGCTGAGGCTGTAACGGACGAGCACCTTAAGGTGGTGAGCCATTTTCCCAACAAGGGCAAGGGTGCTGCGGTAAGACAGGGCGTTTTGGCTACCGGGGGCGCAATAGTGGCATATACCGACGCTGACCTTGCCTATGGCATAAATGCTGTAGGTGAGTTATACGCACTTATTTCCAAGAGCGGGGCGGACGCTGCCATCGGCTCACGGAAACTTCACCCGGAGGGCTATGCAGACTATCCGGCAATACGTCTTTTTGCAAGCCGCTGCTTCAGCTTCCTTACGGGGCTTATAGCAGGGTTTCATTATGATACCCAATGCGGGCTTAAAGCATTTTCTGCACAGGCGGCAAAAAAAGTTTTTTCCCTCTGCGAAACGGACAGCTTTGCCTTTGATTTTGAGGTTATGATGATTGCAAACAAGCTTAAGCTTTCCATTGTGCAGCTTCCGGCAATGATAATAAATCACCGCGAATCAAAGGTAAACGTAATAAAGGACAGCATCAGAATGTTTGCGGATGTTTTCAGTATTCGAAGAAGCGTCACCTCAAGACTTAGGGGGATTAAGGATGGAAAATGAACACGGCGTAATATCCAAGCGCAGATATGTCGCCCTGTTTTTTGTGATGTTCGGCTTGATATTCATAAGATATTGCTATTATGGCTTTGAATATTTCTATCAGCTGGACGACTACATACAATATCACAATTACCTTGCATATCAGGGCAGCATGGGGGAACTTATTAAGGGCTTGGGGCTTTTATCCTCCCGACCTCTTGCAGGGCTTTGCGACCTTGCAGTGTGGTCGCATTTTTACGGAAACATGATTTTGGCAGTGGCCATAATTTCTGCCATGTATGCAGCATCGTCCATAATGCTGCACAAGGTTTTTTCCTCCCGTTTCGGCACGGGAATGCTGTTTTTTGTTATATACGCCCTTGTGCCGCTGGGCTTTGAGGGAGCTTACTGGGTCAGCGCCTCCTCCCGCATAATTGTGGGGCTTTTCTTCGCCTCGGCATCGCTTTTGTGCTTTGACCTTTGGTGTAAAAACGGCAGCAGGCTTCAGCTTGTTCTTTTTGCGGTGCTGCAGTTTATTTCTTTTTGCTTTTATGAGCAGGTGCTGCTTTTTTCCGGAGCGGCGACCTTCGTTATCATGCTTTGCGAAATTAAAAACAAACCCCGCCGCTGGCTTTGGGGCTTTTTGATGTTTGGCGGTGCGGCACTGTACCTTATAATAACAAAGCTTGCTGCTCCGGGGGTTTACGGCCAGCGTACGGAGCTTTTCCTGCCATGGCAGGAGGGGTGGGTGCACTCGGCTATGGGTGCAGGACGGCAGATTTTTGATGTATTTATCCACTGCAACGCAGCTACTCTCTTTAAGGGGCTTTTCCGTGGCTTTGAAATTATGTTTTCAGAGCCCAATATACTATATATATTAGGTATAGTTCTTTTGTCCGTCGCCTTCTTTTTCTCGGCACGGTCGCTTCACCGCAGTCAAATTCGCTTTTGGGCTGAATTTCTTGCGGGTGCTTTTTTAGCAGCGGCGCCCCTTCTTATTTTCTTTGTAATTAAGTCGCCCTGGTTCGGTGCAAGAAATGCATTGACCTCCTTCTGCGGGCTTGCCCTCATGTGTGATGCTGTTTTTGACCTCATTTTTGGGCGGTCAAAGGGCGGAGCTGCCGCACAAGCGGTTATAGCAGCGGGCATGGCGCTTTTATTCTGCGTTGCCGGAATTAGCGAGCTTCACGATTATCGGGAGACAACTTTGGCGGATACGGCGCTCTCCAATGCTGCCGCCCAAGCCTTCCAGGGGCAGGAATTTGGCCCGGATGAAGAAATTTGGATTTTGAACGTGGACGCTTCCTATGTGGAGGACGCAAACTTCTATTTTCACGAGCATGGCTATGGCGTTACCTCCAGTGACTGGGCGCTGACCGGTGCGGTAAGGGCAATAAGCGGCAGGGGAGAGCTTCCCATGATGAAGCCCATCTCCCAATATCGAACCGAAAGCGGCATTGAAACGGAGCATATTTTTGGAGCGAAAATATACTTTTACAAGGACGGTCAGCTTTTACCGGTGACGCTAAGAGCCATGGGCGATAAAATGATAAGCATTTTGGACGGGGACGGCAATGTCCTTGGCAATCTTAGAATAAGCCAGGAAAAAAATCTGGAGCTGCTGTTATCGTAATTAAAAAGACCTGCTGAAAAAATTCAGCAGGTCTTTTTTGCCTATTCCACGATTTGCCCGATTATATAGCGGGGTCTGTGCTTGGATTCAAGATAAATTTTGCCCACATACTCGCCCACGACGCCTATACCTATTAAAATAAGCCCGCCCATCAAAATGGTAACCAGCAGAAGGGTTTTTGAAATTTCAAAGCCGCTGCCCATAATGGCCTGTACAATGAAAACCACAAGCAATACAAAATCCGTAAGAAGGGAAAAAACACCGCAGCCGGTTATAAGCTTAATGGGCTTTGCGGAAAGAGAGGTTATACCCTCCCACGCAAGACTTAGCATTTTTTTAAGGGGATATTTGCTTTCCCCCGCAACACGCTCTCCCCGCTCGTATTCCACGGTGTCGGTTTTGTAACCCAGCATGGGCACCATACCACGAAGGAAAAGATTTACCTCGCCGTACTGCGCCATGGCGTTTAAAGCAGTTTTGCTCATAAGACGGTAGTCGGCGTGGTTATATACAATTTCACCGCCCAGCTTGGCCAGAAGCTTATAGTAGCCCTCGGCGGTGAAGCGCTTCATAAAGCTGTCCTTTTCACGGGAACAGCGCACACCGTACACAATTTCGCAGCCGTCAAGATATTTTTGTACCATCTGGTCAACAGCGTCAATATCGTCCTGCAAATCAGCATCCATGGAAACGGTCAAATCAGCCCTGTCCTTTGCGGTCATAAGACCGGCAAGCAGGGCGTTTTGGTGACCCCTGTTTCGGCTGAGACAAACGCCGCAAAAAAGCGGGTCGGACTCATGCAGGGCACATATTATTTCCCAGGTTTTGTCCTTGGAACCGTCGTTTACAAGCATGATGCGGCTCTGCGCCGAAATAAGCCCTTTTTCAATGAGATCGCGCATTTTGGCCTTAAGCTTTTCGGCGGTAAGGGGAAGAGCCTCTTCCTCGTTATAACAGGGCACGACAATATATAGGGTGTTGCCCCGGTGAATTAAATTTTCTGTATTCAAGATAGTCTCCTTAAAATGTGATGGTTGCACAAAACCGGGAATGTGGTCTTGGAATTACTTTACATTATAGTGTCTTTATTAGATTTTTGCAACAGAAGTATGAACAAAATTGGTTATTATTGTGGATTTACAGATAATGTAAATTTGCAAAATTTGTGCTAAAATAAAAGAAAACTGTTGATTTTGAAAACAATATCGGGTACAATAAGGTCGTACGGACGACTGAAACGACCAATATGTTTCAGCTTACAACATACAGGGAAGTGTAGCAATGATAGACATCATTCTGGTTGAGCCGGAGATTCCGGCGAATACGGGTAACATTTCAAGAACCTGCGCAGTCACCGGGGCGAGGCTCCATCTTATTGAGCCGCTGGGCTTTGACATCTCTGACAAGGCACTGAAGCGGGCGGGTCTGGACTACTGGCAGTTTTTGGATGTTAGCGTGTACAAAAATCTCGATGAGTTTTTTGAGAAAAACGGGGATGATAATCTTTGGCTGGCAACCACGAAAGCCCCACAAAGCTATGTAGAGGCCGACTTGAGCGGCGATATAAAACTTATGTTCGGCAAGGAGACGGCTGGACTTCCGCTATGGCTTCGTGAGAAGTACCGTGCACGCTGCATCCGCATACCCATGAAGGGCGAGGTGCGGAGTCTTAACCTTTCAAACAGCGTGGCAGTAATCTGCTATGAGGCGCTCCGACAGCAGGGATTTCCCGGACTTTGCGATACGGGCGAAATGGCAACAAGCAATTAAGATAACACTATTTGGAGGTAAATCATGAATTACAACAAGAAATCTATCAAGGATGTGGACGTCAGCGGTAAGAAGGTTCTTCTGCGCTGCGATTTCAATGTCCCCATGGATAAGCAGACCGGCGAGATAACCAGCGACAAGCGCATAGTGGCTTCTCTGCCCACCATTAAATATCTGCTTGAAAAGGGCGCAAGAGTTATAGCCTGCTCCCATCTGGGCAAGCCCAAGGGTGAAGTTAAGCCCGAGCTTTCTTTGGCCCCTGTTGCAAAGAGACTGTCCCAGCTTTTGGAAATGCCTGTTCCCTTTGCACATGACGTGGCAGGGGAAGAATCCATTGAAATGGCAGGCAAGCTCAAGGACGGCGAGATAATGCTCATTGAAAACGTCCGTTTTGAAGCAGGCGAAACCAAGAACGACCCCGAGCTTGCAAAAAAGCTTGCAGCTCTTGGAGAAATCTTCGTTTCTGACGCTTTTGGCACCGTTCACAGAGCACACTCCTCCACCGTTGGCGTTGCAAGCTATCTCCCCGCATACGCAGGTTTTCTTGTGGAAAAGGAGCTGGAGGTTATGGGTAAGGCTCTTTCCGACCCCAAGCGTCCCTTCGTTTCCGTCCTCGGCGGTGCAAAAGTAAGCGACAAAATTGGTGTTATCACAAACCTTATCGACAAGGCGGACACAATTATTGTCGGCGGCGGCATGGCATACACCTTTATGAAGGCTCTTGGTTACGAAATTGGACAGTCCCTTCTTGAAGCTGACAAGGTTGAGCTGGCAAAGGAGCTTATGGACAAGGCGGCGCAAAAGGGCGTTATGCTGATTTTGCCGGTGGACACTGCTGTGGGAACCCATTTTGCTCCCGACTGCGAGCGTAAGGTCGTTGACAGCAAGGAAATTCCCGCTGACTGGCAGGGCATGGACATTGGACCAAACACCATCAGACTTTTCTCCGAAGCCATTAAGGGCGCTGGTACCGTTGTTTGGAACGGACCCATGGGCGTTTTTGAATTCCCCGCATTTGCAGAAGGCACCAAGGCCATGGCAAAGGCACTTGCCGAATCCGGCGCAGTTACCATAGTTGGCGGCGGTGACAGTGCGGCAGCCGTGGAACAGCTTGGCTTTGCAGATAAAATGACGCATATATCCACAGGCGGCGGCGCTTCCCTCGAATTCCTTGAGGGTAAGGAGCTTCCCGGCGTGGCATGCCTTATGAACAGATAGGAGGTAATATATAAATGAACAAGAAGTACCGTAAGACAGTTATTGCAGGCAACTGGAAAATGAACCTTTTGCCCACCGAGGTTAAGGCTTTCACAGATGAACTAAGAAGTCTTATGCCCAAATCTAAGACCTGCGAAACAGTGCTTTGCGCACCGTTTACCCACATCTCCCCCCTGCACAGAGCATTGAGAGACAGCAGAATTGCCGTAGGCGCACAGGACATCAGCCTTCATGAGTCCGGCGCATACACCGGCGAGGTTTCCGGAGATATGCTTACCAATCTCTCCACCCGCTATGTCATTGTTGGCCACAGCGAGAGAAGAGAGTATCACAATGAGGACAACATCACCGTCGGCAAGAAGGCGGCTATGGTTCTTTCCCACGGTATGATACCCATTATCTGCTGCGGCGAAACCCTGGAGCAGAGAGAGCGTGGCCTTACCATGCAGCACATCAGCTATCAGATAGCTTCTGCAATGTCCTGCATTCCCGACGATCAGGCACGACGCTGCGTTATTGCCTACGAGCCCATTTGGGCTATCGGTACAGGCAAGACTGCTTCCCCCGAGGAAGCACAGGAGGTTTGCTGCTATATTCGCCGCATCTTCCGCGAAAAGTACGGTGCAAGAGTTGCCCGTGGCATCAGCGTTCTTTATGGCGGCTCAATGAAGCCCTCAAATGCAGTTGAGCTTCTTTCCATGCCTGATATCGATGGCGGACTTATCGGAGGAGCATCCCTTAAGCCAAAGGATTTTGCCCAGATCATCGACGCAGTTTCCCAGGTGACCGGGGAGGATAAAAGATGAATAAAATACCGACCGTCCTTTTAATAATGGACGGATACGGTCTTGCAAAGCCCGGGGAGTTCAATGCTGCTTATAAGGCACGAACCCCTGTGCTGGACAAGCTTTTCGCTCGGTGCCCCTATACTACTCTTGAGGCTTCGGCACTGGATGTTGGACTTCCCGAGGGTCAAATCGGCAACAGCGAGGTTGGACACACCAATATCGGCGCAGGCCGTGTTGTTTTCCAAACGCTTCCCCGCATTTCCAACTCCATAAAAGACGGCTCATTTTTTGAAAATCCTGCCTATATTGACGCAATGGAGGCCACAAAAAGTCGTGGCGGTGCCCTGCACCTTATGGGGCTTTTGTCCGATGGAGGCGTGCACAGCCATATAACCCATCTTTATGCCCTTTTGGAAATGGCAAAGCGCCGTGGACTTAGCAAGGTTTACATTCACGCTTTTTTGGACGGGCGGGACGTGCCTCCCTCCAGCGGTGCGGATTTTATGCGGGCCCTTGTTAAAAAAACAGGCGAAATCGGTATCGGTGAGGTGGCAACGGTTCATGGCCGTTTTTATGCCATGGATCGAGACAAGCGCTGGGAAAGGCTTGAAAAGGCATATGACGCTTTGGTGTTCGGTGAGGGTATAAAAAACTCAGACCCCGTGGCCGCCATTGAGGAAAGCTATGCCCAGGGTGTTACAGACGAATTTGTACTTCCTGTGGTGTGCAACGAGAAGGGCACAATTAAGCCCGGCGACGGCGTTATTTTCTTTAACTACAGACCTGACCGGGCAAGAGAGATTAGCTATGCCCTTACCGAGCCGGATTTTGACGGCTTTGAGCGCAGAGTGGATTTAAGCCCCCTGTCCTATGTATGCACGGCTCGCTATGATGAGAAGCTGACAAAGCTGCCGGTAGCCTTCCCGCCGGAGAACATAGAGGATACCTTCGGCGAATACATTAGTCGGCTTGGCATGACCCAGCTTCGCATTGCAGAAACGGAAAAATATGCCCATGTAACCTTCTTCTTCAACGGCGGTGTCGAAACCGTTTATGAGGGCGAGGATAGGATTCTTGTTCCGTCACCCAAGGAGTTTGCAACCTATGACCTTATCCCCGAGATGAGCGCCCTTGAGGTTACTGATAAGTGCGCCGCAGCAATTCGCAGCGGCAAGTACGATGTTGTGATTTGCAACCTTGCAAACTGCGATATGGTTGGCCACACCGGAGTGTTGGAGGCTGCCATAAAGGCAGTTGAAACTGTGGACACCTGCGTGGGTCAGATTGGAGAAGCTGTTTCCGATATGGGCGGCGTGCTTTTGGTAACAGCCGACCACGGCAACAGCGAGCAAATGCTTGCCCCCGACGGTCAGCCCCATACGGCACATACAACAAACCCCGTGCCCTTTATCGTATGCGGGGCGGACGTAAAGCTGAAAAGCGGAAGGCTGGCGGATATTGCTCCCACAATGCTTGAGCTTATTGGCGTAAAGAAACCTGAGAAAATGACTGGCGAGAGCCTTATCATTAAGGAATAATTTGTTTTTTCGAAAGGAACAAAAAACCATGTTGATGAACACTTATTTGGAAATTATTGACGTGCACGCAAGAGAAATCCTGGATTCTCGCGGCAACCCCACCCTTGAGGTTGAGGTAACTCTTGATGATGGCACTGTTGGCCGTGCAGCAGTTCCCTCCGGTGCATCCACAGGTATATTTGAAGCCTGCGAGCTTCGTGACGGTGACAAGAGCCGCTATCTCGGCAAGGGCGTTTTGAAGGCAGTTGAAAACGTAAACGAAGAAATCTGCGAGGCTATGGTTGGACTTAACGCTCTTGACCAGGCTTCCAACGACAAGCTTCTTATCGACCTTGACGGCACACCCAACAAGACCCGCCTTGGTGCAAACGCTATTCTTGGCGTTTCCCTCGCCTGCGCAAGAGCAAGTGCCGAAGCACTGGGCGTTCCCCTTTATTCCTACATTGGCGGCTGCAATGCAAAGACCCTTCCTGTTCCCATGATGAACGTTCTCAACGGCGGCGCCCATGCAACAAACTCCGTTGACATTCAGGAATTCATGATTATGCCTGTCTCCGCTCCCAACTTCCGTGAAGCTCTGCGTATGTGCGCAGAGGTATTCCACACCCTTAAGAAGGTCGTTCCTTCCTCCGGCGTTGGCGATGAGGGTGGCTATGCCCCCGACCTTGCCTCTGATGAGGATGCTTTGAAGGCTCTTGTTGAAGCCATCGAAAAGGCCGGCTACAAGCCCGGTGAGGACTTCATGATCGCCATGGATCCCGCTGTTTCTGAGTGGTTCTGCGAGGATGACAAGTGCTATCACCTTCCCAAGCGCGGCACTGTTATGACCCAGAAGGAAATGGTTGACATGTGGGTTGACTTCGTAAACAAGTATCCCATTATCTCCATTGAGGACGGCATGGCAGAAGAGGACTGGGATGGTTGGAAGATGATGACCGACGCTCTCGGCCATAAGATTCAGCTTGTTGGCGACGATCTTTTTGTTACCAACTCCAGCCGCCTGAAGAAGGGCATCGAGCTTGGCGTTACCAACTCCATCCTCATCAAGCTCAACCAGATCGGTACACTTACCGAAACTCTTGACGCTATCCAGATGGCTCATCGCGCAGGCTACACCACTGTTGTGTCTCACCGCAGCGGCGAAACCGACGATACCACCATCGCTGATCTCAGCGTTGCCCTCAATGCAGGCCAAATCAAGACCGGCGCTCCCAGCCGTATCGACCGTGTTGCAAAGTACAATCAGCTCCTTCGCATTGAGGAAGAGCTTTTTGACGTTGCTCAGTATCCCGGAATGGCTGCTTTCTACAACATTAAGAAATAGGAAAATTACGGAAACTTTTTCTGAATGAATAGTATAAATGGTGTTTTCACTGGCAAAAATAGCCTTGGAAACACCATTTTTTTCGTTCAGGAGGTTTGTAATGAGCGATTTTAAAAGCTTTCGAAAGAGCGCAAAAGCGTTTTTTGTCGATGGCAGGGGCTACTACATAGTCCTTGTACTGTGCGTAGCTGTTATAGGCTTCAGTGTCTATGCAATGCTTTCGAACAGAGGGACTGATGTAGAGGAGACTGAGGGCGGCAACGTCCTTGAGCAGCCGGTGGTGGTAACGCCGCCCGTAATGGAGCAGCCTGTAATTCAGGATGAAGAGCCTGCAGACGTACAGCAGGAGGGCGACAGCCAAAGTCTTGAGACAGCCACGGACACTGTGGAAACAGGCGCAGAACCTAAGCAGGAAACCACCGTTACTCCAAGCGCACAGTTTATTTGGCCGGTATTCGGGGAAATAGACATGCCCTATTCTGTGGCTGCGCTGGTATATAATGAGAAGCTGGGCGACTGGCGTACTCATGATGGTGTGGATCTTAGCGTCCCCATTGGAACACAGGTTCTTGCCTGCGGGGCAGGACGTGTGGTCAGCGTGGAGATGGACCCTGTTGACGGAACTACCGTTGTCATCGAGCATTCAGGCGGACTTAAGAGTATTTACTCCAACCTTGCAGCGCTTCCTACTGTTTCCGTGGGGGATAATGTAATGAACGGAGAGGTAATAGGTGCCGTTGGCGCAACAGCCCTTGGCGAGCGTGCCGAGAACACACACCTTTGCTTCAGAATGACTCTTGACGGTCAAAGCGTTGACCCTGCCGACTATTTGCCTCCCAGATAGAGAGCAAAGGCAAAAAAAGGACTTCCCAAGGGTTAAGCCCCATAGGTACATTTTGTGACCTATGGGGCTTAACTGTTGGTACGGGGTAATAAAGAGTGTGCATTGCAAACAGCAGTGCACACTCTCTATTTTTGTCAGTTGATGATTATGCACTATACTCCGCAAAGCCTACCTGCGAAAAAATTTGCCACAATGCAAACTGACACTGATGACACTTCATTGAAATAAGGTAGTATCCAAGTTTTCCATCGCAGTACTCAAGGCAATCGTACAAGCATTCATTAAAACAACGTCTGTTGAAAAGCACTAATGATCTGGAACAGAAAACATACAAAAACGATACATATTTTGAGGACATGTTATCGGCTCTACATCATAGTATTTGGCCATTGGATTGAGCTGTTTCCGATAGTATGACACTTGAAGTATCGCCGTGGCTTATCCGTGTCGGCAGTGTAGAACCAGAAGAAGCGTTGACAGCACAAATTTAACAGATTATCCGATACGCCTCTATTGTGAAAACAAGAAAGTAGTTTTGAGAACTCGTAATTGCTTTCTTGAATCGCGATAGTTCTTGTGATATAATACCAGAAAGTGTTGATTCGCAAGCATTATTCTTGAGAGGTGATAATTTTGGGTGCGAGCTATAAGAAGCTATGGCATTTGCTAATTGACCGCGGTATGAAAAAGCGCGAGCTTTGTGAGCTGGCGGATATAAGCACATCGTCCCTTGCTAAGCTTGGCAAGGGCGAGAATGTGAATACGGAAATTTTAATTAAAATATGTCAGGCGCTGGGTGTCGGTATCAATGATATCATGGAGGTTCTTCCAAAGGAAGTATCGACGAAGTGAACACGGGGAAACAAAAATGATAAAGCAGGTAAACAAACAATGGGATATCGGTATATCGGATCAAAAGCAAGGGTCGTCGAATCAATTATTGAATATGTAGGGAAACCCAAATCTGCAAACAGTAGGTTTATTGACGCTATGTGCGGTACGGGGATCGTCGCCTATGAAGCCGCGCGAGCCGGGTGGCCTGTTCTAATAAACGACAGAATGAAGAACGCTGTTGTTATGTCGGAAGCAAGATTACTTTCCGCGCAGGATGCCGAATTTAAAACTCTCGGTGGATATCAAGCCACTATTGATGAACTCAATTCGCTATCGCCGATCAAGGGATATATATGGAGGGAGTATTCACCTGCATCCAAAAGCTTCACCCCGCACGAGCGACGGTATTTTTCAGAGGATAACGCCCAGTGTATTGACGCTGTTCGCGTACAAATTGCTGGATGGTATCGTGACGGTGTTATAAACGAACGGGAGCACACATTGCTGCTCGCGAGTGTCATGTCGGCCGCGAACAATGTTGCAAATACTGCGGGGACATATGGTTGTTTCCTATCAAAATGGACAGAGCAGTCAACGCGGCCCTTTAGGTTAAGCCTCTTTGACTTGTTTGCAGAGCCAACACGATACGAGGCAATGTGCTGCGATGTGTTTGATCTTCCGTGTAACCCGGATGATTGTGTATATATAGACCCACCATACACAAAAAGGCAGTATGCGTCGTATTATCACATACTTGAGACAATTGCACAGGAGGATGAGCCTGCCGTCGAAGGTGTTTCCGGGCTACGCCCATGGAAGCAGGATGCCTCCGTTTTCTGCTACAAGGCGAAAGCACACAAAGCCTTAATTAATCTTTTGTTGACGCTTCCAGCAAAGCAAATACTACTTTCGTATAGCGATGACGGTCATGTCAACATTGATTCGTTGAAGCAGGAATTATTGCAGCATGGTAAAGTAGAAGTCGTAAATTTACAAAGTATAGGGAGCTATCGTCCAAACCAGACTGCGGTACAGCGAAAGTCACAGGTTGACGAGTATCTAATCGTATATACGAAAGGAAACAAATCGGATGGCTGTAACAACAACATATGAAGTGTCGCTTTTGCAGCCTTTTGAAGCGGCTATTGCAAATGCGATCCAGAACACCCCCAACGAATATGAAGGAAAGCTGCAGTTGCTTGAGCATTGGGCAAGCACTATTGGAGGATTTGACTACGCCGATTACTGCTCTTGCTTTCAGGTGGCAGCGAAATTTGATTCTACGCTTCTGCATAGTGTTTCGGCAAAGCTGACGCTATTAGCTGAAAACATCGGCGTGGACAAGGCCCTTATTATCGCGGCGCTGTCACGGGAACCACTTGACCGAGCCGACCAAAAAGAATTGGGCGCATATTATACTGACTATCGGCTTGCAACATTGATTGGAGATCACAGCAGTGCAGTCCTGTCAAAAGAATCGACTGTCGCGGATTTGTCCTCTGGATCAGGTATTCTGCTTACTGCGGTGACCGCTGCATACAAACGAAAATATCCTGCCGATATGGAGCGCTGGCTTAGTCGAAATGTGTATGCGTATGATTTGTCGGGGCATGCGCTTCGCGGCTGTCGAATCGCGTTATCCTCCTATCTTTCTGATGTCACAGGCATAAAAACCATGACAGAGAAATGGCGAGTTGCGGACAGCCTTCTGGATGATGATCTCCCCACAAGAGAATTTGATCTGGTTGTTGGAAATCCGCCTTGGGGAAAGGTCAAACTGACGAGACACGCATATATGGCGAAGAACGGCAACGATCACACATACGGTGCAGAGTATGAACCATATGACAATGATCATTTTGCTGCGGAGAAAAAGAAACTTGCGGATTATAACAAACGTCTGCGTGAACAATACGACTGGTTGCAAAAAACAGAGTCCGACACCTATATTGCTTTTTTGCAAAGAGCGTTTGGTGCGGTGAAGGAAGGTGGCAGGATCCTGATCCTATTGCCGGCCGGGATTATTCGGTCAAAGGGTACAACTGCCATTCGTGAAAAACTTGCTACAAAATGCTCACATTTAGATTTCGTTATTATCAGCAACCGACCTCGTTTTTTTGCCATAGATACTCGGTTCAAGTTTGTTTTGCTGGATTGCGATTTCACTGCAAAAGCATCGCTCGTGGAAAGTATCAAACTCGCTCATTGTGGTGGAACTAAAAACGAGATTTCGGTGTCCGAACCAGTGACAATATCTGTCCAAAAGCTTCGCAAAGCAAGACCGGATTTGACTCTGCCAGAGGTTCGCTCAGCAGAAGAGGTGGAGTTGTATTTCCGAATATATGAGAACAGCTGTGATTGGAGTAACAGCCCCGAGTGGGCTTGCAGCATTTCGCGTGAACTTGATATGACAAACGATAAAGGCCTTTTTTACACTAAGCCGAATGGCGCTACTATTGCCGTTGTTGAAGGGCGCATGGTACAGCAACACTGGTTCGCGGTTAAAAAGTATGTGTCCGGTACAGGAAGAGCCGCGCGGTGGGAACCGGCAAATGGCGAACTGAAACCGCAGTTTTGGATGAACCCGAAGGATTTATCCAAAGAATTTTATGCCAGAGTGCAACGTGAACGCGTCGGTTATTGCGATATTGCCGGACAGACAAACGAACGTGCGATGATGAGCTGCGTTCTGCCTGCCGGCGTCGCTTGTGGGAACAAGGTTCCAACTATACTGTTTGAAAACAGCAGCGACGGAAAGCGTGAACTTTTATGGGTAGGTATTACAAACAGTTTCGTATATGACTGGTTGCTCAGACGGATTATCTCAACGACTGCAAACTATTTCATGATTCTCAGCGTTCCAATGCCGGAAATTAGCATAGACTCAAAGACCGCTGAGGCGATCATTACAGCGACACGGACGATACGCAAATTACGGAGTGCGCCCGAAGCAGACGAGATGAAAATTGCGGCGTTGCGGTGTAAGATTGACATTGCTGTAGCGCTGGCATACGGATTGAGTTATAATGATTTATATCTAATTATGGAGGATTTTCCCCTCCTCGACCGCAAGCAGCCCTCGCTCAAAGGCGAAATAAGGTCAACCGTTACACGCGACTACTTATTATCCAGCGCTTCCAGTCAATACGGCGTACAAGCAGAAGAATACTCAGAGCGCTATCGAGCAGCTCGTAAATGCGGTGCAACACCATACATACCAACCGATATTGTGGGCGAAAGGACGGGTGAGTTTATTGCCAAACGGAAACACACAGCTGACAGGGGTTAAGCTGATAATCTATAAAAAAATTGTCCCCGGAGACTTTAGAAAGTTCCGAGCAGAGTCCAACGACTCTGATAACGGAGGAGGCGCGCGTGACTTGCGTTTCAGACCTGATAGTGTGTTCACGCCGCTGTTTAACCGTATGTTTACCGTACAAGGTCCTGATAACACGCTCTTAGGGCAGTTTTATTGGCCAGAACTGCCTCCGACGAATGTAACCATTCATCAGCCGACGAATTCGCGCCCAGGAGAAGTCCGTATTGCAACAGTTCACCAGTGCTTTCCAGAACAGGTTAGGCCTACTAATACAGATGATTGTGTACTTATACTTGTTCTTGACAGTGAAAACCGCGTATGGCCGTCTTTTACTTCGGAGCAGTCATTACGTAATGATAATTGGCATCCCGCTGTTAAAGATCCCATTTTACGCGGACTGAACGCTCATTGTCGGGGTACCCCGAATGGATATGTAGATATTGAAAACGGGAGGGAATGGAACAATGGCAGATAAATTTGAGGTTTTGGCGAAACTGCAAACACGTAAAAATGTTTTGCTGATTGGAGCACCAGGCACAGGAAAGTCTCGACTTATGAACGAAGTGGCTGAAGAATTTATGACTGTCCGTCAACCGGTAGACGCTCCAGCACACATTCCTGGTGCTGCAATTCCTATCCCCGCAGATGTCGAAACACCCATAATGCGCAGGCTCCCGTTTTTGCGCGTTCCCCATAAACAAGTTTTCCGCACAACATTTCACCAGAACACTAAGTACCGCGATCTGCTGACTGGAATTGTTCCTCAAATCGGCACAGAGAATAACGGGTATTGTGTTACACAAGGCATTCTGTACCGTGCGAATGAATTCGCAAAACAGCCGGACAGTGCTGCGCTTGTCATTTTTGATGAAATCAACCGCGGTCCTGCCGTTGAAGCATTCGGCGGGAGTATTACCGCTTTGGAACTGGATAAACGGTTGGCTGAAGATGGCACCGTGCTTCCCACGACACAGAGCTTTGAAATAATTTCGCCCGTTGATGGGAATGCAGTCGATTACGCATTTTCGCCGCGCCTATATATTCTGGCAGCTATGAATCAGGCGGATGTATCTGTTGCTCCGTTGGATGTGGCGTTTCTCAGGCGCTGGGAATCTGTTTTGCTGGAGCCAGATTACAATGCTTTAAGGACCTTCTTTGGAATTACTGAAGATGTAGCGCTTCCCGAAATTCCAACCCGTGCTGAGGAAGTGTACTTTGCGGCGATACGAGCGCTCAAGCGAATAAATGACAAGGTTGCCGTCGGGCGAGGCGATGTTTATAGATTAGGTCACGGCATATTTATGAATATCAGAAGACCTGCGGCTGACAACCTCTCCTCTGCCCTGGATTACTGCGCCGATGTGTGGGGCACGATTATGACGCACATTGAAGAGTTGTTTTTTGGAAATTCAATCTCTATCGGATATGTAATCAACGCATCCGATGTTCGATCGCCGTACTTAGTTGAAGAAGCAAACTTTGCTGAGGATGTCCGCGCCGTTTTACGAAAGCCAGCTATTACTGCAGCAAATGTTTATCCGGCAATGGTTGCGGCCGGTGAGCCAGATGTATAAAATTGTCTTACACGAATACGGACCAGCAGAAAATATAGACGTACTTGCGAACAGATGTCGCATAGCACCGCAAAATATGCGCATATTACTGCGCAAAGCGAATGCTCGGATTATGAAAGCACTTTCCCTCACCGCTGCACCTTTGATTATGGGGCCAGATACAGTTCGCGCGGCAAATGTTGCGGGGTCTATCCGACTTTCGGTGCAAGTCGAACTTGAAATCGTCCCGAAATACCTTGGTTTTGCGGAAAGTGACGTGCATTGGAAAGAAGATTTTTATCTTCTTTCCACACTCTCCAAATACGGCAGACTTCTCGAAGGCGATAATATTCACACGGTCTCAGCATTCCGGAGTACGCTTTATGATATAGTAGGTCGTGCTTTGGCGGAGAACTTCATTCCTTTGCGGCGGCAGCTGCTACGAAAGTACCGGCGCAATCAGTTCGATGGTTATTCCATAGAGGGTGAAATCCGTTTTGAAGACGCTTTTGTCTTGCAGCCGGATGGAATTCCTCAGGAGAATGTCACATTTGATAAGAAAAATGAGTATAACGCGACAATTCTCGCGGCTATGCGTTATGTACAGCCACATATCACCGATGTAAAGGTGCAGCGCATTCTTCAAGAATCCATCACCGTACTCCAACCGCAGGATCCTGTTAGACTGGATCGACCAAGGCTTGAGTTGCCAGCGCGCGAACTTCGATGGAAGGGCGAGTACGATTTGGCATATGACATTATACATGGCATGGGTGCTATATTCACCGATGGAAGCATTCTTTCACCCGGTTTTATAGTAAGTACATGGCAGATATGGGAGTGGTTACTGACAACCGCCATTCGGATCGGCGAAACGGACCTCGACAGCGTAGGGCAGAAACCGTTCCCGTTTGGGACTGTTCAAGAGCATGCGGCAACGCAGCGACTATTTGTTTATCCAGATGTTAGTACAATACAACCTGACACTGGTGAAGTCGTGTATCTTGTCGACGCTAAATACAAGCATTTATCCCTTAATGGCAGCAGAGATGTGAATCGCGCCGACTTATATGAGGCTCTTGCATTTTGCCAATCTTCTGGGTGCAGATATCTGTTTTTGGCGTATCCAAGCGAGTCAGGATTGGATGCAGAAGCACCTATCAATCTGGCGGCGACTTATCAGATTGACGGCAACACAGTCTTTGCGATACAAGTACCGGTTCGAGGACTCTCTACTCCCGGAGGACTGCGTAGTTTCTCATGCACACTGGTCTCCGGAATAAACGAAATTTTACAAGGATCTAACCCCATATGTGCTGAAGAATCTATAGACAAAAGCAGATCGGAATAGTTCGCGAGGTGGCGTATCCTTAATGAACGGCAAGAAAGTAAACCTATTCTAAATAGGCGGCACGCCGTCAGGACATATTAAGTGCCATGGCTGTTGCACTTCCCGCCCCTTCAGCAATCCAATAAAGCAAACAGAAATAGTAATAGACTTTCCAATCCTATTCTGGTATTGTGTCTTGCTACAAGGAGGCGAGGCACATGGACAAGATACTGGGAGCACTATATGACAGCTTTTATTCACCGCCGGAGATGATGGAACTGAAACAGGCGGTGGAGGCGAATCGGGACCTGTTACGGGAACGGCTGGCGGTAGAGGATCGCAAGGTCGTGTTGCGAATTGTAGATGACTTGGGCATGATGGCGTTGGAGCGGTCATATGACAGCTTCATCTGCGGCTTTAAGTTGGCGTGGCAGTTGGCAAATGAATTGAACAATTATGAAGAAGGCCATTCAACATCGACCGAGGCGGTTGAGTTGGATGGCCTTTCTGCATCTGTGAAAGAAAACGCAAAATGATGAAAAAGATACTCACAACAGCTATCGTAATCGCCGCATGTGCGGCGCTGTGTGCCGCTGTGTTGCCTCAAAACGACGTGGGCGGGAAAGTACCCGCAGACGCTGAAAGTGGGGATTTAGGCGTCTACACGGAGGAGCTTCCGCAGCCTACGCAAAGAGAAGTGTATGCATTCTCTGACGATACGCCGGTCATGCCGGTAGCGGAACATTACACCCCCGAAACGGCTGGGAAAACAGCCGTAAAAGAAGAAATCATGTCAGTGCCCGTGACCGCTGATGAACCCGGCACCGCCATGCAAGAGACACCAACCGCGCCCCCTGCGGTGAAATCTGCGCCGCAAAACTCCGCACCGGCATCAGCTGATATTTACCACACCGATGTCTACCCAAACAATGTCTACTCGGAGGAACTCCTCAACGACTCAGGCGGCAACCTCGTCGGCAAGACCATCACATATCCCACCGCCTTTGGCTCAGACACGATCTGGATTGACGGTGACGCCTACTATGAAGTCCCCGGCTTCGGGTTGGTGAAGTGGAGCGGCCCGAGCCAGCGCACAGAGAACTACATCATGTACGAGTCCGGCGTGAAGGTCGGTATCATGGGCGGCGAAGACGAAGCGCCGTCGCACAATGCATCTGCACCATCGCAAGAACTGCCAGAACCAAACGGCGAAGTCATCGACCAGACCATCAACACAAGGCCAGAAAAGATCAGCACGCCGCCAGACTGCAAGCCACAAACTACGCCACCAATGAAATAGCGGAACACACCCACGGCGTATGCGAACGCTGTGGGTGTGTTTTCGTTTGGGTTACTATCCTTTGACCGCGCCATCGTCTGCAATGCGGTGAAGTAGTTCCTCACCGCTGATTTCTTTCCTGCGGTATGCCCTGCGCAGCTCAGATGCGGCGGCCGTCCACACCTTAAATTCATCGTCGCTTAATTTTTTCGTTCCACTGCCGCCGTCCCCGGCGTCCTCGCGATAGTACCGGCTGTACATTCGGTTATAGACCCGCTGAAACTCCTGCAAGTAAGGATCTCCGCCCACAGCCTGACTGAATTTCTGCTTGGCGCCGATTTGCTTGCAGGTATGCTTCTTGTCGAAAAGGCGGTCACAGTAGCTGCGCTTGCGCTTGTCGGCAAGGGCAAAATATCGGTCACATAATGCGCAGCGCTTTACGCGGATGCCTCGCTTCACCGCTTCCATCAGTTCCAAATACAATATTTCTTCCAGACTCTGCACGGCAAAATACGCATGAAGGCTGACGGAGTTTTCGCTGTCTCTGTGCAGCCCGTCTAAAACCGTCCGCACATTGACCTCGTCCGGATTGTCAAACTGAATTACCTGCTCGGCGTGGAACTGACCATGACTGACAGGAGCCACGGCGTACATGGTCCGCAGCATTTGATTCTGAACCTCCGGATGAAGGTTTGCGAACATCACATACCGCTCCGGAAGCGTATATTCCGGCAGCACCTCGGTGCTCAAACAAAGCTCCAATGCCTCCCGATAGAACACCCGCATCCCAGCATAGTAGCGAAACAGGAAGTGTGCATAGTTCGCCTGCTCCGGCAAAGTGCGGTTGGAGGCGTAAAAATTCCGTACCAAATCACTGTTCAAAAAGAAGTGGGCATAGGCGTGTTTCTCCTTCAAACAATCCACGGCCGCCCAACAGACAGACTTCATCTCCTCCGCATTGGCGCTGGTAACCTTCATGGTTGCCAGCGCTTTTGTTTTCTCCAATGCAGGAGCAAAGTCCAGCTCGCAAAAATCCACAAGGCTGTTTCCAATGTCGCCGATCTGCCGAAAGCTGCTGTGCTGTGCATCGTGGCAGAGGAATGCACTCAGACGATTTGTGTTGTCTGCAAATACCTTCGCAAAGGGATAAGTAATCTCCATGCAGTTACCTCGTAAAGAATAGATTTTAACGAAATTTCATTCTTGCAATTCGCTATATAAGCATACCACACGATTTTGTAAAATGAAAGCAGACAAGAAGGAGGGATCAACAT
Source organism: uncultured Oscillospiraceae bacterium (assembly GCA_964550315.1). Classification (GTDB taxonomy): domain Bacteria; phylum Bacillota; class Clostridia; order Oscillospirales; family Oscillospiraceae; genus UBA2658. Next base: position 13,595 of record CAZJYY010000007.1, on the reverse strand, counting down.
GGAAAATAAACTGGCCGTCATCGACGGCGAAACCCTGATGGACATGCGGCTGCCGCCGACTCGGTTTTGCGTGCAGACACTCTTGCCGCAGGGCGTGACCGTGCTGGGCGGCGCACCAAAGATCGGCAAGAGCTGGCTGGTGCTTGACCTGTGCATCCGCATTGCTAAAGGCGAGTGCATCTGGAACCTGCCAACCGCAAAGGGCACGACACTGTATCTCTGCCTTGAGGATACCGCCCGGCGCATACAGGAGCGTCTGCTCTGCATCACCGATGAGGTGCCGCCCAACGCGTTCTTCGCGGTGGCGGCCAAGACGCTGGCGAATGGGTTGGTCAATCAGATCAGTCAATTCATATTCGAGCACCCCGACACGGTACTGGTCGCCATCGACACCTTCCAGATGGTGCGTGGAAGCGAAACGGATGTATCCTACGCCAGCGATTATCAGGAGATCCAGCAGATAAAAGCGTTGGCGGACGAGTTGGGCATCTCGCTCCTGCTGGTACATCATCTGCGCAAACAGGGTGACAGCGATCCGCTGAACAAACTCTCGGGCACAACGGGCATCAGCGGTGCGGTGGACGCTGTGTTTGTGCTGGACAAGAGCAAACGCAGCCAGTCGGCAGCAACACTTGTCTGCACGGGACGCGACATTGAATACCGTGAGTTGGAACTGAACTTCTGCAAAGAAAACTGTTCGTGGGATTTAATTATGGACAGTGCGGAGATGCCGGAGATGCTTTTGCCAAAAGAGATGGCGGCGCTGATTGTGTTCACGCGCGGCATCGGTTCCTACACCGGCAGCAACGCGGAGCTGACCGAACAGTTCCATGCTAACACCAATATGGACATTTCAGCAAAAGGTCTCAAGCAGATGATGAACAAGTGGCGCTATCCGTTGGAGGAAGCAGGCATACACTTCCGCAGCTATCGCAGCAACGGTCAGCGGCTGGTAGATATTTCTTTCTCTGCTGTTCACAGTGACTCAAGTGACGGAAATGACGCAAATACCGGGTGTGCCAAATCTTCCGTCACTTGCGACCCTTGCGTTCCTGACGAGGGGTGACGGGGATACGCCTTCCCACCTCGGGTGGGGCGAGCAGAGCAGGCGTATATACGCCCGCGCCTCGCCAGTTTTCGGGCAGAAGCCCGTGCCCACTTTGGATGCGGGGAACGACAAACGATAAAAAGGAGAACACTTGAATGAAAGACAAATTTGAAACCTTTAGGGCTACCGAAAAAGAGCGGCAGATGCTGAAGGCGCTGGCAAAGAAAGCCCATATGAGCAAGTCGGATTTTATCCGGCATGCGATTTTTAACAAGGAGATTGTTGTGATCGACGGCCTGCATAAGCTCACGCGGGAGTTGAAGGCCATCGGCAACAATCTGAATCAGCTGACCGTCCGCGCCAACTTGGGACACCTTCGGACGGTCAATTTGAGCGAAACCAAGGATGCCCTCGGCAGCGTCTTCGACCGGCTCACCATGCTATGCGGCGGGAACAGTGTACCGCCAGAGTCAGAAGCGAAGACGGAACAACCGCCAATCACCGTTGACCGTCGTCGTCAGATGATGGAGCTGTTCGGGATTACGGAGGAAACCTATGGCGACCGTTAATTACATCCCGTACAAGAAGCAGTCCGCCTTCACTCTGCGCGGCGTGATCCAATACGCCTGTCTAAAGGAAAAGACATTGCTGCCGGAGGGGTACCGTCTCATCACGGGACAGAACTGCTGTGCCGAAACCGCTGTCGCCGAGTTCCTCTCCACCAAGGCGCAGCATAAAAAGACCGGCGATGTTCAGTTCTACCACTACACCCAAAGCTTCAAGGTGGGTGAAAATATCTCGCCGCAGACCGCGCATGAAATTGCATGCGAGTTCGCACGCAAGAATTATCCGGATTATGAAGTTCTGATTGCAACTCACATCGACGCTCCGCATATCCATTCGCATTTTATTATCAACTCGGTGAGCTTCGCAGACGGGCGAAAGCTGCATCAGCCACCAGATACCATCCGCAAGCTGCGGCTGTCCTCCGATGAGATATGCCAAGCGCACGGGTTTGAAACGCTGCCCACCTACACCTTTGGACGAAGCAAGACTCCAAGCCGCGCCCAGCGTAAGGCACAGGCACGGGGCGACAGTTGGAAGGACGCGCTCCAGCAGGCTATCGACATCGCTATGGCAAAGAGCAAAACCCGTGAGGATTTCATTTTCAACATGGAGTGTCAGGGGTACTTCGTCAAGTGGTCGGACAAGCGCAAGACCATCACCTACCTGTGTCCCAACGGCAAGCCATGCCGTGATGACCGGCTGTTCGGTGAGCGGGACTCCAAGGTCAACATGGAGTTGGAGTTTGACTACAGAGAGAAAAAGCAGGAGCCGGAGCAAGCCACCGGCTGGGAATGGCAGCGCGACACATTGGAACGCAAGCCTGTGCAGGCATCCGAAATGCCTATGTCCCGAAGTGGCAGAAAGCTCACCAATGAAATTCTGCATCATGCAAAATACTTGGAGCAGGGCGTCAGTGAGGACGATGAGCTGGAAACCATCACGGAGCTTGCCACGCTTACAGCGCTGTCCTTCGCCGGTGTGTATCTGCTTTTGGACGCCATCGCCAATACCGATCACGACAAAATCAATGACCAAAATCTCAATGATTTTATTGAGGAACTGAAACAGGAACCGGAAAACTGCATGGGCTATGAGGACGAGCAGGAGCAGTTCGGGTTCAGCATGACTATGATGTAAGCCGAATATGGCAGAAAGGAAATCTATGAGAACTGAATATGAAGAATACAGAGATACCGGTATGCTGGGCAGCTATGATCCCAACAAGGCTGTGCTCCGCCAAGAGGATGCCAACAAGGTTGCCGCGACTTTCCGCGACACGACCTATTGGTTCCAAGACGATGGATTTACCGGTACAAGGGAAATGCTGATTGGAGGCAAGGTGTTTCACGTCACCTCGGTTTTCCCTTCGGAGACGAAGGCCACTCCTACGGACAAGCTGCTCTCGCTCATTGATGCCGATCTTGCAAAAGAAGCCCACAGCGCCTGAGATTCCAATAGACTTGTGCAGGTCGGTGCGGTATACTGATGCTACCGTACCGGCTTGCCCCGATATGAAGGAGGTAAATAATTCATGGCAAGCCAAAAAATCAATATACTTTATGGCAGACTCAGTCAAGAGGATGACCGCATGGGCGAGTCGAATTCCATCCACAATCAGCAGATCCTGTTACAGAAATTCGCTCATGATAACGGATTCGAAAACACATTGTTTCTGGCCGATGACGGATATTCCGGCACCAACTTCGAGCGGCCCTCGTGGAAGCAGGTCATTGAAATGATTGAGCGCGGTGAAGTGGAGACACTCATCGTCAAAGACCTCAGTCGTCTGGGACGCGAGTATTTGCAGGTGGGATATTATACGGAAATCTACCTGCCACAGAAGGGCGTCCGCTTCATCGCCGTCAATGATTCCGTGGACTCGCTGGTGGAGAGCAGCAACGATTTTAATCCCATCCGAAATTGGGCAAACGAGCTCCATGCCAAGGATACCAGCAAGAAAGTGCGCGCCGTCAAGCGGATGCAGGCGGAACGCGGTGAGCGTCTGGGCGGCAAGCCTCCATACGGCTACAAAAAGAAGGATGCTGACGCCAAAAGCCTTGTGTCGGACGAAGAGACCGCACCGGTGGTGCGGCACATCTTCGAGCTCTGCGCCTCCGGCAAGGGCCCGAGTCAGATTGCACGCATTCTGACCAAGGAGCAGATCCTCAACCCGTCGAACCATTACTATCGGAAAACGGGCGCAACGGTTATGGGACTGGATACAACCAGACCATATGTGTGGCAGCAATCGACAGTCAAACACATTCTTGAGAACCCAGTCTACATCGGTCACACGCTTTCCATGCGAAAGACGACCATCTCTTACAAAAATAAGAAGGCCGTTTACAATCCAGAGAGCGAGCAGGTGCTGGTGGAGAATACCCATGAGCCAATCATTACGTTGGAAACATGGAACATTGTTCAAGATGTCCGTCAGCACAAGCGCCGCGCACCCAAGCACATGGAGGAACCCAATCTGTTCTCTGGCCTTGTCTACTGCGCCGACTGCGGGAAGTACATGTATCTCAACCGCACGGAAAAAATGCAGGAAGATCAATACTACTTGCGGTGTTCCACCTATGGGAAACGCGGCAAGGAGGCCTGCACACCACACCAGATTCGGGTGGTGGATCTCAAGCAAGTTATACTGGACGATCTTCGCCGTGTCACTCACTTCGCCAGAATGAAGGAACGGCAATTCGCGGCCTACATCAACCAGAAAAATACACTGGAACTGCGGCGGGAGATCAATGCTCTGCAAAAGGATGTGGACACCATGCGGCGAAGGAGCGGTGAGCTCTCGACCCTGTTCAAACACCTCTATGAGGACAATGTCCTCGGCCGTGTGACCAACGAACAGTTCAGAATGCTCTCCGCTGACTACAATGCCGAACAAAAGGCGCTGGAGGATGCTATCCCGGAGAAAGAATCGCGGCTGGAGAAACTTAAAGCCTCTGCAGCCAATGTGGATGCCTTCATTGAAAAGGCGAAGCGGTACACCACCATTGACGAGCTGACACCGGAACTGCTGCGCCTGTTCATTCAGCGCATTGAGGTGGGAGAGCGTGGCAAGAAGTACTCGCATTCCTCCGGGCAGAGCATCCGCATCATCTACCGCGACATCGGCACGGTAGACAGCGTCATGGACGCTGCTGAACAGCAGCCGCACATCACGCCTGCGATTACAAGCAAAAACGACATTATAAGACTGTTGGCATAAAAACAAGGAGGCGGACGACTTTCGCCGTCCGCCTCCTTGCCTGACAATACAAGGTTCACATATAGTACCTATGAGCATCATCAGAAGGGAAGTCCTTTTTTGTGCATAATTATACTGACAAATACAGTGTATAAATGCTATAATGTTTCCATTAGAGTAATTGCCGAAAGGAAAAATATATATGTCTTTAACCCAACGATTTTTACGATATGTAAGCTTTGACACTCAGTCCAAAGAGGAAGCGGATACCTTGCCCAGTACAGAAAAGCAGTGGGCCCTTGCCCGTGAGCTTGAAAAGGAGCTTTTAGAGCTTGGGGCACAGAATGTGCGTTTAAGCGACTACTGCTATGTTATGGCGGAGCTTCCCTCAAATCTTGGGGAGAAAGACGTGCCGGCACTGGGCTTCATTGCCCATATGGACACCTCGCCCGATGCTTCGGGAGAAAATGCAAAACCCCGTATTATTGAAAACTACAACGGTGGAAGAATTGTGCTCAGTGAAGAGCGCAGGATGTATCTTGACCCGGCAGAATTTGAAAGTCTTAGAGAGCATGTGGGACAAACGCTTATCGTGACTGACGGAAGCACCCTTTTGGGGGCTGATGACAAGGCGGGCATTGCGGAAATAATGACCATGGTGGAGTATTTTACCACCCATCCCGAAATTCCTCACGGCAAGATTTGCATTGGCTTCACACCGGACGAGGAAATAGGAAACGGACCGGAAAAGTTCGATGTGAAAGATTTCGGCGCCGCCTTTGCCTACACTGTTGACGGCGGTGAGCTTGGAGAAATCGAGTACGAAAACTTTAACGGCGCCAACTGCGGCGTTTTCGTTCAGGGCAAAAGCATTCATCCCGGCAGCGCAAAAAATAAGATGGTCAATGCGTCCCTTGTGGCCATGGAATATGCCTCCATGCTTCCCCAATGGGAAACACCCTCCCATACCGAGGGCTACGAGGGCTTTTATCATCTTCACGCCATGAGCGGAGGGGTGGAGGAAGCAGAGCTTCAGTATATCATCCGGGATCATGACCGTGAAAAGTTTGAGCACCGCAAAGAATTTGCACATAGAGTGGGGGATTATCTCAACGAAAAGTATGGAGAGGGAACCGTTTTTGTTAAGACGGAGGACCGCTACTTCAACATGAAGGAAAAAATTCTTCCCCATATGGAGCTTATTGAATATGCTCGGGAGGCTATGAATAAGGTTAACATAACACCGAACATCGTTCCCATTCGTGGCGGCACCGACGGGGCAAGACTTTCATTTATGGGACTTCCGTGCCCGAACCTTTGCACGGGCGGATTAAACTTCCACGGGCCTTATGAGTATTGCAGCGTAGATTCTATGGAGAAGATAGCAAAAATGCTTATTGAGCTTGTTATGATTTTTAGGGATAAACAAAAATAAGGAAACAGCAACATGAACGAAATTAAAAGAATTGCTGCCGTGCACGACATTTCGGGCTTTGGAAAATGCTCACTTACAGTGGCATTGCCTGTCATTTCAGCCAGCGGGGTGGAGTGCAGCGTCCTTCCCACGGCTCTTTTATCCACCCACACAGGGGGCTTCACAGGCTTCACTTTCCGCGATCTTTCCGACGAGATGCTGCCCATTGCACGGCACTGGAAGTCCGTTGGAGCGGAGTTTGACGGTATATATTCAGGCTATCTTGCAAACTCTGCTCAGGCTGAGTTGCTTCGGGATGCGGTTAACATAATATCAACAAGACGGACTAAGATAATTGTCGACCCGGTGATGGCGGATAATGGAAGTTATTATCAAGGCTTTGGCGAAGATATGTGCACAGCTTTTCGGGGGCTTTGCGCAGGTGCGGACATTATTACCCCAAATATAACAGAGGCTGCACTGCTGACGGGGATCCCTTACCACAGTGGCCCCCACAGCCACGAGTACATTGACTCCCTTATTAACGGGCTTTCAAGTCTTTGCAGCGGAGTAATCGCACTTACCGGTGTTTGCACTCATGAGGGAAATGTGGGTGCAGTTTCGGTGGATGTGAAATCCGGCAAAAGGCATCTTTCACTGCGGCCTGTAAGGGAAGGCACCTTCCACGGCACCGGGGATATTTTTGCGTCGGCCTTCAGTGCGCTTATCATAAGGGGAGCAGCTCTTGAAGATGCCACGGAGCTTTCAATTTCCCTTGTAAGTGACAGCATAGACCGTACGGCAAAACGAGGTACACCCAGGCGCAACGGGGTGGATTTTGAAAATGCGCTTCCCGCATATATTACTAAAGTTTCACAGCTTTTTGGAGAGTAGAAATGAAGGAAAAAGTTGAATTCAGAGCGGCTGTAAAAGATGATGCGAACCTCATATTGTCTTTTATAAATAAGCTTGCGGAGTATGAAAAGATGTCTGACCAGGTGGTTGCCACAAAGGAGCTTATCTGTGAATGGGTTTTTGAAAAGGAGAAGGCGGAGGTTATCTTCGCAGTGGTTGATGGCAGAGAAGTGGGCTTTGCGCTTTTCTTTCATAACTTTTCCACCTTCCTTGGCAGGGCGGGAATATACCTTGAGGACCTTTTTGTGTTGGAGGAGTTTAGGGGTAGGGGCTTCGGCAAGTCCATCTTGACACGGCTTGCACAGATAACGGTGGAGCGTGGCTGCGGCCGCCTGGAATGGGCCTGTCTTGATTGGAACCGGCCAAGTATTGATTTTTATCTCTCCCTTGGGGCGACACCCATGGAGGAGTGGACGGTCTACAGGCTAAGCGGGGATACGCTTTGTTCACTTGCCGGGAAATAAGTAATATTTTTCTTGAATTATCGGCAGCAGTGTTGTATAATAATCTCCGTCACATGCCGGTGTGATGGAATTGGTAGACGTAGTGGACTCAAAATCCACCGCTGGCAACAGCGTGCCGGTTCGAGTCCGGCCACCGGCACCATCTTGTTAGGTCAATTTAGATGCCACAGGCTGTAACGCCTGTGGCATCGACCTTTTCGGGACTTTTCTCGTCCCAATTTTCAGATAACAAATCATAGATGCAAATGGCTGTTTTTGAGCAACTGGGGTGACTCGAACCCACACCGAGCCATAAACTGGCATTTCCAGCGCCAGCGGTCTGTTTGAAATCAGAAACTAAATATACCTAATGAAATAAGTCGCAAAGTATATCTGCCCGGCAGTTTACCGTCTATGACGGAACAAACTGCCGGGCTTTTTTGCGCTCTACAACAAAAATAAGGAGGCCAGAACATGAATAACTCAACACAACGCACCCGCTACTTTGAGGAACTCACCTGTATTCTAAAACGCGAGGGCTTCAAGCCGCAGCCGCTGGAGGACGATGTCCTCCCAGTCCATTATGACGGTGAGCCACTCTGCAAAGTGGTCGGCGATGGTATCCGCTATTTCCCGGATGACATCAATACGATGGAGAAGGAGGAAGCGCGTGACCGTGTCTCAGAAATCGTCTCAACGGTGTCCGAGTACATGAGCATAATGGAGGCCGCGCCCTTCTCGTCTTAATCGCACGGCAAATCAGCGGAGCGTTTGCCGTGCGAAAAGGAGGAGCAGCGGAGCGAGTGAACCTTGCCGCCTGCGGCGAGGTGAGTGATACGGAGCTTGCGACGACGCGGGAGTGGGGCTATGACCACAAGGGGCTTTACCATGGACACTACCTTGAAAACAACTACGTTGCCGCAAAAGAGGACTTAGCTCAGCGCTCCGGATTGGTGGAAAAGCACAGGTTATTTACCGACGAACAGCTCACAGAGATTTATCGGACGGCAGATGAAGCTCTGGATAACGACATTGAGCTATCAGGGGAAACAGTTTCTGCACTCAGAAGCATCTGCAACCAAATCGAATACTCCCTACCCGATGTGCGGGATCGAATTGCAGCGGCAGCGCAGGCCTCGGAACATACCCAATCCCAGCAATTCAATATGTGACACTCGAAAAGCGGCGGCATCTTTTGAACGAGATGCTGCCGCTTTTTCTATTTTACGGAAAGGAATGAAAACCATGTTTGCAAGACTCTCCCGCAAAACCGGCGAATTCATCAAGATATCTAATTGTGTCAATTATACCTCGTCCCCGCCGCCCGAACCCTTCTGTTGCCAAAAAACCGACCACTGCGAGGGCTGCCGATACCCGGCAACCGGCTTCATCTGCTGGCACGCTGACGGAAGCTGTATGCGGACGGACGCGGAAGTGATCTACGAACGCCAGAGAAAAGAACATGAGGAAAAGTTGCGCCGCCAGTGCAGCGCAGAAATCGTAAGCATTGCTGCCGGTCTCGCTCAGATCGAGTTCGCACATAGCAATGCAGCTACCGTTTAAGGAGGCAATCAGATGATATACACTGCAGTTTTATCCAACCCCGACCACCCCGAATACGGAGTGGTTTCTGTGCCGTTTCCTATTCCGACTGACCAGTACGATGAGATCATCGGAATGCTCAGTCAGCTTGAGGTCGGCGACCCGTTAAATCACGACTGCAAGCTAGATGAGGTTCGCGGAGATTTTTCCGTTCTCAAGCACATGGAGTATACGAGCGTCAACATCGACGAACTAAACTACCTTGCCAAGCGACTGGACAGCTTTGATGCCTACGAGAAAACGCAGTTTGAGGGCATGGCATATCGGCTTGGTCTATGCAGCACCGACGAGCTCATAAACCTCACCTTCTGCTGTCAGGAGGTCACTGTCGTTACTGACTTCAACGACCTTGAAGCGCTGGGGCGCAGGCACTATCTGACGCTGGGTAACGGCGCGACTTTGAATGAGATGCAGGACAAGGATTTCCGCGATGTTGCACTTTCTATTCTGGAGGGCGAGGTCGGAAGGGTCACACCCTACGGCGTGGTCTACGACAACGGCTTTGAAATGTCGGAGCTTTATGACGGGCGGAATTTCCCCGAATACCGCTACAAAGATTGCTTGATGGAGGTCGAGATGTCCTCTCGGAAAGCGCCTGCGGACAGCCCCGCGACCTATCTCTATCTGCCGATGACCCAGACGCAGATTGAGCGCACGATGTACCGCGCCGGTATTGATAATCTTGGAGAAATGTCCCTGCGAGTGATTGAAAGCGAACTGCCGGAGAGTATTTATGCTCTCTTGGATATCAATAACGAAAGCATCGGCACGCTCAATGAGATGTGCACTGCTATCGAAAAGCTGGATAAGGCCGATGTCGAGAAGCTGTGCGCCGCCGCCGAGTTTGCAAGGCCGCAAAGCGCTGCACAGATAGCGCATTTAGCAGAGCAGCTTGACTTGTTCGATTTTGCACCCAACGCAAAAACGCCGGAGGACTACGGCAGATACATGATTTTGGAGTCTGGTCACTATGAATTTGATGAAAACCTCGCCGATTTCTACGATTTTGAGAAATACGGCTTCGAGCGCATGAACTCGGAATACGGCGCATTCACAGACTATGGCTACATCGCCTACCACGGCACGCTCTCTATCGACGAGCTGATGTTCGGCAGCCCGGGAGAGCGCATGGATATGCAAATGGGTTATATGTGATAGAAAAGCTACCGCGCAGCGTCATTTGCCGTGCGGTAGCTTCTCAATAAGCACCTTGGTGCTGTGGTCATATTGCGCCTGCGTTATAGCACCGCGCTCCAAAAAATCTTTGAGCATTTTCATCTGGGTGCGGAAAAGGTCGTCATTCGTTGCGTCTAGATGCACCGTATTATCCTCTGTCTGTGTCAAAAGAGCATTCCCCCTATTTCAGAGAGCGCAGAAATGCCGCAATCTCTGCATTTACCTGTCCGGGGTTATCGGCGTTTGCGTTGTGGGCGGCGTTCTTTATCCAGACCAGCGGCGCACCCGTAATAGTAGCCCAGCTTTTGCAGTAGCTTTTCACCCTGCCCGTTCTGTCATGCTCACCGCAGAGAATGAGCAGCGGGCAGCCTGTCTCCATATCTCTGTTATCCTCCAAAAAGCCAGCAAAGCCTATGCCCATCAGGTGGCACAGCTCGCGCTTTCCATAGGGAGAGAGCGCTGTGAGCATGTTTTTGTATCCGTATTCGGTGGCTGCACATTGTTTTGCCACCGACCGCTTTAAAAACCCCAATGGGTAGAGCATAGACATCCACTCAATCTGCCGCAGCCACCATTTGTCAGAACGGGAGTAATACCGCTCTCCGTAGGGGCAGGTGTCTATGCCTACGAAGGCAGCCACCATTTCAGGATAGTGCAGCAAAAAGGACTGAATAACATAGCCGCCCATGGACTGCCCTATCATAACGGCGGAGCCGACATTGCAGTCGTCAAGGATGGATTTTAAGTCCGCAGCCGCATTCGGATATGTAAAATCCAAATACGGTCTTGATTTTCCATGTGCCGGCGCGTCCCAGACGACGATGTTGTATGAAGCTTCAAAGTATGGCAGCTGCTTATTAAACATCGTGTGGTCGGCAGTCAGACCGTGAAGAAAGACCAGCGTCTGATGTGCCGGGTCAAAGTTCTCTGTTACCCAATAGTGAACATTGCCCCGCGGGCTGGTATGTACCTTCTCTATCATTCTGATGCTCCCATTTTGCCACAATATGCTGCTCATCTTACGGCTGTATGTCACCTAGGAAGCTAAAGCGCTTGTATGTTTTTCCATCGCGCTCCACCGTCTCGTTCCACATTGAGGCGGGTCTAACCCAAACGCCACCCTCGCCGTAGAGAGCGCGGTACACCACCATCGGCTCCAGCGTTTCCGAGTGTTTGGCAATACACATGACCTCATATTCATTGCCCTTAAAGTGGCGATAGCGCCCGGGCTTTATTTCATCCATCATTTTATTATCCTTTGAAGCATTGATAATTCAGCTCGACAAACGGGAAGTTACCTATTCTAATCAAAGAAATCCTCGACGGAGTATTCCGTTGTATAACTACCATCAACCATATATGATAAATCAACTCTAAACGTAGAATTGGATGTCCATTCGCATGAGGAAACCCCCGCTCCAAGTTTGTGCCATGCGGAGAAAAGGAAATTCTTTCTGAGGTAAATACCGCCGCTATAACCAGCTCCGCGCATGTCGATAAGCCATCCGCAGAGTTGATATGTACCGTCTGGGGAATCTTCATGCCAGAACGTGGTCATCGAGAAAAGCAATACCACAATAAGCGCAACAAGAATTACAAGAGAAATGATGATTTTTCTTGTGCGTTTCTTTGCCACATAATCACCCCCCTCATTCATGTAAACGCTACGCCAAATCGGGATTTATCTCGCCCTCATTCTACCACAGCGCATTAAAAACCTCAATAAAGAATAGCTATCCCCGCCACACTGTGGTATGTTGTGTAGCTACAAAAACAAAGGAGATGATCCCCATAGTAAACGCTAGAAACGAAGAATACGAGTACGTCGAGCTTTTCGGTAAACCCGCGCTGTTCACAAACTCCCGCATTGACCGCGACACCGTGCCGGAGGGCTGGTACGCCTACGACCTGCGCGGCAGCGACTACAATCCCGGCGAGCCGATGACGGTGGAACCAAGTGTCGCTGTAAACCATGCAGGCACTGTCCTACTCCATGAACCTATCACCATCCCCAAGGAGGGGTTCAAGCGACTGCGAGGCAGGCTTGACTTCCTCGGCGAGCACCTTGCCCTTAAGGATTTCTGCGAGGAACGAGGACTGAACTTTCCCGTAGACAACCGAAAATTCATCCTGCGCCCTGCTTTGGCTGACGAAGCAGGGCTTTTCTATACCCAAGAGGAAAAAGACGAAGAACTCGCCACTTTGGGACATATGCGATTTGACCACGGCAGAGGTGATGAATTCTGGTCGACATGGTGGGAGCATAACGGCGATGAGCTTAACACGCCCGAATTCAAGGCGGAATTTCAACAGTTTGTAGACGAGCTGCGAAAAGGCCCACTGAAAAACCTCTCTGCAATGTCCGGCTACTGCAACGACCACGCCGGAGAGCTGGGCGACAGCGGCAGCTACGGCTACATCGCCGAGAGCGAAAACTACCGCTACTGCCTGCGCTGCGCTCCACGCCGCGGCGATTACTCGTACATTTACATTTACGATAAGCGCCAGCAGGAACTGAATATGGCAGAAAAGCAAAAGGTCATCGGCAAGGTGTCCTTTGCCAGCGGAGAAAAGCTGGCATATACCGACCCGGAGATTTTTCTCCAAGTCATCAGGGACGAGCTGCCCTACAAGCCCACCTCCGGTTTTCGGTATGAGGTGCTGACGGATGCCCCCGTCGTGCGGAAGGCGGTGGACGACATTCTCTATGATATGTTCGGCGAGGAAAATCCGCGCCCGCTGGAGGACTATGAAAAGCCGCCCGAACAGGGCATGACATTAGGAGGTATGTAAAAATGAATGTGAACCGAGAATGGCTAAAATTCCTGCGGGAGCAGTATCCCGTAGGTTCCCGCATCAGGTTACGGGAGATGAAAGACCCGTATAATCCCGTGCCGCCCGGTACGATGGGTACGCTGAAAGCAATCGACGATATCGGCACCTTTCACGTTGCTTGGGATAACGGCAGCGGCCTTGGTGTGGTCATGGGCGAAGACAGCTTTACCGTCCTGCCGCCTGAGACGCACACGCTCAAGCTGTATATGCCCATGACCGTGGACTACTATGAGCGCAACGCGTGGGGCGACATGGAATCCGAGCCTGTGGAGTTGGATGTGCACTCTGTTGCAGCGCATGAGGGCAGCATCCTTGCGGCTATGGCGCAAAACCGCGCTCCGGAGGAACGCGAGCGCGGGCTCATGCACTGGTATCACGAGGAGGACAGCATCAATG
>CAZJYY010000006.1:52967-74711 GCA_964550315.1 uncultured Oscillospiraceae bacterium | reverse complement strand
TAGCAATTATTATAACATATATTCCGAAAAATAAATAGACTTTTTGTGAATATTGGGCTGTGTGCCACTATCGCATCATCATTTCACCAACGGCTCCGTCGTACCATATTCGGGACATATATAGCCCCTGTGGCGGCATTGTCGGCCCTGTAAGCCGCCTGTCTCCCCGCTCAAGCAGGTGCGGAATATCCTCCGGCTCAAGCTTTTTCAGTCCCGCATACACCACCGTTCCCATTATGGCACGCACCATGTTGTAAAGAAAGCCGTCTGCACACACACGCATGCTTATGACGTTTCCGTTCTTCTCAATGTTGCACCAATATATGGTTCTCACCGTAGTTTTCGTTTCTGTGCCCACACTTCTTACGGCTTTAAAGTCGTGGGTGCCCTCAAAAGCAAGGGCTGCCCGCTCCATTCGCTCCACATCCAATGCCGAGGGGTAAAAGCAGGCCCTATCCTGCAAAAACGGGTCTCGGATATTGGAATTGTATATTCGGTAGACGTATTCCTTTTTATGACAGGACAGTATGGCATTAAAATCCTCCGGTGCCTCCACCGCATCCATGGCGGCGATGTCCGCCGGAAGGCGGCTGTTCACCGCCAGGGGAAAGCGCTCTATGGGAATATGACAATCCGTTTTAAAGTTGCAGCAATAGCGCAGCGCATGAACACCGGCATCCGTACGGCCGCAGCCCGTTACCTTCACCCGGTGCTCACAAATAGTAGAAAGCGCCTTTTCAAGGGTTTCGGCAACAGTAATGTCTCCCCCTTTTTGCACCTGCCAGCCGTGGTAGGCACTGCCGTCATAGGCGATTTTCATAGCAATATTTCTCATATCCCAAACCTCGTCAGGAGTATGGCTCCCGCCAGCATTGCAGCGGTAAATATAAGTGTAAGGTAGTCGCCGGCAACCATTTTAAGCCGTTTCATGCGGGTTCGTCCCTCGCCGCCGTGGTAGCAGCGAGCCTCCATGGCAATGGCAAGCTCGTCCGCCCGACGAAAGGCGCTGACAAAAAGGGGTATTAAAAGGGGCAAAAGCGCCTTCGCCCTGTCCACAAGACTGCCTGTTTCAAAGTCCGCCCCACGGGCCTTCTGGGCGCTCATTATTTTGTCCGCCTCCTCCACAAGTGTGGGGATAAAGCGAAGGGCGATGCTCATCATCATGGCAAACTCGTGCACCGGAACATGGAGCTTTTTTAGTGGTGCAAAAAGGCTTTCAATACCGTCGGTAAGAGCCATTGGGGTTGTGGTGTAGGTTAGAAGGAAGGAGCCTAAAACCAGAAGCATTATACGAAGCACCATTTGAAGGGCACGGATAAATCCGGCGTCGGTGGCGGTAAATATCCACCAGGAGAAAAGCTCTTTTCCCTCATGATTATAGAAAATGTTTATTACGGCAGTAAAAATTATAATAAACGCCAGGGGCTTAAGGCCTTTAAAAAGTGTTTTGGGGCTGACCTTTGAAATTATAAGCTCACAAAGAAAAATTAGCACCATAAGGCCATAGCCCACCCAGCTTTTCACCACAAAAAGCGAGATAATATAAATCAGTGTGAAAATAAGCTTGGTTCTTGGGTCCAGGCGGTGGATGAAGGTATCTCCGGGGAAATACTGACCAAGGGTAATATCCTTAAGCATTATGCACCCTCCCTTTTCAGCGAGAGTATGGCTTCACTCAGACGCTCCACAGTGCAGCAGTCATCGGGAAGCTTAAGCCCCATCTCCCGCAGCCTTGCGGCAATGTCCGCGGCAACGGGAATGTCAAGCCCCATGGAGCGAAGCTCCGCAGTTCTTGAAAAAATCTCAGCAGGAGTGCCGTCCATAGAAAGACCGCCCTTGTCAAACACTAAAATTCGCTGTGCCACCCTTGCCATATCCTCCATGCTGTGGGATACAAGGATAATTGTTGCGCCCTTGGCCTCATGATAGCTTTGCACATTGCGCAGGATGCTTTCACATCCGGAGGGGTCAAGCCCCGCCGTAGGCTCGTCCAAAATAAGGACCTCCGGCCGCATGGCAATAACACCGGCGATGGCAACACGCCTTTTTTGTCCGCCGGAAAGCTCCAGCGGAGATTTGTCAAAAAGGCTTTCCGGCACGCCCACAAAGCCTGCCGCCTCCCTAACCCTCTCGCCAATTTCATCGGGGCTTAGCTTCATGTTTCTTGGGCCGAAGGCAATGTCCTTAAAAACCGTGTCCTCAAAAAGCTGATATTCAGGATATTGAAACACAAGCCCCACCTTGAAGCGGGCATCATGCCGAAAACGCTTCGAGGCGTTAATGTCCCTGTCGTCCAGAAGGACGCTGCCGGAGCTTGGCAGCAAAAGTCCGTTGAGGTGCTGCACGAAGGTAGACTTTCCCGAGCCTGTGTGTCCAATAAGCCCCACAAACTCGCCCTGCTGTATTTCTATATTTATATTTTCGATGGCTACCCGTTGAAGCGGAGTGTTTTCGCTGTAAATATGGGTAAGTGCCCGGGTCTTTATGGTCGGCATTATAGTTTCCTTTATATTCTTTATCTCAGCGCTGCTAAAATTGACTCCACGCATTCCTCCGTGGAAAGTGCGTTTATTTGAAGTTCCATCCCAGCCTTATTCAAAAGGTGCAAAAGACCTATTGTGTCCGGCACGGACAGTCCCAGCTCCTTAAGGTATTCCGGCTCGGAGAAAATCTCCCGTGGCGTACCGTCCCGGCAAATTCTGCCGTCGGACATGACCACAATTCTTTCTGCCTGCGCCGCTTCCTCCATATGGTGGGTAATTAGAACCACTGTTATTCCATTTTCCTTGTTAAGGCGCTTTATGGTTTCCATTACCTCCCGCCTGCCCGAGGGGTCAAGCATGGCGGTGGGCTCGTCCAGAACTATGCAGCGGGGCTGCATGGCAATTACCCCTGCAATGGCAACACGCTGCTTTTGTCCGCCGGAAAGAAGGTGTGAGGAATGATTTTTGTAGTCGTACATATCCACAAGCCTAAGAGCCTCGTCCACACGGCGGCGGATTTCCTGGGAGGGTATGCCCAAATTCTCTGGGGCAAAGGCCACATCGTCCTCCACCACAGATGCAACTATCTGGTTGTCCGGATTTTGAAAAACCATGCCCACGCTTCGGCGAATGTCAATAAGGCGCTTCTCCTCTGCGGTGTCGATTCCACACACGGTAACCTTACCTGCGGTAGGCACAAGTATTGCGTTTAAATGCTTTGCAAGGGTAGATTTTCCGCTGCCATTGTGACCCAGCACAGCAGTGAAGCTGCCCTCGGCAATTTCAAGGGAAACTCCGTCCAGTGCCGGAGGGAGCACCTCATCTGCCTCGTAGCGGTAAAAAACATCCTCGAATTTGATTATCGGTTCCATAACCTTCCTATTCTGCTTCCCAATGGCAGGTTGCTCCGCAGGGAAGCACCAAGCCGCTGTCCGTAACCGGAAGTCCCAATTCACGGCTTTCGCTGTGTCCGCCGAATTTCTTTGAGAAAATGCTCTCGGAAATATAGGTAAGAACCGACGGCGAAAGACCTGTGGTGTACGAATTTATTATAACAAAAAGCGGAGCGTCTGAAAGGACGCCGGCGCAGAGGGACACAAATTCCCAAAGGTCATCCTCCAGCTTCCAGACCTCACCTCCAGGACCCCGTCCATAGGAGGGTGGGTCCATAATAATGGCATCATACCGTCTGCCCCGGCGAATTTCCCGCTCAGTGAACTTGGCGCAGTCGTCCACAATCCAGCGGATGGAGGCGTCCTCAAGGCCGGAGGATTTTGCATTTTCCTTCGCCCATGAGACCATGCCCTTTGCGGCGTCCACATGGCAGACATTAGCACCCGCCTTTGCGCAGGCAACGGTAGCCCCGCCGGTGTATGCAAAAAGATTCAGCACACTGATGGGACGACCTGCGTTTTTAATTTTCTCCGCAGCAAAATCCCAGTTGGCAGCCTGCTCGGGAAAAAGCCCTGTGTGCTTAAAGTTCATGGGCTTCACGTTGAAGCAAAGCTCCCCATAGTTCACCTTCCAGCTTTCAGGAACGTCGCACTTTTCCCAGTGTCCACCACCCGTTTGACTGCGGCTGTACTTTGCTGAGGGTTTGTTCCAAAGGGGATTTGTGCGGGGTGTTTTCCAAATAGCCTGAGGGTCTGGACGCACCAAAATCTGCTTGCCCCAGCGCTCAAGCTTCTGCCCGTCGCTGCAATCGATAAGCTCGTAATCCTGCCATTTATCGCTAAGCCACATAAGTCTACTCCGGTCTATTATTATTTTAACGTGAAGGCGCAATCCTATTATCCGCCGGGGCGGATAATAAAGCCGGCAGCCCTTCACCGCAATCGCATCTACAATCGATAAATTATAACACACAACACAACAGCGGTCAAACCTTTCCCTTGGCGCAGCAGGGGAAAAAGCTGTAAACTAATGTCGTATTTTGAAAAATAATATCAAATTAGTTCTTGCATTATGTAACCCAATTATCTATAATAAAATCAAGCAGATTTGTTTCTGCTATTTTAAACATATTTCAGGGAGCATAGTACCGCTATGACCTTCACATATAAGAAAAAGCGCTTTACCTGTGCTGTTGCTGCGGTTCTTGCGACAGCCTGTCTTTTTACCCTTCCGGCATGTAATTCAAAAGAACCGACGGAGGACACCCCTGCAACTCCCACTGTTGACCCCGACACCGTTGTCCGCCCGCCTGACATAACCGGTGGCGACACTCAGCCCCCTGCCGTAAGCGAAACACCGGTGCAGCCCGAAAGCCCACTGCCCCCTGCGGAGGAGGAAACCGTGGCTCCCAATCTTGCCGCCCGTGAAGCTAAGGACGACGATTTTTTTGCAGATGCCGCCTTTATGGGTAACTCTCTTATGGACGGCTTCCGTCTTTTTTCCGGTCTTACCACCTGTGACTATTACGCGGGCACCAGTGCCACCATTGTCAGCGCCACCACAAAGAAAACCGTTGCCTTGGAAAATGGGCAGTACGGCACCTATGTGGACGGGCTTTTGCAAAAGCCCTACGGCAAAATTTACATTCTTCTGGGCATCAATGAAATCTATCTTGAGCCTGACAATTTTACGGAAATGTACGGTGAAATGCTGGACACCATTATCGCCGGTCAGCCAGACTGCGATATATACATCATGGGTCTTACCCCTGTGAGCTCCGCAAAGTCCTCCTCCAGCGACATGTTCAACATGACCCGCATCGGCTCATACAATGATAAGCTCAAGACCCTGGCCGGTGAAAAGGGCTGCTACTACATGGATCTTGTTGGCGCTCTTGCCGGGGACGATGGTTATCTTCCTTCCTCGGAAACCAGTGACGGCATACATTTTTCCACTGCGGTTTATCAGACCTGGCTTGAATATGTAAGAACCCACTACGCAGACTAAGCCTTTGAAACACCCCTTAAATAGAATTTAAAAAAGCTTTTAATTAAGCCACATACATACAAAAGACCTCCAATCACGCTTTGGCGATTGGAGGTCTTTTGTATTGTATTTTTTCTGAGCTTTAGAGCTTTCGCCCTTTTATCAGAAATTATTCGGCATCCTTGCCTTCAAACATTTCCTTCTGACGAACCAGGTTTTCGTACTTTGCCTTTGCCTGTTCCTCTGCCTCGGCAAAGAGCTTTTCTGCTCTTTCGGGGAAGCTGAGCTTCAAGCTGGTGTAACGAACCTCGTTGTTGATGAAGTCCTGATAGCTTGCGGTGGCGGGCTTGCTGTCAACACTGAGGGGCTGTTCCTTTCTGGGATCAAAGCGGAACATGTTCCAGTAGCCGGCTTCAACAGCCTGCTTCTCGGTGGTAATGGACTTGCCCATACCGTTGCGGTTACCGTGGTTAATGCAGGGTGCATAAGCAATAATGAGGGAAGGACCATCATAGCTCTCGGCTTCCATAATGGCGTTGAGAGTCTGCTGATAGCTTGCGCCCATGCAAATCTGTGCCACGTAGATGTAGCCATAGGACATGGCAATCTGAGCAAGATCCTTCTTTTTAACGCTCTTTCCGGCTGCTGCAAACTGTGCCACAGCGCCGGTGGGTGTTGCCTTTGAAGCCTGACCGCCGGTGTTACTGTAAACCTCGGTGTCAAAGACCATGATGTTAATGTTTTCGCCGCTGGCAAGAACGTGGTCAACACCGCCGTAGCCGATGTCGTATGCCCAACCGTCGCCGCCGAATACCCAGAAGCTGGGCTTCATAATCATTTCACGGTGAGAAAGAACTCTCTTGCAGTCAGCGTTGTCGGAATTCTTTTCGCATGCTGCAATAAGTGCCTCACCTGCAGCCTTGCTCTCGGCAGCGTTCTCGCTGACCTCAAGCCACTTTTCAGCCTCGGCCTTGCAAACGCCGGCTTCAACCAGGCGCTTTGCGGCAGAAACAACGGCATTTCTGCGCTGCTTGCCGGCATGAAGCATACCAAGGCCGAACTCTGCGTTGTCCTCAAAAAGGCTGTTTGCCCAAGCGGGACCACGGCCTTCGCGGTTCTTGGTGTAGGGGAAGCTGGGTGCGCTTCCACCCCAAATGGAGGAGCAGCCTGTGGCATTGGCGATATACATTCTGTCGCCGAACATCTGAGTAATAAGCTTTGCATAGGGAGTTTCGCCGCAGCCTGCGCATGCGCCGGAGAACTCAAGCAGCGGGGTGTTGAACTGGCTGCCCTTGACAGTATTCTCGGCAAAGGGAAGCTCCTTGCGTGAAAGCTCCTTGTAGGCGTAATCGTAAACTTCCTGCTCGCTGCGTCTGTCCTCCAGAGGAACCATCTTGAGTGCCTTTTCCTTGGCGGGGCATACGTTTACGCAGCTTCCGCAGCCGGTGCAGTCCAAAACGGAGGAAATCATTGCGAACTGATAATCCTCGCAGCCCTTACCCTTCATCTGGGTGGTAACAGTGCCCTCGGGAGCATTCTTGAGCTCGTCGGCATTGAATACGAAGGGACGGATAACGCTGTGGGGGCAAACAAAGGCGCACATATTGCACTGGAGGCAGTTTTCGGGAATCCACTGGGGAACGTCAACTGCGACGCCGCGCTTTTCAAATGCGGAGGTGCCGTTGGGAACAGTGCCGTTTGCAACGTCCATAAAGGCGGAAACGGGCAAACTGTCACCTCTCATGTTGTTGACGGGAACGAGAATGTTGTCAACAAAGTCGTTGGCATGGGCAAGGCCGCCGCGAAGCTTCTCTTCGGGAGCGTCGGCTGCGGGATTGGACCAGTCAGCGGGAACGGCAATTTCATGAACCTGCTGCAGACCAGCGTCAACAGCCTGAATGTTCATGTTAACAATCTTTTCGCCCTTGCGTCCATAGGTTGTGCGGATAGCATCCTTCATGTACTTCTCAGCATCTTCAATGGGCATGATTTCAGCCAGCTTGAAGAAGGCAGCCTGAAGCACCATGTTGGTACGATTGCCAAGGCCCAGCTCACGGGCAATACGTATAGCGTCAACAGTGTAAACGCGAACCTTGTTATCGGCAATATACTTCTTTGCAGCGGCAGGCAGATGCTGGGAAAGCTCCTCCGGAGTGTAGGCGCAGTTTATAAGGAAGGCGCCGCCGGGCTTAACATCCTGAGCCATGTCGTACTTTGCAAGATAGCTGGGGTTGTGGCAGGCAACAAAGTTTGCCTTGGACACATAGTAGCTGGACTTGATGGGGCTCTTTCCGAAGCGCAGGTGGCTGATGGTTACGCCGCCGGACTTCTTAGAGTCATACTGGAAGTATGCCTGAACCTTAAGGTCGGTATGGTCACCGATAATCTTGATGCTGTTCTTGTTGGCACCAACGGTACCGTCAGAGCCAAGTCCCCAGAACTTGCAGGAAATAATGTCAGCCGGGGTAACATCGGGATTCTCGGTAACCGGAATGGAAAGATGGGTAACATCGTCAACAATGCCGATGGTAAAGCCATTTTTAGGCTCTGCCGCCTGAATGTTTCTGAAAGCACTGATGATGGAACCGGGAGTAACGTCCTTAGATGAAAGGCCGTAACGTCCGCCGTAAACGGGAACGCTGCGATACTCACTGCCGGAAAGGGCAGCAACAACGTCAAGGTAAAGGGGCTCGCCGGGTGCGCCGGGTTCCTTAGTGCGGTCAAGAACGCCGATGCTCTTAACTGTTGTGGGCAGTGCGGCGATAAGGTGCTTCATGGAGAAGGGACGATAAAGGTGAACCTTAATAAGGCCGACTCTCTCTCCCTTGGAGTTAAGATAGTCAACAACTTCCTCGGCTGCTTCGCAAACGCTGCCCATGGCGATAAGAACATGGGTTGCATCGGGAACGCCGTAATAGTTGAAGGGCTTATAGTTTGTACCAATGCGGCGGTTGACCTCTGTCATATAGCCTTCCACGATTTCGGGAATGGCATCATACTTAAGGTTTGCCGCTTCACGGGTCTGGAAGAAAATGTCGCCGTTCTGGGCAGTGCCGCGAAGGGCGGGGTTTGCGGGGCTGTTTGCCTTGCGGCGGAACTCCTCAACCTTTTCATAGTCAACCATTTCGGCCAGCTCGTTATAGTCCCAAACTTCGATTTTCTGCATCTCGTGGGAGGTGCGGAAGCCGTCGAAGAAGTGCATAAAGGGCACGCTGCCCTTGATTGCGGAAAGGTGGGCAACAGCACCAAGGTCCATAGCCTCTTGGGGGCTGTTGGAGCAAAGCATTGCAAAGCCGGTCTGGCGGCAGGCATATACGTCCTGATGGTCGCCAAAAATAGACAGTGCGTGGCTTGCCAGTGCTCTTGCGGAAACGTGGATAACGCCGGGAAGCATTTCGCCTGCGATCTTATACATGTTGGGTATCATAAGAAGCAGACCCTGGGAAGCAGTGTAGGTTGTGGTCAGTGCGCCGGCGGTAAGACTTCCGTGAACAGCGCCTGCTGCGCCGCCCTCAGACTGCATCTCAACGACGTTCACTGTCTGTCCGAACACGTTTTTTTGCCCAGCAGCCGCCCACTTGTCAGCATATTCTGCCATCGTGGACGAGGGGGTGATGGGGTAGATTGCCGCTACCTCGGAAAACGCATAGGATACATGAGCGGCAGCATTGTTGCCGTCCATGGTCTTTAGCTTTCTTGCCATAATTCCATCTCCTTAAATCTATTCATTTTTAGCAGTCCGACGCATGCCCGTAAAACTCAGCCAAGTAAAAAAACCATACTTTCAGACCAGCTATATCAAACATATCTATTCTATCATGGGTAAAATTAAAAGTAAATAATAAGAACACACAGTGGACTCGGCGCTTTAACCGAAGATTTTGATTTTATATACAGCATAAATGTATGAAATGTATGGTATGTTTCTTTTCTTCACAAAAACTACTTGTACTTTTTATCATGACAGGTTATAATATCAAAATGTCCCGTGCAAGGGACGTTTCTGCCCACACCACCTTTAAATCAGAAAGGGGATGACATCATGGTGAAAATCGAAAACGATCTGGGCATCATAAGCATCACCAGCGAGGTATTCACCGACATCGCAGGCGAAGCGGCAACAAATTGCTTTGGTGTCAAAGGAATGGGAGCCCGCTCCAAAACGGACGGTCTTGTCCATCTTCTCAGACGGGAGTCCATGTCCAAGGGCGTTGGGGTCAGCTTCAACGACGACGGCAGCGTATCCATATCTCTGCACATAGTAGTGGATCACGGTGTCAACCTGAAGGTTCTTGCGGGAAGCATAATGAACGAAGTCTCATACAAGGTCGGCAAAGCCACAGGCGTTCCGGTCAGAAATGTGGACGTATTCATAGATTCCATGCTGGTGCGATAAGCTGCGCACCCTATTTTTCGGGAGCGCCGTACCCGCACAGGGCCTGTAAATATGCTCCCCATAACGTTCGGACTGCCTTTGTTCGGACATTTCTCCCCGGAGGTGTTTTGAAAATTGATAGAAATACTTGACAGTGCGACTTTCACACAAATGCTGCTGTGTGCGTCTGCAGCGCTGGAACAAAATAAGCAGCACATAAACGAACTGAATGTGTTCCCCGTGCCCGATGGTGACACGGGCACCAATATGAGCATGACCCTGGGTGCCGCCGCAACTGAGCTTATGCGCAAGCATCCCGACGGCATTGGCGAAGTTTCAAAATGTGCAGCCTCTGCCCTGCTTCGTGGTGCCCGCGGCAATTCCGGCGTCATCCTTTCTCTTCTTTTCAGAGGTCTTTCCAAGACTCTTAAAGGTAAGGACACCTGCACTGCCTACGATTTTGCCGCCGCCCTTAACGAAGGCGTACAGTCTGCATACAGTGCGGTAATGAAGCCTGCTGAAGGTACCATCCTTACCGTGTCCCGTGTTGCAGCAGCCGCCGCTTCGGACTTTGCAGAGACTGGAAGCGACATTGAGCTTCTCCTCTCCTGCGCATACGAAAGCGCCAAGGACGCTCTTGTGGAAACCGTGAACCAGAACCCTGTTTTGAAAAAGGCAGGCGTTGTGGATGCCGGCGGCAAGGGCTGGGTCATCATACTCGAGGCCATGCTTCTTTCCCTCCGAGGCGAAGTAACTCCCGATTCCTACGATGTGGACATCTCTGCTGTGAACGAAGCCGCCGACTTCTCGGACTTTGACACAGGCGACATTACATTTGCCTATGACACTGTTTTTATCGTTCGCTGGGCGGATGGGATAAAGCCCCTTGACTCCCTGCGCAACTTTCTGAGCAGCATCGGTGACTGTCTTGTTATCGGCGAGTCTGACGAGGAATTTAAGGTTCATGTCCACACTAATATTCCCGGCGAAGCCTTGACCGAAGCTCAAAAATACGGAACCCTCGAGGTTGCGAAAATTGAGAACATGCGCACCCAGCATGACGAGCTTGTTGCTGCCAACGCCGCTTCCGAGCCTGCGGCGCCTGCCGAGCCTGAAAAGGAATTCGGCACGGTTGTCGTCTGCGCCGGCAAGGGCATGGAGGAGCTTTTCACCGAGCTTGGTGTTGACCATCTCGTAACGGGCGGTCAAACCATGAATCCCTCCACTGAGGACATTTTAAACGCCATTAACGCAACTCCCGCCAGCACGGTTTTTGTGTTCCCCAACAACAAAAACATTATCATGGCGGCGGAGCAGTGCATACCCCTTACCGACAAGAAGGTCATCGTTGTACCCACAAAAACCGTTCCTCAGGGCGTATCTGCTTTAATCAGCATGGATACATACACCCAGACCGAGGAAGAAATTCTTGAATCTGCATCTGAAGCCATTTCATCTGTGCACACTGCGCTCATCACCTATGCTGCCCGTGACAGTGACTTTGACGGCTACGAGATTAAGTCCGGGGAGTATTTGGGTCTTATGGACGGCGCTCTCATCGGCAGCGATTCGGATATTTCCGTTCTTGCCAAAAAGCTTGGCGACAAGCTAAGCGAGCTGTCTCCCGAGTTTATCACCATCTACTACGGTGAAGATGTAGACAGCAGCTCTGCCGACGATGTAAAGGACGTGCTTGAAACCTCAAATCAGGACGTTGAATTCAGCGTAATAAGCGGTGGACAGCCGGTTTACTACTACATGATCTCCGCCGAATAAGCTTAGATCGTCTTAAAAACCAAATAAGCAAAAGCCCCAATCGCCCAGCGGTACATTGCCGCATGGATTAGATTGGGGCTTTTTATTAAGCCTATAAGCCGCTTAGTTATTTATTTTTGCGCTCCGCCCTGATTGCCGGAGGGGCCGTTTCCCCTATTCTTCGGGCCGGCACTATAATGCCGCCTGTGGGAGGAATTTGCACTTTTTTCCCCGGGCTTAGCGCCCTCAGTCTTACCATTCTGCTGTTTTGGCGGGTTTGCTCCCGTCTGCTTTTGTGGCCTTGGCTGCTGCTTTGGACGCTGCTGATGGGGATTTTCCTGTTTTTTGCCCGGCGCAGCCTGCTGCTTATCCCCGGGTCGGTTGTTCTTCGGACCGCCGACGTTATTTCCGGCCTTTTGCTCCTGCTGGGGTCTGGGTCTATTGTTGGGACGCCTGCGACCATCATTCCTCTTAGGCGCATTTTCCACCTTTGGCTTGTCTTCCTGAGGCTCGGTCTTTGCTTCTCCCCAGTCGGCAAACAGGGTAGGAGCCTTCCAGGGGTCGTCCTCCTGCTCTTCAGAAATTTCCGGCGCAACATAGTGCAAAACCTCCGGCATAGATTCCCCAGGCTTGGGTCTTCCACCGGGAACGGAGGCAACCTGCTCTGCGGCAAAGGTTTTCAGCTCCGGCTCACCCTCGCCGTCAAGCCTTACCTTCACCTTCTGGCGCAGTATATTGGTTTGAATAACATTGCCATAGCCCTCGGTGGTCTGAACAAAGGCGCCCATCTTCGGTATTGTCTTAACCAAATCCTCGTAGGCGGCCTGCTCATAGCGAAGGCAGCACATAAGCCTTCCGCAGCTTCCGGAAATTTTTGTGGGATTAAGGGACATGGACTGGGTTTTTGCCATCTTGGTGGAGACTGGTTCAAAATCGGACAAAAATTGGCTGCAGCAATAAGGTCTGCCGCAAATACCAAGGCCGCCCAAAAGCTTCGTTTCGTCTCTCACACCGATTTGCCTAAGCTCAATACGGGTGCGGAAAACGGAGGCAAGGTCTTTAACAAGCTCTCTAAAATCCACCCTTCCGTCAGAGGTGAAGAAGAAAAGAATTTTGTTGCCCTCAAAGCTACATTCCACGTCCACCAGTTTCATATCAAGGCCATGCTCAATAATCTTCTTGCGGCAAATTTCAAAGGCTTCCTTTTCCTTAACCTTATTGTCCTCCGCCACCTTCAAATCCTCCACCGTGGCAGTTCTGACTACCGGGCGCAGGGGCGGAACAATGACGTCATCCTCAACAAAATGGTTTCCGGCTGCGCAAAAGCCAATATCAAGGCCCTTTGCAGTCTCTACAATAACGGTGTCACCGGTTTTAATATCGTTGCCCTCCGGGGCGAAAAAATATATCTTTCCGTGCTGATTAAATCTGACACTTACTACTTCAGTCAAAATTATTTCCTCATTTCAAATGGTTCGGACGCAAAGAAGTCCAATAACATGCTTAACGCCCACATTTCGGCGAAGATACTCCTCCGCCAGTTTTAAAGTTTCAGCAAGCTTTGCCGCCTTTTGGCAGTCCAGCCCACGTATAGAGTGTCTGCCGCAAATAATGTCTGCCAGCAAATTCTCCGATGCCTCCAAAAAATCGGTAAGCTCTCGGGAGTCCATTTTCTCAAGTCCCGAAAAAAATCTGCAAAGCCTGAAGTGGTCTCCTCCGGCTGCCAAAGATACATACTCTCTGGCTGCGGGGCTTTCCACACGCACCGCTTCTGCCGCCGGGCGGATTACGACGCAGCGTGAACGCACCGTGGACAAAAGCTCCTCGGCACTTCCGGCGCACAAAATAAACGCCGCATAGGACGGGGGCTCCTCCAGGGTTTTCAGCGCACAGTTCTGCGCCTGCTGGTTCATCATCCCCGCATCTTTGATAAGATATACCTTGCGCTCCGCCTGCTGCGGACGAATCCAAGCATCTGCCGCCATGCTTCTTATCTGATCCACCACTATTTCCCGCTTGGGCTTTCCCTTGTCGTCAGTCAGCCGCTCAATTGTAATGAGGTCGGGATGAACACCGGCGGCAACCCTTTTACACTCCGGACAAACGCCGCAGGCCGCCTCCCCGCCTTGCCGACAAAGAAGCATTCGGGCCAGTTCCATAGCAGTATTTTCTCTTATCTGGACATTTTCAGAAGCTATGATATATGCATGGGATACATTTCCGTTTTTCTTGTTTTCGCTCATAGCCTGACAAAACGTTCGACATCCAAAACAAACACCACTGCCCCACCTATGCGGATATGAGACGGAAGCTTAAAGTTCCCGCCTTTTAAATCGTCCGGAACGTTTTCCTCACTTGGCTTTGTGCTGCTGCCAATAATTTTTATAACGTCGTTCACTCGCTTTTCATCCACGCCGGCAAATATCATGGAATTTTCCTTTTCAAGAAAACCACCGTAGCTGTTTGTGGTGGTGGACATATATCCTGCAGTCAGCAGCGCTTTTGATACTGTATGTGCATCTTCCTTGCTTGTAACCGCTATTACCAGTTTCATAAGGGTTTCTCCCTCCTTGCTGAGGTATGCGCCTATACTTCAAATTTCATTGTACCTTTATTATGCATTTTCGTCAATGAAAAATTATATCCTTTCAGGGTCTACAAAAGGAAAAACGGACGGGTTAACCCGTCCGTTTTTTTGCTGCTGTAAAACGCTTTGCCACGCTTCCCGCCACTACGGTGAAGCAGACCAAGCCCTTTTATGCTTCATCCCTGCGGCAATCAGCCGCACTGCTGCACATGCTTTTCGATAAAAGCAACGATGGCCCCCACGGTGGAAAGGTCCCCTGCCTTATCATTGGTAATGATTATATTATACCGTTCTTCAAGCTCCATAACAAGCTCAACAACATCAAGAGAATCTGCGCCCAAATCCTCGATGATGCGGGTTTCGGCAGTAATGCTCTCCGGACTTATTTCCAGAAGCTTTGCCAATTCTCTTCTTACGATTTCAAAAGTAGACATATTTACCTCTCCCTCCATAAAGGCCTTCAGCTGTCCCGGTCACGGGGCCAGGTGCTGCGCTTTGTGCCTATTCCTTTGTTTTGTCCAGGGATATGACAACTCTTCGATTGGGCTCAGTGCCGGTAGAACATGTGCTGACGCCTTCATAGTTCTGGAGCGCTGTGTGAATAACATGCCGCTCGTAAGAGTTCATTGGCTCAAGCGCCATACTTCTGCGATACTTAAGCGTTTTTGCCGCCATCTTTTCAGCCAGATGTACAAGAGATTCCTCTCTTTTGCTGCGGTAATTTTCCGCATCGATGTTAATGTGAGTGCGCTCGTCGCAGCCACGATTAACCGCATAGTTGGTAAGATGCTGGATAGCGTCCAGAGTCTCCCCTCTGCGTCCGATTACGGTGCCCATGGTGTCGCCTGAAAGCTCGGCATAAATTGAGCCGTCCTCTTTGGTGCTGATCTTAATGTTTGCTTCGGTACCCATGTGAGTCAAAAGCCCTTCAAGAAAGTCCTTTGTTCTCTCCTCCGTGCTCAGCTCTGAAGGAGCATCGGGAACCTCATAATTTACCTTTATAACTGCCGGTGAGGCTCCTATTCTAAGAAAGCCACTTTTTGCACGTTCGATAATTTCAATCGAAACATCTTCTCTATTAAGGCCGAGCTGACGCAGTGCAGACGCAATAGCGTCCTCCTCCGTTCTTCCGGTCACTTCTATGGATTGTTGCATAACGATCTCCTATTAACGGTTTATAAGCGCCGGAGCTTATTCCTCCGCGCCGTTTTCAGTGTTCTCCTCTGCATTGTTTTCCATAAGGTCATACTGTGCGTCGACCTCATCATCCACTGCAGACACAGCCGCCGCAGCCTCCGTGGCCGCTACTGCGCCCTCCGGATTTTCAAAGCGGTCATCAACATAAGCACGACCTCTTGCATAACGACGTGTGCCTACCTGAGAGTCAGGCTTGTCATCAGAAAGTCCAAGCTCTCTGCGGCGGATAGCCTTTGCCTCGGCACGCTCTTTTGCAAGGCGCTCCTCGTCAGCCACCTTTTGGGCAGTCTGAAGCTTTCTCTTGCTGGTGTTCTTGTTTCTTTCGGTATTGCCCGCTTCACGGAGCCTTTCGGTCTCAAGGCGCTTTTTCTCAAGCTCAGCCTCACGAAGGGTCATCTTTTCTCTGCGGACCTTGTCTTCCTCGTCAAGAATCTTGTTGTAATGCTTATTGAGGATAGCATCCTGAACGATGGCAAGAATGCTGTTGGCAATCCAGTAAATGCCCAAAGCTGCGGGCATGATGAAGCAGATGTAAACCGAGAACAGGGGCATGACCATCATCATACCCTTCATCATTCCCTGCTGTTGCTGCTGGGTTTCAGGCTGACCGGCAGTGCTTATTTTCATTGAGAAATATGAAAGCAGACCGGAAATTATAGGAATTAGGAAAAGTCCCAGAGCCGGCGCCCAAATTGCGGCATCGCTCCAGTCGGTGTTAAGGAAAAAGTTCCACTGGGGGGTAACACCCAGATTCATTCCCAAGAAGTTAAAGTCCAAATCCACAAGCTTGTCCGAAACATTCTGGAAGGCACCGAAGTTCTGATGCACGAAATTGGCAAGGCCGATTTCAGCATAGGCATCCGTGCCTACGGTATGTCCCAAGCCGGCAGCGATGTTCTTTATAGTTTCGTAAGTCTCGCCGGAAATGGTCATCATACGGGTGAAGGGCTGGCGGATAACGCTGTAAAGCGCAAGGAGAATGGGGAACGGAATAAGGGTCCAAAGGCAGCCGGACATGGGGTTAATCTTCTCTTCCCGGTAAAGCTTTGCAACCTCTTCCTGATATTTCCTTTGGTTACCCTCATGCTTCTTTTCAAGCTCCTTCATCAGCGGGGCAAGGCGCGTGGTTCTCATGGTGCTGCGCTTGCTCTTCATTTGGAAAGGCAAGAGGATAAGCTTAATTACGGTGGCAAACAGTATAATTGCAACACCGTAGTTGAGTACGAGGTCATAAAGCAGCAAAAGAAGCTGCGCAAACGGCCAGGTAATAATTTCGCCAAATGACATGGGCGTTCTCCTTAAAAGAATTCTTTCGTATTAGGGGACGGGATCGTAATAATCGTGCTCTCCCCTATGAAATGGGTGGCATTTTGAAATTCGCTTCACCGCAAGCCACGACCCCTTTGCAGCGCCGTACTTTTCAACTGCCTCCAGCGCATACTGGGAGCAGGTGGGCACAAAGCGGCAGCAGGGCTTAGTGTAGGGTGAAATCCCTTTCTGGTAAAACCTAATAAGGACAAGGAGCAGCTTTTTCATTAACAGTCACCGCTTTTCCTCTCATCCGAGAGTATGCCAAGGCGGGAGCAGGCATAAATAAACGCCTTCTCAAGCTCTGCATACGACACATAACGGCTTTTCACACGGGCTACCACTACTATATCCAAGCCGGACTGGAAACGTTCCTCGTTAAGGCGGTAAATTTCCCGTAAGCGGCGGCGGATTTTGTTGCGGCAGACTGCATTGCCGATTTTTGTGCTGACTGTCAGACCAAGCTGGTTATAGTCCCTTTTCACTCTTCTGCAGTAAACCACCAAAGGCGGGGTCGCAACACTTTTGCCTTTTGCATATAAACGGCGGAACTCGTGATTTTTCTTCATGGAAACCGAATACTTCAAAATTCACACGATCCTTTCGTTCAATGCTTTCGGCACAAACACCTAAAGGGCGGATAACTCCGCCCTGAAATTCGGTATTAAAAGTGGTAATACGAAGCCCGGCGGCCGTTCACCGGAAAAGTGTCACGGCGTAAGCTCAATGCCATGAATCAGTAAGAGAGCTTCGCTCTGCCCTTTGCTCTGCGGCGGGCAAGAACCTTGCGGCCGTTCTTTGTGGACATTCTTGCGCGGAAACCGTGCACCTTCTGAGCGTGACGCTTCTTGGGCTGATAGGTACGAAAAGTAGACACTTCGTACACCTTCCTTTCCTAAAATAATACTCAACAGCGAGGCTCGCAAAGCCGACTATACATCTGCCCTGCCTGCCTTCGCAGTAGTTGACATCTTTGTGTTTCTCCATACCAAAAATTGAGTACGCAGAAAACTATGTTATTATACAGTATTAAATCCCACTGTGTCAACAAAAATCGAACACTTGGGGTAAAATCATTTATTTCCACCCATAAACCTTGCCACAAGGTTCTTCGCCTGGATGTAGCGCATAAGCGGAAGCCCCAAAACCAGCATAACCACCAGCTCTCCAATTCCAACGCTTGCGCCTTTAGCAATAAAGAGACTTAAAAAACCAGGGTCGGAAAACCCACCCGGAACAGAGCTCCACGCAATTACCGCGCCCACAATGGGAGCGTTAAACACCACCGGCATGAGGCAGGCGGCAATGCAGCTTCCCCATCCAGCCTTGCCCTCCATTTTTCTTGCCCTAATTCCTATCCATGCCGTGCACAGTCCCGCAAGCAGCGATGCAAATGAACCGAAAATCACATCCAAAATCCCAACAGGACTGATAAGGTTTGCAATAACGCAGCCAACCGTTAAGCCTACTGCCGCAGGCGGGAAGAAAAACGGTAACACACAAAGTGCCTCGGACACACGAAATTCAATCACGCCGCCATAGCTAATGGGTGCAAGCACCATGGTAAGCGCGGCATAAAGTGCGCCGATAACGGCGGCGGTTACAAGCTTCTTCACATCATTTTTCATTTTTCAATAACCTTTCTGATCAGCGCCCCCGCAAAGGCCGAAGTCGGGAACGCGCTTTATTTATAGTAAGGGATTTTTCCCGCACTACATATTTTTTATGCTGTCCCTGCTGAAAAGACAGCCGCAGTAATCCTGCCTGTAAAGACCATATTCCCTAGAAAGCTCGATGGAGCGCTTATAGCCCTCTCTCTTTTTGAAGTCCGAGGGCAGCCACTTTACGCCAAGCTCCCGCTCAAGCTCAAAGCCCAATGCGTTTATTCTGTTTTGATCCTTGTGGGGACTTACTGTAAGGGTGGTGCAAAAATAGTCAAAACCGCCCGCTGCGGCACGCTCCGCCGTTTCCCTAAGTCTCAGCTCAAAGCACCTTGTGCAGCGCCTGCCACCCTCCGGCTCGTTTTCAAGACCCTTTGCCATATCTTTGAAGCTTTCCCCGTCATAGCTGCATTCCATGGTTTTAACGCTGCCGCAATATTTTGACACTACCTCGCCAAGCCAAAAAAGCCGCTTTTCATACTCCTCCAGGGGCTGAATGTTGGGATTATAGAAAAGCACCGTTACATCAAAATACTTTGAGAGGTAGTCCAAAACATAGGTACTGCACGGACCGCAGCAGCATTGAAGCAAAATGCTCGGCTTTTTTTTGCCCAGCTTTTCAATTATCTCATCCGTGTCAAGCTGATAGTTTTGCTTCATTTCATATCCCCTCTCCCGTATTTTGGAAAATCCATGTATATTTCTGTTGACTTGCGCTGTGACATTATAATACTATATAAGGGAAATTGCAAAGAGATTGTCTGGAAAAACACTTAGGAGTAAAAGATGAAAAGCCACAAAATATATACAACAATTATAATTACAGTTCTCATCCTCTCTCTATCGGTCACTGCATTGGCCGTGGGTGGAGAGGATTTTTCAGATATTTCCGGACACTGGGCGGAGCAAACCGTTCTCCGTGGTCACGATGACGGGCTTATTCAAGGCTATGAGGATGGCACGGTAAGACCCAATGACCCCATAACCACGGCGCAAATGATTACTATTCTCACTCGGGTGCTGGGTGCTACGGAAAAAAGCACCGACATCGCCTCCCTGGGCATTTCTGAGGATGTGTGGTACAGCGACTCTGCGGCAAAGGCTTTGTATCTCGGCCTTATAGACGACAGCACCGGCCATTTGGATGCGGAAATGTCCCGTCAAAACGCCATGTGGATGATGGCAAAGGCCTTTTCCCTGACTCCTGCCAGCCCTGACCTCTCAGTTCTGAGTACATATTCCGACGGCGGTCTTGTCAGTGCAAAAAACCGCCCCTCCATGGCGGCCCTAATATCCGCCGGTCTTGTGCAGGGCTTTGACGGCGCTCTTAACGCTAACGGCAGCATTACAAGGGCGGAGTTTCTGACCATTCTCTACCGTGTTGCGGAAAACTACATAAGCCCTTCGGAGCTTAGCTCCGCCACCGTGGGCGGAAGCCTTATTCGGGGCAGCGGCAGTCTTAATTATGTAAACCTTTCTGACAATATTTGGTTTGACTGCGCCGCAAGCAGTGTTTCCCTCTCCGGCGTCACAGCGGACACGCTGACCCTGCGCAGTCACAAATTAGACTCCTTGAGCGTCTATGGCGGCACAAGGCTAAACCGTCTTGTGGTCGATTGTCCCGCCGGCAGCATATCGCTTCCCGAATACGGCGGCGCTGCCATCGGCACTCTTCAGCTTGCGGGCAGCGTGGGCGGCAGCATTTCCGGTGCCGCAAGCAACATTGAAATCACCGGCAGCGGTATAAGCGCAAAGATAAGCGGAAGTCACGACTCCCTTACCGTTACGGGAACGGGCTCTTCAATAGTCCTTGAAGGCTCTGCAAAAATCGGAAAGCTTATTCTGTCCGGCAGCGGCAACACAATAACTACCGCCGCAGGCGCAGCAGTTGAAAATGTTGCAGTAAGCGGCAGCAAAAATGAGATTGACGGCATCATGGGTGTTTCGGGATGCAAAGCCGCTGCTGTCCTTGGAAAGACCAACAAGGCCTATCTTTCCATTTCCCAAGCCATGGACAGTGCCGAAATAAACGCCGATGAAAGCAAGCTTGAAATTCACGGCGACTACAGCGTGGGCAACGCCGCCGTTTCCGGAAGCGGCAACTGGATGACCCTTTCCTGCCTTGATATGGACAGCATCAGCGTAAGCGGAAGCTACAACACCGTTCATAAGGCACGCTCCGGCAAGGTCAACACCATAAACGTGTCCCAAATCAGGGGAGCGTTCACCCTGTATGTAGAAAACGAGGTTAAAGCCTTTGATTTAAGTGGTGCAGACAATACGGTGTGCGTAAACGGCAGCGTTGAGGAAATGACCGTAAGCGGCAAAAACGCCGTCATTGACGGCGAGGGCAGTGTTGCAAAGCTTGTTATCAAGGCCTCAGGCAGCAAGGTTTCCGTCCCCGTCACCGAAACTGACGACAGCACCCTTCGCGACGAGGAGCGCGTGCTTTCTCTTGTAACCCTCGGCTATAAGGGCGACTACACCTTGAAGTGGGCGCAGGAGCATGATTACGAGGACTACGAAAAGGAAATTTGGGTCAACGCAAAGGGATATTCAAGCGAAACCAATTACCTTGTTTGGATAAACCTCTCCATGCAGCGGGTAAATATATTTGAAGGTTCAAAAGGCAATTGGAGTCTCATTAAAAGCTTTATTGTTGGTACAGGCGCTCCGGGGCACGGCACTCCCGTGGGGACCTGGTATCTATCAAGCTATCGCATAGCCTCCGGCTGGACCACCTCTACATATACCTGCCGTCCTGTTACGGGCTTCCGTGTTGGAAACAGCAACGCCTACGCCTTCCATTCCCGTTTGTACTATCCGGGCACAAACAAGCTTTCAGATGCCAGCATCGGCTATCCTGTCAGCCACGGCTGCATCCGCATGTATGACGATGACGCTTGGTATATGTACAACAAAATGCCCGTCAACACCACAGTGGTGGTTTATTAACTGCCAAACCCCATCAGGATTTTAAAGGTTAACCATTTTCATGCAAGGCTTTGCACCTTGCTACACAATGAAGGGATGAATTAAAATGGATAAACGCACAAGTAAGGACAACTACTACCTTGGCATTGCAGATTCCGTTCTTGACCGTTCCACCTGCCTTCGCCGCAAATACGGCGCTATCATCGTAAAGGCGGACGAAATTCTCTCCACCGGCTATAACGGTGCTCCCCGGGGCAGGGCAAACTGCTCTGATCTTGGCTTTTGCACCCGTGAGCATCTTAACATCCCCAGCGGCGAGCGTTACGAGCTTTGCCGCAGCGTTCACGCTGAGCAAAACGCCATCATTTCCTGCTCTCGCCGTGATATGATCGGCTCTACCCTTTATCTCGTAGGGCGGGATGGCAAAACCAACGATATTATAACCGCTGTTCCCTGCACCCTTTGCCGCCGCTTTATTCTTAATGCCGGCATTGAAAAAATCGTTGCCCGCACTGCCGACGGCGGCATTGACGTGACCATCGTTGAGCATTGGCTCACCGAGGA
>CAZJYY010000006.1:0-52867 GCA_964550315.1 uncultured Oscillospiraceae bacterium | reverse complement strand
GCACTGCCGACGGCGGCATTGACGTGACCATCGTTGAGCATTGGCTCACCGAGGACGACGACTCCCTTCCCAAGCTTAAAAACGATTTGGGTATATAAGCTCAAGATCGGTACAATACAAAAGTCCTGCGGAATTGCATCCGCAGGACTTTTAATTTTATGCTTTTGCCGATAAGCTTTTGCCCCACAGCGAGAAAAGAGAAAGACCGCAAAGACAAAGCGCCGCTCCCATGAGCATTGAAAGGCTTAAATTCACCTCTGCCAGTGCGCCGAAGCCAAGGTTTGTCACCACCGCAACGCCGTCCATAAGCACAGCATTCAGGCTAAGCGCCGTTGCCCGGTTTGGGCTTTTCACCTCACGGTTTTGAATCTGCATTTGCAGTGGCTGAAAAAGGCTAGAGGCAATGCGCAAAAGTAAAATGCTGCCAATCGCCACCAGTGCATTGGTGCTAAAAGCCATTAAAAGGCAGCAGCCCGCCGCCGTTATAAACAGCGCCCGTCCAAAGGCTCTTTCCCCAATTTTTCTTGTAATCCGCAGGGAAAAGCCGCCCAAAAGTCCCACCAGCGTGACCGCCGCATAGATATACCCCATCATATCAGCAGGTATACCGCAGCGCACATACTGGGGCTGATTTAAAAACACCGTAATTGTTTGGTGTGTCTCGTTCAAAAGCGCCACGCCGATAAGAAGGAAAATAAACCGTTTATTTTCAAGCGCAGCCAGAAAACATTCTTTAAAGTCTGAAACCGCAGCTCTTTTTTCTTGGGCGGGCTTTACCTCCTTCAGTGCAAAGGACAAAATAGCCGCCGCACCATAGCTCAGCACAGTAAGAAATCCGGCAAGGGCGTAGTTTCCCTTGATAAATAGCGAATACAGTGTTGCTGCGGCAATAAGCCCTGTGGTAAGGCAGTTGTTGTAGACACCAAAAACTCCCTGGGCCTTTTCAGGTTCCACCGAGCCGTAAAGAATGCTGACCTCCACCCCGGAAAGGCCCGCAATCACCACGCTTAGCATAATTCGCTCTGTCAAAAAGCCGCCGAAGCCCGTGGCCTGCCAAAAGACCACCTTTGACACAAGGTACAAAAGCGAGCAAAAGACCATCGTCCTTTTGTAGCCGATTTTATCCGCCGCAACGCCCCAAGGCAGCTCCAAAAAAATGGTCAGCGCCATGGATATGCTTTCAATCAGGGTAATTTCAAAAATGCTTACCCCGGCCGCCTGCCTATACAGTGTTGCCAC
The DNA here is from genome assembly GCA_964550315.1 of uncultured Oscillospiraceae bacterium. Lineage (GTDB taxonomy): Bacteria > Bacillota > Clostridia > Oscillospirales > Oscillospiraceae > UBA2658. Next base: position 51,628 of record CAZJYY010000006.1, on the reverse strand, counting down.
AGGGCCGTAAAACACCATCCCCTGCAAAAGGGCCATGGTGTACATTATGTATATATTTCGTTTTAACTTCAAAAACACAGTCCCTTCATATATTTATGTTCGCGACAAATAAGCACTGTATTTCAAGTGCCAATACCAGTTATGCCGATTTTTAAGTAGGACTGTGCATTTTTTCAATGCCCTCTTTGAAGTCGTTTTCCAGTGAGCACACGCTCCGCTGTTTTTTAATGTTACTACATAAGCCCCCCCTTGTAAAGAACCGTCAAATAAAAAACGGAGAGCTTTTAGCTCTCCGCTTATATTTCTCAAATTTTGTATCTGAGCTGTATAAATAAATCTTATGAAAACTCTTAGCGTCCTGCCTTGACCTCGTCAAACTCCCTGCAAATTTCCTCCGATGGCTCCTTTGTCAAAAGGGATACCACCACTATGCAGATGCAGGAGAACACGAAGGCGGGGAAAAGCTCGTAAATTCCCAGCACTCCGCCCATGGGACGAATGGCCAGCTTCCAAAGGAATACCATTCCGCCGCCGCCAAGCATACCGGCAATTGCGCCGGCACGGTTGGTACGCCTCCAAAAGAGGGAGAACAGCACAAGGGGGCCGAAGGTTGCGCCAAAGCCCGCCCATGCGAAGGACACCAGCGTGAAAATAACGCTGTTCTCATCAAGGGCAATCACCACGGCAATAATGGCGATAACAAGAAGCGTTATGCGAGACACCCACATGATTCTCTTATCGTCGGCATCCTTTTTAAATAGTCCTTGATAGATATTCTTTGCAAAGGCCGACGCCGCAATAAGAAGGTATGAATCCGAGGAGCTGATAGTCGCAGCAAGAATTCCGGCCATGACAAAGCCTGCCAAAAGTGCGGGAAGAAGATTGGTTGAAAGTATAACGAAGATATTCTCTGCAGCGGAGGCTGTACCCAGGGCTGTGGGGAAAAGTGCCCTTCCCACAATGCCTATAAATGTTGCAGCAAAAAGAGATATTACCACCCAAACGGTTGCGATACGGCGGGATTTTGTAAGCTCCTTTTCGTCCCTTATGGCCATAAAGCGAAGCAGAACCTGGGGCATTCCAAAGTAACCAAGACCCCAGGAAAGAGTGGAAATTATGGTTAAAAAGCCATAGCCACCCGCTGCACCGAACAAGGGTTTACTGTTTTCAACAGCCTGGACCCCGTCTGCCACAGTGGGAGTTGCAATTCCGAAAAGCTCAAAAAAGCCCGGGATGCTCTTTGCGTTTTCAATCACAGCATTGAAGCCGCCCGCCGCATTGCAGCCCAAAATCATTATAAGCACAAGGGCGATTATCATGATTATGGCCTGCATAAAGTCCGATGCACTCTCTGCCAAAAAGCCGCCCAGAATCGTATATACCAAAACAAATGCCGCACCCACCAGCATCATGCTGATGTATGAAGCTCCAAACAGTGTGGAGAAAAGCTTTCCGCAGGTAACAAAACACGAGGAGGCATAGACGCAGAAAAAGATAAGAATAAAAACCGCAGCCACGGTCATTATTATCTTCTTATTTTCCTTAAATCTGTTGCTGAAGAAGTCAGGAATTGTAATTGCATTCCCCGCTTTCAGACTGTAGCGGCGAAGGCGCTTTGAAACAATAAGCCAGTTTAAATATGTACCCACAGCAAGGCCGATAGCCGTCCACGCCGCATCGGCAAGACCACACCAGTAGGCAACGCCGGGAAGGCCCATAAGAAGCCAGCCGCTCATGTCCGACGCCTCGGCACTCATTGCGGCAATCCACGGCCCAAGGGTGCGCCCACCCAAAAAGTAGTTTTCGGAGCTTTGATTCGCCCTTTTTGCAAAGGCCAAGCCAATTCCGATTACTGCCGCCATGTAAACACACATGGCAATCAATATCTGCACAGTATTCCCATCCATCTTTTTTCTTCCTCTCATGAAAAAAACTAATGCTTTCCATTAGTTTTTATAATAATATATTTGGGATTATACCTTAGCCCTTCTGTGATTACAAGAGAAAGTTTCCAAAAATCCCGCATTTTTCCTTGTTTTTTCCCAAGCTATCGTTTATACTTATACAAAGCCGCATATATATGAATTTTTTTCATGCAGAATCGAGTGAATATAATGTCCATAAAAAAATACGAAACCTTAATGAAGGTGGTTGAGCTTGGCAGCCTTACACGGGCCGCTGAGGCCTTGGGGTTTACCCAATCCGGCATCAGCCACACAATTAACTCCCTTGAGTCCGAATTCGGCTTTCCCCTTCTTGTTCGCAGCCGTTCCGGCGTAAGCCTAACAGAGGACGGAATGCGCATCCTGCCTGCGGTGCGCAGCATTTTAAACGGCTCAGAGCAGCTTTCTCAAATTGTCTCCTCTATAAACGGCCTTACCCGGGGTACTGTGCGCATTGGCGCCTTCACCTCGGTGGCTGTGCACTGGCTCCCCGGCATGATAAAGGAATTTTCCCGGGACTATCCCGACATTGAAATAAAGCTTCTAAACGGTGACTATTACGATGTGGCAGGCTGGCTAATAAGCGGCCAGGCAGACGTGGGCTTTGTTGCCTATCCCGAGGATGTGGACTGTCTTTGCATCCCCCTTCGCGAGGATAGGCTCATGGCAGTGCTGCCCACGGCGCATCCCCTTGCAGGTAACCGCTTTTTCCCCCTTTCCGAAGCCGCCAAGGAGCCCTTCATAAGTCTCCTTCCTGAAAGCGACCACGACGCCCGCCGCGCGCTGGAGGCGGCAGGAATTGTCCCCAATGTGAAATACTACACCAAGGACGACTATGCCATAATCGCTATGGTAGAAAACGGCTTGGGCGTTGCCATTATGCCGGAGCTTTTATTGATGGGACACTCGGACAAGGTTGTGACCCTGCCCCTTGACCCTCCCTCAAAGCGTGTTATAAGCCTTGCTTTGGGCGAAGCCGGCAGCGGCAGCCCTGCAACCCGTACCTTTGCCGAATACGCCCGCCGCTGGGTGGAGCAGCATTGAAGAAATTTATACCACAGGAAAAAGAGTGATAAAAATGAGCGTTTGGCTAAAAACCGCCGGCGAGAGCGACTTCGCCAAATTATATGACATCAGAATCAGCGCCTTTCTTCCCCTTTATGAGCGCTATCATGACGACGAAACCAGCCCTGTAAAGGAATCCCTTGATGCCTTTGCAATGCGCATGCGCCAACCCGACTGCATTCAATATATGATTCTTTACTATAACGAGGCTGTGGGCTTCATCCGCTTAAAGTCCCTTTCACCCGAAAGGCTCCATGTTTCCGAGATCTGCGTTTCACCGGAATGTCAGGGCTTAGGCATTGCCCAAAAGGTTTTTGCCATGGTGGAGGAGCTTTATCCCAACGTGACTGTTTGGGAGCTATCTACCATTATGCAGGAAAAAAGGAACTGCTATCTCTATGAAAAGCTGGGCTATAAGCGGCTTAATAAAACCAAGAATTTAAATGAGCATACTACCCTTGTCTACTATGAAAAAAATATAAACCCCGCAAATTGACAATAAAAATGTGCCGCTTCGCAAACGTGAAGCGGCACATTTTTATTGCCTTATATTGGGTTTTACTTGAAACTTTACTTTCCCAGCAGCAGGGTCTTTTTATAAGCCTCATACACCGCCTCGGACACTGCGCCGCGGAAGCCGTGCTTTTCAAGAGTTTCCACGCCCACAATGGTGCTTCCCCCGGGGGAGCAGACATTGTCCTTAAGCTCGCCGGGGTGCTTTCCCGTTTCCAGCACCATGGCAGCGGCACCCAAAACTGCCTGTGCGGCATAGGTCTGGGCGTCCTTTCTTGGCACGCCGGACATGACCCCGCCGTCGGCAAGGGCTTCAATAAACATATATACAAAAGCCGGAGAGCAGCCGAAAACCGGCGTTGCACTGTCCAGTGCATTTTCTGCAATGGGCATTACCATGCCGCCACATTCCATGGCTTTGATAAAAAGTTCTTTATCCTCTTTTGACACCCTTTCGTTGCAGCACATTAGGGTCAGCCCCTTGCCCACCGCAACAGGGGTGTTGGGCATTATTCTTATAACAGGCAACTCAATCCCCGCAGCAAAAAGCATTTCGTCCATGACCTGAGTGGTGATTCCCGTGACCATGGAGCAGATAACCTTGGTATCGCCCCTTTGGGCATAGGCCTTCAAAATCGGCAGCAGGTTCGAAAAAACATCCCTGAACATATGGGGCTTTACCCCGATGAAAACGAAGTGGGCATTTTCAATGACCTGTTCTGCACTATTTGCGGCAATGCAGCCGCACCCTTCCGCCAGAGCAAGGCTTTTTTCCATATGCCTATTATATACGGATACATTTTGCGGCTCGAAGCCACGACACAAGGCCTGCGCAATTGCGCCGCCCATATTTCCCGCACCGATAAATCCAAAACTGCTCATTTTTTATATTCTCCTTTTGCAAAAGACCGTCAAAGTAATTTTTGACGGTCCTTGCGATTTTCACAGCCCTTCCGCAAAGCGTCCTTAACTGCTGCATTTTTTAATTCTGCGCTTTTACTTTTTGCTGAAGAATTCCTCAAAGTAGTCCCGCTCCGAATTCTTATCTTCGGGAACTTCTTGCGCATCCTCAGCCTTTTCTTGATTCCCTTCAGATGGCTCAGCGTCAAAATATCTGATTGCCTGAACCTTGGGACGGGCCCCCGTGCTGGACTTTACCTCTTCCCGTTCTGCCTTTATTCTTTCGGCGTCACGCTTTTTTCTTTCCATCTGCTCAATATAGTTTTTTTTGGAGGCTCTGTATCGAAGAACGAGGAAAATATACCCCGCTGCCAGCGCCAGAAGAACAATGATAAGGATTATGACCCAGGGGTTTTTCAGGGTACTTCCAATACGGTTTCCAATATATCTTGAATAGCTAAGATCAATAGAGGTACTGGCAACAAGCTGGGTTTTGCCGTACACCTTACCATCCTTTTCGATGGTTATTTCGCCCAAAGCCTGACCCGCATCCACCGGAGCCACAAGCTTTTCACCTGTTTCCTTGCTGTAAATCACTATCTTCTGTTCAAAGCCCTCCAAATTGTCATCGTTGGCAAGAAGAGCTTTTACGGGTTCCTGGGGGTGAACGGTAACAAAATCGCCGTTGTTGCCCATGGACACCGGAACGTCCTCAATAAGGTCTGTGGTTTTCAGCACGTCACGATAGCTGAAATTTTCAAACGCCCAGTCGTACATGGTTATAGAGTCGGTAAAATTGCTAAACTCAGTCTTATCGGCCTTGGCCTGAGACTGTCCGCCCATTACCACGCAAAGAAGATTCACGCCCTCACGCTCCGCAGTGGAAACAAGGCAGTAGCCCGCAGCTGAGGTATGGCCTGTTTTAACGCCTGCAGCACCTTCATAAAGATAGCCGGGATACATGGGTGAATCGTTATTTATAAGACCATTGGTATTGCTCAGTGTTCTTGTGCCGGCCTTGTTGGTTGCCGGAAGCGTAATGGACACTGTGTTGCAAAGCTGCATAAATAAAGGATGGGAAATTGCCTCACGTGAAATGATAGCCATGTCCCTTGCCGTGGTATAGTGCGCATTGTTGGGAAGGCCGTGGGTATTTGCAAAGCTTGTTCCTGTGCAGCCAAGCTCCCGTGCCCGCTCGTTCATTCTCGTCACAAAGGCGCTTATGCTGCCACCCCCCACATACTCGGCTATGGCGTTGCAGGCCTCGTTTGCGGAGCCTAACATGGCGCAGTACATAAAGCTTTCAAGGCTCATAGTCTCCCCGACAGTAATACCGGAGGTACTGCCGTCCTCTGTAAGGTCAAAGGTAATATTTGCGCTGGCAGTCACATTGTCCGCCTGTGAAATCTCGCCCCGCTCTATAGCTTCAACCGCTAAAAGCACCGTCATAATTTTGGTAAGACTTGCCGGATACACCGTCTTATCGGCTTCCTTTTCAAAGATGGGCTGTCCTGAATCCACATCCAGCATCAAAATACTGCCCGACACCGTGCTTGGAGCGTCAAGAGCCAGTGCTGCCGGTGCTGCGACCAGCGACATCAATAAAACCAGGGTCAAAAATATAGCCGAAAACTTAAGTTTTTTCATGTTTTATTCTCCGAAGAAATATGTTATTATATTTGACAAGTTGTATATAAGAAGAGTACTTTGCATTTTATTATACTTTTATCTCCTTGGAAAAGCAACACCAAATATCTCCATGGGGAGTTCGCTATGCTTGGAGGCAACGGCATGAAGCTTAAAAAAGCGGAAATTGCGGCACTGATTGTCACGTCAATTCTGGTAATTTGTGCCGTGCTGTTCCTTAGCTTGCATGGGGAAAGCGCCGAACCCCCGTTTTCTCTTCATGCGGCGGAATACAAAGTGCAGCCCGGCGCTTCAAGCGCATTCGGTCTTCTCAACATAAACACTGCCACGGAGGAGGAGCTTTGCACCCTCCCTGGTATCGGCTCAAAGCTTGCTTTGAGAATAATCGCCTATAGGCAGGAGCATGGCCCCTTTGAACATGCGTCCGAAATTATTGAAGTTTCCGGCATAGGTCTTTCCACCTTTGACGGATTTAAGGACCTCATTACTGTAGAGGAGTGAAGCCGTATGAGAATTCTTGTTGTCGACGACGAAAAGACTCTGGTCAAGGGCATAAAATTCAACCTTGAAAGCGAGGGCTATAATGTGGACGTCTGCTACGACGGCGAAGCCGCCGTTGAGATGGCCAAGGCCCACAACTACGACCTTATTCTGCTGGATTTGATGATGCCAAAGCTGGACGGTCTGGGTGCCTGCATGCAGATTCGCCAGCGTTCAACCGTCCCCATTATCATGCTAACCGCCCGAAGCGAGGACACGGACAAGCTTATCGGATTTGAATATGGTGCTGATGACTACATTACAAAGCCCTTCAACATTCTTGAGCTGAAGGCCCGTGTTCGTGCCCTTATCCGGCGCAGCAGTTACCAGGCGTCCGATTCCAAGGAAGGGCAGCTTCACATGGGTCATATTACCCTTGACCCCTCCCGAAGAATCGCCGAGAAGGACGGCTCTCCCGTGGAGCTTACTGCGAAGGAATTTAATCTTGCCGAGCTTCTTATGCGCAATCCCGGCAAGGTATACAGCCGGGAAAAGCTTCTTGATTTGGTCTGGGGCATTGAGTATCAGGGTGACGTTCGCACGGTGGACGTGCACATTCGCCGCCTCCGTGAAAAGCTTGAGCTTGACCCTGCGGACCCCAAATGCTTTAACACCAAGTGGGGTGTTGGTTACTATTTCGCAGAAAGCTGAATTTTTCTTTGGAGATAACATTAGATGAACGAGAAGCCGACAGGGATTAAATCCTTTTTTAACAGTGTCCAGCTTAAATTTGCCGCCACCTTTCTTATTTTGATTGCGGCTCTCCTTGTCATGCTCAACATCTACCCTACAACCATCTCCCGTGACCTTGTTTTCTCCTCCAAGGAAGCCAGCATGAAATCCCAGGCAGGAGTTATGGCCTCCGCCCTTTCAACCCCCGATGATTTAACCGGAGACTCCGTAAGCGAGGTGCTGTCCCTTTTGGACATCCGCAGCGCTACCCGTGTTCTTGTGGCGGACGACACCGGCCTTGTTCTTTACGACACGGCAAGGCTTGACCCTGCGGTGGGCAGGTACTTCCTTATTCCGGAAATTTCCACGGCCCTTTCCGGAAAAAACGTTTTTCACTCTGTTTTTGACGGCAAAAGCTTCATTAGCATGGAGCTGATGCCGGTAAGAAAATACGGCAGCACTGTGGGCGTGGTTTTTCTTTATGAATACGACTCTCAGCAGGCGGATCTTATATACGGAATGCAGTCCCGTCTGCGCAGTGTCACCCTTGCTTTGGGCGCTGCGTCCATCATTCTCATGTTCATTTTCAGCAGAGCCCTTACAATGCGCATAACCGACCTTGTTCGGGCAACCAAAATCGTCTCTGAAGGCAACTATGACCACCTTATAAAGATTTGGGGCAACGACGAACTTTCCGAACTGGGGGAGGAATTTAACAGTCTCACTCAGCGCCTTCGGGATACCGAGGAAATGCGCCGCCGCTTTGTTTCTGATGCCTCCCACGAGCTTAAAACCCCCCTTGCTTCTATCCGCCTTTTGTCAGACAGCATTGTTAACGCCGAAACCATGGACACGGACACCATGCGTGAATTCGTTACGGATATCGGAAATGAAGCCGAAAGACTTCAGCATACCACAGAAAAACTTCTCAGCCTATCCCGACTGGACAGCCGTGTGAACATCGATTATGCCCCGCTTGAGCTTGCTCCGGTAGTGGAACGCACACTTCATCTTCTTGGCCCCCTTGCAGATCAAAATGGCATTTTTATCTCAACAAATCTTGCCGCAGACTGCTGCATTCGGGGAAATGAAGATCTTATTTACCGTATCGTATTTAATCTTGTGGAAAACAGCATAAAATACAATCTGCCCGGAGGACAGGTGGACATCTCCCTTTCCCATGAAAGTCATGAGGTGCTCCTTACGGTTGAGGATACCGGCATCGGCATCCCTGAGAAGGACATTCCCCATATCTTTTCACGTTTTTACCGGGTAGACAAGGCTCGAAGCCGGGAGGCCGGCGGTAGTGGTCTTGGTCTTTCCATCGTGCACGATGCTGTGGTTTTGCATGGCGGTACCATAAATGTTCAGCGTCGAGGCGAGGGCGGCACACGGTTTCTGGTAAGCTTTCCGGCCTGCGGAGAAACGGAGGAACTGCTATGAATAAGCTTTTTCTTGCTCTGCTTTTGGCTTTTTCCCTCTTGCTTTGCGGCTGCTCTGCAAGGGGCGGCGACATGTCGGAAACAGGCGATATTCGCATCTGCCGCCTTGCATCTCAAGAACAGATGTCTGGCAATCAGCTTTTTTCCTTCGAAGCCGTCAGCATTGATGCTGGTGAAATTGCCTTTGACAAGGCGGTTTCCCTTTTAAATTCCTCCCCTAAGGACACCAGGATGAACAGTGTTTTCCCCCGGGGTGTGGAAATCGTTTCCGCCGACTTTTATGAGGGCGTTGCTGCGCTTAATATGAACAGTGCATATCTTGAGCTTACGGGCATAACAAAAACCATTGCCGATTACGGCATGGTTATCACCCTTTGCTCCGTCCCCGGCGTAAGCAGTGTTTCCATTCTTTGTGAAGGCGAGCTTTTGCAAAGCGAGCTTAGTGACAACGATGTTGTTTTGAAAAACACAGTAATTTCCGACAGCGAAGCGGAGCTTCGCCTGTATTTCCCCAAAGTCAGCGGGGAGGGTCTTGGCTATGAATACCGCAAGGTTCGCATCGGAAGTGACGATTCCCCCGAGCGCCGCATTATGGACGAGCTTCTTGCTGGCCCCGAAAGCCCCGAGCTTATGCCCGCCTTTCCGCCAAACACGGTTCCCCCGTCCATTTACACTCAGGACAAAATCTGTTCTGTCAACTTTTCCGAGGGTTTTCTATCAGAAAAGGATGTTACGCAGGAGGAGGCCATACTTACAATTGACGCAATTGTAAGTTCCCTTACCTCCCTTGCGGACGTTGACAGTGTTAGAATTTTGATAAATGGTAAATCCCTTCCCGCAGGCAGCGCAGTTTTTTCCACGCTTCCACCTGCGGAAATGGGTATGTCTGAATAGGCATGACTCGAAAAAAAGCATAATCTAATTTACGGAGGAAAAAATATGAGTAAAACAGGTACAATTTGTGTACAGGGCGGATATTCCCCCCAAAACGGCGAGCCTCGCCAGATACCTATAATCCAAAGCACCACCTTTAAATACGACACCAGCGAGGATATGGGCAAGCTTTTTGACCTTGAAGCCAGCGGTTACTTTTACAGCCGCCTGCAAAACCCCACCTGCGACCATGTTGCCGCACGTATCTGCGCCCTTGAAGGCGGCAGTGCGGCCATGCTGACCTCCTCGGGTCAGAGTGCAAACTTTTTCGCTGTATTTAATGTCGCCAATGTCGGCGACCATGTTGTGTGCTCCTCTGCCATTTATGGCGGCACCTACAATCTTTTCAATGTCACCATGAGAAAAATGGGTATTGACTTCACCTTCGTTTCCCCTGATTGCAGCGATGAGGAGCTCAATGCCGCCTTCAAACCCAACACCAAGGCCGTGTTCGGTGAGACTATTGCCAATCCCGCTCTTATCGTGCTTGACATTGAGCGCTTTGCTGCGGCAGCTCATAGCCACGGCGTGCCCTTTATTATTGACAACACCTTCCCCACTCCCATAAACTGCCGCCCCATGGAATGGGGTGCCGACATAGTGACCCACGCCACCACAAAGTACATGGATGGCCACGGCAGCACAGTCGGCGGCGCAATTGTGGATGCAGGCCGGTTTGACTGGCTTGCCCATGCCGACAAGTTCCCGGGACTTACCACTCCTGACGACAGTTATCACGGCATTGTCTATGCAGAAAAGTTCGGCATTGCAGGCGCCTTTATTATGAAATGCACCGCCCAGCTCATGCGTGACTTTGGCGCAACGCCGTCCCCCCAAAGCGCATACTATATTGGCCTTGGTCTTGAATCATTGCATCTGCGCATGGCGCAGCATTGCAAAAACGCTCAGGCCGTTGCCGAATTTCTTGAAGCTCACGACAAAATTGCCTGGGTCAATTTCCCGGGACTGCCCTCAAGCAGCAACTATGCCACAGCGCAAAAATATCTTCCCAACGGCTCCTGCGGCGTTGTGTCCTTCGGCATAAAGGGCGGCCGCGCTGCGGCTGAGATTTTCATGAAGAACCTGAAGGTCGCCATGATTGCAACTCACGTTGCCGACGCTCACAGTTGCGTTTTGCATCCTGCCAACGCAACCCACCGCCAGCTTTCCGAAGCAGAGCTTGAAAAGGCCGGAATCCCCTCGGATCTTATCCGCTTCTCTGTGGGTATTGAGGACATTGATGACATTATTGCCGACCTTTCCCAAGCTTTGGCCTCCATCTAATTAGATTATTTTAAAAAGCAACACAAATTTTCAAGGCGGTGACCAAATGGCATTTCTCCCCATCCCCGACCTTTTGGTCGGCAGCATATATGAACTTAGCCCCCGGCGACTTTCGGAGCTGGGCATAAAGCTTTTGCTTCTGGATTTAGACAATACTCTTGCCACCTACTCGGCCATGGAGCCCTGCGATGAACTTAGAGTCTGGATTTCCTCGGTTAAGGCAGAGGGAATTGAACCCTTTATCTTTTCAAACGCCCACGGCAGCAGGGTCATAGACTTTGCTGCCTCCCTTGGGGTGGATTGCATAGAAACCGCAAAAAAGCCTCGCACTCTTCGGCTGAAGGAGCTTCTTTCTTCTAAGGGTATCTCACCGGAGGACACGGCAATAATAGGCGATCAGGTTTATACGGACATTCTCTGCGGTGTAAACGGCGGAATAATGACCATTGCGGTCAAGCCCATAAGCCTGCAGCACCCTCTGCGCTGCCTTCGCTACATAGCGGAGCTTCCCTTTCGTCTGCCCGCACGGGGCAGGCGTTGAATATTTTTTTGAAAGGCACTGAATAAAAATGTCAAACATCAGCATGATACAAAATAAGATGGCTCAGGAGGGACTTCCCGCCCTTCTTCTCACGGATGAACTGGACAGGCTCTATGCCTCCGGCTTTCACACCTCCGACGGTGCCGTGCTTATCCTTCGGGACAAGGCGTTTTTTATAACCGATTCCCGCTATATTGAAGAAGCCGGCAATCATGTTAAGGATGCCCAGGTGCTTCAAAGTACCATCCAAAACAGTGAAAATTCCATCATCAAAAGCCTTCTTGCCGAAAGTGGAATTACAAAGCTTGGCGCTCAAGACGGAAGCCTAAGCTACAGCGGCTATCTTTCCCTCCAGTCAGCCTTGGACGTTGAGCTGGTTCCCGCTCAGAATATTACTATATCCCTTCGTGAGGTAAAAAACGCCTATGAGGTAGACAGCATGGTCGCTGCCCAGCGAATCGCTGAAAAGGCATTGGATAATGTTTTGGGCGTAATAAAGCCCGGCATGAGTGAGCAGGAGGTTGCCGCCCTTCTCGAATACCAAATGGCAATAAATGGCGCACAGGGTCTTGCCTTTGAAACCATCTGCGTTTCCGGTGCAAATTCCTCCAAGCCCCACGGCGTTCCCTCCGGCAAAAAAATCGAAGCCGGTGATTTTGTCACCATGGACTTCGGCTGCAAAATTAACGGATACTGCTCGGATATGACCCGCACCGTGGCCGTGGGCAGTGTCACGGAGGAAATGCGGAAGGTCTACGGCGTTGTTCTTGATGCCCAGCTTGCGGGTATCGCCGCCGCTCAGCCCGGAATTATCGGGCGGGAAATGGACAAGGCTGCCCGTGACATTATCGAAAGTGCGGGCTACGGCCAGTACTTTGGTCACGGACTCGGTCACAGCGTGGGACTTTACATTCACGAAAATCCCAACGCAAACCTTCGTGAAAAAAGGCCGCTTCCCGTAGGCACAGTAGTCACCAGTGAGCCCGGAATTTACCTTCCAGGACGCTTTGGTGTCCGCATAGAGGACATGGTTCACATCACCGAAAATGGCCCTGTAGTGCTTACTCTGGCACCCAAAGAGCTAATAATTCTATAAAACATATTTACAGCGATAAAAATCACCTTGTCAAATTAGGTTTTATGATGTAAAATAGATTGGATTTAGAATTATTTGGGGCCGCTAACCGGCCCTCCAAAACCAATAAATAGGAGGACCTGTAATGATTACAGCAGGCGATTTTAGAAACGGCGTTACCTTCGAAATGGACGGAAAGGTAATGCAGGTCATTGAATTTCAGCATGTTAAGCCCGGCAAGGGCGCAGCTTTTGTCCGCACCAAAATGAGAAATGTCATCACCGGCGGCGTAACCGAAACTTCCTTTAACCCCACTGAGAAGTTTGAAAATGCGTACGTTGACCGCAAAAACATGGAGTACAGCTATGCTGACGGTAACCTCTACTACTTCATGGATCAGGAAACCTACGAACTGGTTCCCATTGACAAAAGCGTCCTTTCCGACAACTTCAAGTTTGTTAAGGAAAACATGGTTTGCTCCGTTTCTTCCTTTAAGGGCTCTGTATTCGCAGTTGAGCCCCCCACTTTTGTGGAGCTTGAAATAACTCATACCGACCCCGGATTTGCAGGAAACACCGCCACCAACGCAACCAAGCCTGCAATTCTTGAAACCGGCGCAGAGATCAAGGTTCCTCTGTTTCTTGAAACCGGCGAGCGTATCAGAATCGATACCCGCACCGGTGAATACCTTGAGCGCTGCAAAGGCTAATTGTATCACCCAAAAATAATCACCGACCCGAAGGAGGGGTAACACCATGAACACATCCGAAAAAATTGCATACCTTAAGGGACTTGCCGAGGGAGTCGGCCTTACAAAGGACTCCAAGGAGAACAAGCTCTTTGCCGCCATCATTGACGTTTTGGATTCCGTCGCCCGTGATCTTGAGGATCTGGAGGAAACCACTTTAGAGCTGTCCGAGGAGATGGACGCCATCTCCGATGATTTGTCCGATGTTGAAAGCATCGTTTTTGACGAGGACGAGTGCTGCTGCGATGACGACTGCTGCTGTGGTGACGATTGCTGCTGCGGCGACGATGACTGCTGCGGCGACGAGTGCTGCTGTGATGATGACACCCTTTTCTATGAGGTGACCTGCCCCGTATGCGGAAACACCCTCACTCTTGAGGAGTCGGTTCTGGAGCTTGGCTCCGTTAAGTGCCCCCAGTGCGGAGAGCTTTTGGAATTCGATTTCGAGTGCGACGACTGCTGCGGCGATGATGATTGCTGCTGCGACGGCGAGAGCAGTGACGAAGGCTCCTGCTGCTGCGAGCACAAGGAATAAAAAACCAATAATTTAAGGCCGAACATTTGTTCGGCCTTTTCTTTTACAGTTTATCTATTTTTATTTTGGTATTTAGTGGTATACTACTTATTATGGAGGTGAGCATTATGCTTATTTTAAGAGCCTGCGACAATCAAGACATTCCTGTTGCCTCCCAGCTCATGTGCACGGTATACGCCGAGGAACCCTGGAAGGAAAAATGGTCTCTTACCCGAGCTGAAAAGCGCATAACGGCATTTCTTTCGGGCATCAACGCAAGAGCTTACGCAATTATTCTTGAAACACAAACCATTGGTTACATGTTCGGCAGGTTGGACATTTTAGCAAAAGGCGACGTTTTCTATGTGGAGGAAATTTTTGTCCATCCGCACTATCAGCGTCAGGGCTGCGGTTCAATGGCCCTTGCGGAGCTTGCAAGGGAGCTTTCCAAGGAAAATGTCATGCGGCTTGAGCTTCACACAATTTATGAAGACATCCCTTTCTACGAGAAAAACGGCTTCAAGGCCTCCTCATATATTTATCTTGAAAAAGATATATGAATGCCTGCAGCCGTCCATTTAAGGGGCACAGCAAAAAAGCAAGCGATAAATTCTGTCGCTTGCTTTTTTCTTTTTCGTGGCAGACACCCACGCCTTGCGCTGCCCTTCTTATATTTCTATTTCTCTTGAGCGCTTACCGCTGCGTTGTACAGCTCATTTTTCGATAAACCCGAGTCCTCAGCAGCCAGCTTTGCCGCCTGCTTTAGACTTTTTCCCTCGCTTCGGTAAAGCTCCACCCTCTTCAACGCCTGCTCAATGTTCATTTCCGGAGTGCCGTCATCCTGCAATCCTTCAATTACAAGAACATACTCGCCCTTTGGCGGAATACTGGTGTAAAGCTCCAGCGCTCCGTCAATCGTCGTGCGAATAGTCTCCTCATAAAGCTTAGTAAGCTCACGGCAAAGACTCAGCCGCCGCTCCCCGCCGAAGGTGCTTTTCAAATCCTCCAGCGTTCTCATAAGCTTGTGAGGTGCCTCATATATCACCATGGTGCGCCTTTCATTTTTAAGACTGTCCAAATGCTCCTGGCGGGGCTTATTGGCAGTGCTTAAAAATCCTTCAAAGGTAAACCTTTGGGTGGAAAGTCCGCTTAGTGCAAGTGCAGAAACCACAGCGCACGCCCCCGGCACTACCACAACATTGATGTCTGCCTTTGCGCAAAGCTCCACCAAATCCTGGCCGGGGTCGCTTATGGCCGGCATTCCTGCGTCGGAAACCAGAGCAACATTCTCCCCGGCAGCCAAGCGCTCTACTATCTTTTCGCCGCTCATGGCCTTGTTATGCTCAAAGTAGCTTATCAGCGGCTTTTTAATTCCAAAATGGTTCAGCAGCCTTAAGGTAACTCTCGTATCCTCGGCCGCAATAAAATCCACAAGGTTCAGGGTTTCCACCGCTCTTGGTGAAAAGTCCCCCAGATTTCCTATGGGAGTTGCCACGAGATATAGGGTTCCGCTCATCGTAATCATCCATTCCGCCGCCTTGCGTTGGCATAAGTTTTATTCAAGCTGAAAGCTTTTTTTGCAAGGCTAGGAATGATAAGATGATTACTTTTTTAAATCTCGTTAGTGCGAAAATCTTTTCGCACTAATCATCCATTCCGCCTTGCTTCGGCATAAGTTTTAATCCCCAACTTGGGGCAAATATTTTCCTCGGCGATAAATTCTTTCAACCTCATCACTGTCCCTGCCTTCCTGTGCTGTAAGCATAAGGGGAGCTTCGATTGAAAGACCCTTTTTTGCACCGCGCTTGCCCTCCACCAAAACAAGGCTTGGAGCCTTTTCCGCGCTGTAGGCCACCATGCGAAGGCGCTTGGGCTCAATCCCTGCCGACGTCATTTCGCAAAATATTTCGCTCAGCCGCTCAGGACGGTGCACAAGGGCAAAGCTTCCACCCCAGCGCAGTGCCCATCTTGCCGCAGCGCAGATATCTGAAAGGGTGCAGTTTTTTTCCTCTCGTGCCGCTGCCCTGTGCTGCATGGGGGCGCTGTAGCCGCTGTTTTCCGCAAAATACGGTGGATTTGAAACCACAAGATCAAAGGTGCCGGCTTCAACAAGGTTTCTGTGCTCCCGAAGGTCACCGCAAATCACACTGGTTTTTTCCTCAAACTCATTTTCTCTCAGGTTAAGACGGCAAAGCTCCGCACTCTCCGGCTGTAGCTCAATACCGGTAATGCGGCAATCCTGCCCCTTGTGAGCAAGCAGCACTGTAAGTACCCCGGCTCCGCAGCCCAGGTCAAGACAACTTCGCACCCGTCGCATATTCGCAAAATCAGCCAGTAAAACGGAGTCCGTGGAAAGCTTGAAGCTTTCCTGTGTCTGCATAAAGCGGGGTCCCCCCGGCCAAAGCTCGTCAAAGCCCTGCAAAAAACCACCTCATAAAATTTATCGTAATAGTTCAAAAGGCCTGCCGCAAACAAATGGATGCAGCAGGCCTTTTGGTGGTAAGTAGTTTACTTCTCTATGATTGCGCCAGAGGGGCAGGTGTCGATGCAAGCACCGCAATCGAGACAAGCGTTCTGGTCTATTTCGTAATGACCATCACCCTCGTGGATAGCACCGGCGGGGCAGCCTTCTGCACAAGCGCCGCAAGAGATGCAATCGCTGGTAATTTCAAAAGCCATGTTGGAACCTCCTTGCTGAAAATATAAATTACACGAGTGCATTATACCATAAGAATTCATTATTGCAAGTAATAAATCTATAAAGACAATTCCATTTTAATGAAAATAGATGAAAAAAAGAGATATTTAAAGAAAACTCGAGATAACCATTGGAAATATAGATATTGCTGCTTCGTAATAGTCAGGGAAGGTCAAAATGAACCTTGATTTTTTGACCTTCCCTGACTATTATAATATCAAGGTCAAAGATAGTCAAAGTCAAATGAAAGAGGTACGACATGGGTACAACAGACATAATCGCCAATTTTATTCTTGATGCTTTGGAAAGTGACGGCGGCATTGCAGAGCTTCAGCGCTCAAATCTTGCCGAGCGCTTCTCCTGTGTTCCCAGCCAAATTAACTATGTTATCTCCACCCGCTTCTCTCCGGAGCACGGCTATATAGTGGAATCCCGCAGGGGCGGCGGCGGATATATCAGAATTACACGAGTGCAGGCAACGCCAAAGCAGCTAATAATGCACACCGTTAATGCAATCGGCGACAGCCTTGACCTTCGGACAGCCGGAGCGTTTGTCTCCAATATGTTGGGCAGCGACGCACTGGACGAAAAAAGCGCATCCCTCATTATGAGCGCCATAAGCGACAAGGCGCTTCGCCCCATATCCCCTGTTCATCGTGACATCGTTCGTGCCTCTATCTTTAAGCAGGTACTGGTCAGTTTCCTTGCTGAGTAGTTTTCTCTCCCTCAAACAAGGGGCGGACCTTTGTCCGCCCCAATATTCCCTAATTTTATTATCCTATTTAGCTATCATTCCGACGAATAATGTCGGTTTTTGATAATTTGTGTTTTATGTAAACTATACTTTTAGGAGGTTAGTATTATGAAATGTGATAAATGTGAAAAGGAAGCTGTGCTTCATTATCAGTCCAACGTAAACGGTGAACGGGCCGAATATCATCTGTGTGCAGACTGCGCAAATAAAGAGGGTTTCAGCGATATGCTAAGCTTCAGACCCCGCAGCATGATGGACAGCTTTTTCTCCGACCCCTTCTTCTCTCGCCCCATGAGCCTTATGGACAGCTTTTTCGGCTCTCCCTTCGGCAGCCTTTCCGACGGCTTCTTTGGCCGTGGACTTTTAGCACCAACTCTTACAATGCCCAATGTTCGCATTCGCATTGACCAGCCGGAGACCTGCTCCTGTGGAGATGACAAATCCTGCTCCTGCGGCGAAGCGACAAAAACCGCAGGCGAAAAAGCGGATAATATTCCTGAGGACGCCGGCGAGGACATTCGCAAAAAGCGTGAGCTACACGCTCTGAAGCATCAGCTTAAGGCAGCAATTCACATGGAAGAATTTGAAAAAGCCGCTGAGCTGAGGGATAAAATCCGAGAATTGGAGAAATAATGAAATTATAATGGGAGGGCGCTTCCCGCCCTCCCATTATTTTGTAAGCAGATCCTAAAGGAGGTATGCAATTTGAGAAACCAGGACAGATTTACCGAAAGAGCCAGAGCAGCTCTTACCAAAGCGCAGGAAGCAGCCCAGAATATGGGCCACAGTTATGTTGGAACCGAGCATATCCTTCTGGGAATCGCCTCGGAGGGCGAAGGCCTCGGGGCAAAGGTTCTGCGTGAAAACGGACTTGACGAGGTTCTTATAACCGAGCTTGTTGAAAAATTTGTAGGCCGCGGCGCACCGGGTCTTCCTGCCCAGGGACTTACCCCCAGCGCAAAACGGGTAATTGAGCTTTCCGTCCTTGATGCAAGCCGTCTTGGACACAGCTATATCGGCACGGAGCACCTTTTAATGGGTATCCTTCGTGAAACCGACTGTGCCGGAGCAAGGCTTATTGCCTCCACTGGCATTGACGTTAACAAGATTTATACAGATATTATCAATCTTTTCCGCAGTCCGGAATATAGACCCCAAACTCCCACGCCACCCGCACCCAGCTCTCGAAGCAGCAAAAAAACGGACACAAAAACCTTGGATCAGTACAGCCGTGATTTGACAGCCCTTGCAAATGAGGGTCGGCTTGACCCGGTAATCGGCCGAAACAATGAGATTCAGCGGGTAATTCAAATTCTCTCCCGCCGCACAAAAAATAACCCCGTCCTTATCGGCGAGCCGGGCGTTGGTAAAACCGCCATTGCCGAGGGGCTTGCCCAGCTTGTTGCCTCCGGCGACGTGCCCGAGGACTTAAAGGGAAAGCGCATTGTTTCTCTTGACCTTACCGGTATGCTTGCGGGCACCAAGTACCGTGGCGACTTTGAGGAGCGCATTAAAGCAGCCTTGAAGGAAACACAAAAGGCTGGCGACGTGGTTCTTTTTATAGATGAACTTCACACTATAATCGGCGCCGGCGCCGCAGAGGGCGCAATTGACGCCGCAAACATCATAAAGCCCGCCCTTGGCCGTGGCGAAATTCAAGTGATTGGCGCAACAACCCTTAACGAGTACAGAAAATATATTGAAAAGGACGCTGCACTGGAGCGCCGTTTCCAGCCTGTTATGGTCAACGAGCCCTCTGAGGAGGAAAGCATCGCCATCATCACCGGTCTTCGTGACAAGTATGAAGCCCACCATAAGCTCAAAATAACCGACGAGGCCATCCGAGCCGCCGTAAGCATGTCAGGCCGGTATATAAACGACCGTTATCTTCCCGACAAGGCCATCGACCTTATGGACGAAGCCGCCTCAAGGGTGCGCATGAAAACCCTTACCGCCCCCGACGATTTGAAGGACATTGAAAAGCGAATAGACTCCCTTGCCTCTGAAAAGGATGCCGCCGTGAAGGCTCAGGATTTTGAGGCCGCCGCTAAGCTCCGTGATCAGGAGAAGGAACAGCAGCAGCTTCTTGACGCCGCCCGAAAAAAATGGGACGATAGTCGGGCGGGCACCCACCGCAGCGTAACTGCCGAGGATATTGCCGAGGTAGTTTCCGGTTGGACCGGAGTTCCCGTTACCAGTCTTACCGAAACCGAGAGCGAAAGGCTCCTTAAAATGGAGGAAATACTCCACAAACGTGTTATCGGTCAGGATGAAGCCGTCAGTGCCGTGTCCCGTGCTATACGCCGTGGCAGGGTTGGTCTTAAGGATCCCAAGCGCCCTGTGGGAAGCTTTTTGTTCCTTGGCCCCACAGGTGTGGGCAAAACCGAGCTTTGCAAGGCTCTTGCTGAGGCTGTGTTCGGCGACGAAAACGCCATGATACGGGTGGATATGTCTGAATTCATGGAAAAACACACCGTCTCAAAGCTTATTGGCAGCCCTCCGGGCTATGTTGGCTATGACGAAGGCGGCCAGCTAACCGAAAAAGTGCGTCGCAAACCCTATTCCGTCATCCTTTTTGATGAAATCGAAAAGGCCCACGAGGATGTTTTCAATATCATGCTTCAGATTATGGATGATGGTATCCTAACCGACAGTCAGGGCCGCAAGGTGGACTTTAAAAACACCATTATCGTCATGACCAGTAATATCGGCGCAAGAAACATCACCGACAAGCGAGCTGCCTTCGGCTTCACCGACGGAAATGAAAAGACCGGCGAAAAGAGCCAGGAGGAAATTCGCAGTCTTGTTATGAAAGACCTGAAAAGCACCTTCCGCCCGGAATTTTTGAACCGCATTGATGATATTATTGTGTTTAGCCAGCTCACCCGCGAGGACATTCGCAAAATTGCTGCAAACATGCTTGTTGTTGTTAAAAAACGGCTTGAGGGTATCGGCATAGCTCTGAGCATCAGCGAGGACGCTTTGGATAAGCTTGCCGAGCAGGGCTTTGACCCAATTTACGGCGCAAGACCCCTTCGTCGTAAGATACAAAGCGTTATTGAAGATACCGCAGCGGAAAAACTTCTTGACGGCACCTTTAAAGCCGGTGACAAAGCAGAAGCTGTGCTTGACGACGGCAAAATAATCCTAAAAAAGGCATAACAAGCTAAAATGCTCTTTAAATTTTCCCTATACTATGTTAAAATACGCCTGCCCGTTTGGGCAGGTGTATTTTGTTTTTTACTTAAGTTCTTTTTTTGGAGGCCGCAAATGTCTGAAACTACTCGCGAATACCCGGAGGTTGTTGAATATATGAGCAATGTGGATTGCTTTAACTCATACAACAATATTAAACTCACCGTCCTTCGGGACGATTATGCCGAAGGACAGGTTATGCTTAGCCAAAACAGCATGAATCCCAACGGAAAGGTTCATGGCGGCCTTCTTTTTGCCGCTGCCGATTATGTTGGCGGCTTTGTTGCCGGAAAAAACGGCCGCAACTGCGTTACTCAAAGCGGTAACATAAGTTTTCTTCGTCCTGCAGATGGGCAGTTTTTAATAGTGAAAGCTCTCCCTGTGAAGGTGGGGCAAAAGCTCGCCGTGGTGGATGTCTGCATCTATGATGACGAGGACAAGCTCGTTGCCAAATGCACCAACACCTATTTCTTCGTGGGATAAATATCCTATAGAGATATTTTAGAATAAAACTTATCTATATTGTCAACTCCCCGTCAAATGTGGCGGGGAGTTTTTTATGCTCATGCAACTTATCTTCCGATATTTTGTCCTTTTAACCTTGACGCATAGCTTTATTCTATGATTGTATTGGGGTAGTAATGGGCAAGTATTTCAAGATAGTCAAAGCCGTTTTTCGCCATGACATTTGCACCATACTGGCTTAAGCCCAGCCCGTGGCCATATCCGGTCACGGTAAAAATAAACATGCCGTTTGTATATTCAAGAGTAAACGCCGTGCTCCGCAGGGAGAAAAGCTTTCTCATTTCCGAGCCGGTAAGCGTCTGCCCACCAATGCTGATGGTCTTCACCCTTCCGCTTTCATCCGGTACCCGCTCCCCTATCCATGTTTCTCCACTGCCTGAAAACGTTGCCTCCGGCTTTATCAGCAAAATCGTCTCCTTCATGTTCTCGGCGGAAACTTCCACTGTGGTGACGAAATCCGGCACATCCTTTTCCGTTTCGGGACTGCTGACGCACACAAGATACGGCACGTCACCCCAGAGCTCGCTTCCCGCCTCTGTCATCCCCGCCGACGATGAGTGGAAGGACGCCAGTATAGGCTCGTCCTCGTAATACAGCACCTGACCGTCGGTGTCTTCCACCGCCGAGCGGATTGCCTCCATATTCTCTTCATATGCAGCACCCCAGGAGGCCCGCAGCTCATTTTCCTCGAGACAGGCAAGGCAGCAGCTTGAATCGCAGCAGACATCTGCATCGGTGTGTTTAGGATTTTCGTGCTTTGTGCAATATAAAATATAGGTTCTTGCGGCGACCGCCTGGGCGCGCAGGGCCTCCTTTTCAAATGAAGCCGGCATTTCCGCCGCCAACACAAGTGGCAGATGCTCCGCCATTGCAATTTCTTTTATGTCTTCTCCCGACATCACTGAAACTACAGTATCTTCATCGGATATTTTAGCCTTCATTTGAACATATGACGGGCTCGGTGACGGACTCACCTCCTCCGGTTGCTGGGTTTGGAAGGGGTTTGACTCCACAGCTCTGCTTCCCAAGAAAGCCGGTAGAAGTATACCCGCTATCCCAAGCAAAATTGAAACCCAGATGACTCTTTTCATAACGCATGTCCTCCGTATCTTTGAATTTCTGTTGACGATACCGTAAAATAAGTATAAAATTAAAGGAGTTTGAGTTCCTCTGGTAAAAAATATATTCGACTGGGATGTTATTATGCGAAACACTTCAATTAAATTATGTTCCCTTGCACTCTTCGCAGGAATATTCGGTACTTTTTTGCGTTGGCTTCAAACCATGTCCGGCTTTGAGGCTGAAACTGGTCTTTCCATTCCCCACTCGCCCATCAGCTATGTGGTTCTTGCCTATATTGTCGGCTACGGAATCCTGCTGTATGTATTGCTTCGTCCGCTGAAGAACATGTCCGCTCCGGAAACCTACCCGACTTCTCTTCTTATCGGGGGGCGTCTTTTGCCCTTGTTCGCTGTTGGAGCCTGCATTCTTATGGGGCTTGGCGGGGCAATCTCTGTGGTGCTGTCCCTTTTCAATAAAAACGTGTTCCAGCTAATCACCGGAATTTTAGCCATTATCTGTGCTCCCTTCATGCTAAGCTTTATTAAGGGTGCCTCTGGCTTCGGTGCTAAAAAGCGGGGTCGTGTCTGCTGCTCCATGATTACGATATTTATTTGCTTTTGGCTTATCGCCACATATAAATACAACGCTTCCGACCCCGTTTTGTGGAACTTTGCGCCCCGCCTTCTTGCAGTTTCCGCACTGCTTCTTGCAATGTACTTCATCTCGGGCTTCGCCTTTGTCACCGGAAAGCACATGCCCACCCTGTTTTTCTCGCTTTTTGGTGCATTTTTGGGGCTTTTCACTCTTACAGAATCATATCCCATTGGTGACCGCCTTATAATGCTGGCTTTGTCCCTTTTTGTGCTTACTTGCTCCTTCGGGCTCATATGCAATATAAACGCCTTGCCGCTGCCCGCAGAGGACTCTGCGGACACTGAGCCTGAGGCTCCCGCTGAGTCGGAGGAATAATCAAATAAAAAAAAGCAGCCGCCTGTTCATTTGAACAGGCGGCTGCTTTTCTGCGCAAAGCTCAGCGCAGGCTATCTTCCAAAGCCTTTATGCAGGACTTGCAGACATTTTTTCCCTTATAGCTTACCACGTCCCGAGCATTTTCGCAGAAAACGCAGGCAGGCTGGTACTTTCTGAGAATAATGGAATCATCGTCCACATATATTTCCAAAGAATCTTTCTCCGCAATGTCCAGCGTTCGGCGAAGCTCAATCGGCAAAACAATGCGGCCCAGCTCGTCTACTTTTCTAACAATTCCTGTGGATTTCATAAAACGCCCCCTAACTATTCAAAAAGCTTGCACTTTTCTATGTTCATTTTTTCTGCGCTTCCACGGCATATAGTGCTCCGCCAAAGGGATATTAGTCCCTTTTTTGCAAGATGCGGACAACTTATAATGCAGCAGAAACCTTACTTTTTACTTATTATAACATTCTGTATATATCTGTCAACTATTTTTTAGACAACTTTATTGATAATGCACTAAAAAATTTCAAGTTTTTTACTTTTTTGTAGGGATGTGTTTATTTGGCGCTTAATATTATAATTGTCATTATGCTGGTGGTTTCCGTTGTATACGGCTTTTTAAGCGGCAATCTTACCGCTTTGTCAAACGCCGCCCTGGAAGGAGCAAAGGAGGCTGTTAACCTTTGTATCGCACTTTGCGGGCTTATATGCCTATGGTCAGCGGTAATGGAGCTTATGAAGCGCTGCGGTTTAAGCGACAAGCTTTCCCGCCTGCTTCGCCCGCTTTTGGGCCGAATCTTCCCCAGCGCCGCCCGAAGTCGTGACGTGATGGACGACCTTTCTTTGAACGTAAGCGCAAACCTTCTGGGCCTTGGAAACGCCGCCACCCCTGCAGGGATACGAGCGGCAATGGGGCTGAAGCGGCTTTCCGGCTCCGACTCGGCCTCCAACGAGCTTTGCCGACTGGTTATCATGAACACAGCCTCCATTCAGCTTATTCCCGCCACCGTGGCCTCCATAAGAGCCTCACTGGGCGCAGAGTCCCCCTTTGACATACTTCCTGCGGTTTGGCTGTCCTCTCTGTTGTCGGTTACGGCAGGCCTTCTCGCCGCAAAATTTATGGAAAGGTTTTCCCGACCATGAAAATCATTGGTGAGCTTGCCATACCCATGATCCTGCTTTTCGTAACCACCTTTGCCATTGTACGGGGTACCGACGTTTTTTCGGGCATGACAGCCGGTGCACGAGACGGGCTTAAAACCGTTATAGGCATTGTACCCGCACTTGTCACCATGCTGCCCTGTGTATACATGCTTCGGGCCAGCGGCGTTTTAGACGCTCTAAGCGAGCTTTTGGCCCCTGCCCTATCCTTTATCGGGATGCCAGTGGAAACCCTTCCTCTAATGCTTACACGGCCCTTCAGTGGCAGTGGGGCATTGGCTATCGGCAGCGAAATAATAAAAACCTCCGGAGCGGATTCCTTTGCCGGACGCTGCGCCGCAGTGATGCTGGGCAGCACGGAAACCACCTTCTATGTCATCGCCGTGTATTTCGGCGCTGCGGGGATTCGCCGCAGTCGCCACGCCGTGCCTGCTGCGCTTATTGCAGACCTTGTTGGCTTTATGGCCTCGGTTCTGTGCGTACGCATTTTTTGGGGTTAATCAAAGCTGAGTACTAATAAACAGTATACAAAAAAGTCGCCGCAAACCTTTTGAGCGTTTGCAGCGGCCTTTTTGTGTAGATAAATTACATTTTTTCCGGGGCGGTTACGCCAACAATGCCAAGGGCATTGGCAATTACTGCACGGGTGCAGTCGCAAAGCTTAAGTCGTGCGACCATAAGCTCAGGCTCGGCATCCTTTATGCGGCAGTTATTGTAAAACCGATGGAAGCGTGCCGCAAGCTCCGTTACATAGCGGTTAATGCGGGATGGATCATAGTCCCTTGCCGCAAGGCGAATTTCATCGGTATAGGATGCAAGCTGCTTTATAAGCTCACGCTCCTGCTCCGTACCTAAAAGACTTGCGTCCGCCATGCCCTGTGCAACTGCATGTCCCTCATCAGAAAGAGCGGCAATAAGGGTGCAAATTCTGGCATGGGCGTACTGCACATAATAAACCGGGTTTTCGCTGTCCTGGCGGATTGCCAAATCAAGGTCGAACTCCAAATGGGTGTCCGGCTTTGCATTGAAGAAGAAGCGGCAGGCGTCAACCCCGATTTCGTCCATAAGGTCGTTAAGGGTAAGCGCCTTTCCGGTGCGCTTTGAAACCTTCACTATCTCGTCACCACGAACAAGGCGAACCATCTGCATAATGAGGAAGTCCAGCTTCTTATCCTTAAGTCCAAGGCAGGGTGCTGTCATGGACGCTGCAAAGCGGATGGCGTGACCATGGTGGTCAGCACCCCAAACGTCAATAACACGGTCAAAGCCACGCTCAATGAACTTGTTTCGGTGATAGGCGATATCCACAGCGTAGTAGGTATAAAAACCGTTGGCACGGCGCAGAACCTCGTCCTTATCGGCGCCGAAATCTGTGTTTTTAAGCCAAAGTGCCCCATCCTTTTCATAGGTGCAGCCTGCATCCTCAAGAAGCTTCACCGTGGCGGCAACATAGCCGCTGTCGTGAAGTGAGCTCTCCAAAAACCAGTTATCAAAGCTTATGCGATATCGTTCCAGATGCTTTTTCATAAGCTCAATGTTGTGGGGAAGTCCGAAGGCAACAAAAGCGGCGCAGCGCTCCTCGCTGTCCACGTTAAGCCACTTTTCCCCGTCACGCTCGTAAATCTTTTTTGCCAGCTCCCTAATATCATCCCCGTGGTAGCCGTTTTCAAGGAACTCTACCGCCTCCTCGCCCTTTATGAGCTGGAGATAGCGGGCCTCGATGGATTTTCCGAAAAGGTCCACCTGGTTGCCGGCATCGTTAACATAGAATTCACGGCACACATTGTATCCCGCCCTGTCAAGAACAGAAGCCAGTGCGTCACCAAGAACGCCGCCACGAGCATTTCCAATGGTCATGGGGCCGGTGGGATTGGCGGACACAAACTCCACCATAACCTTCTCTCCCCTGCCCTCGTCGCTGCGTCCGTAGGCTCCGCCCTCTGCGCTTACGGCATCCAAAACCCTGCTGTACCATACTGGCGACAGCCTAAAGTTCATAAAGCCTGCTCCGGCAATTTCCACGCTTTCAAAAAAGCTGCCCTCAAGCTGAATGTATTTCTTGAAAATTTCCGCAATCTTGCGGGGAGGCATTTTCAAAAGCTTTGCCCCGGCCATGGCATGATTTGCCGCGTAATCGCCATTGGCGGTGTCCTTTGGGATTTCAATCTTACCCTGGGGAAAACCATTGTCCTCCAGCTCGGACGCTTCCACAGCTCTTTTATACGCTCCCTGCAGGAGCTCATCAATGGAGTTTTTTGCTTCTTCAATAAGATTAGCCATTACACATCTTCCTTCTGCTCTCGTACTTTTATCTTAAACCTGTTGTGTCCCACAACGGCCTGCTGATAGTCCACCAAATAATCTATTTCCAAATTCCCGCCATGCTCATTAAAATTGGCAACCACCTTGCGGGTATTAACGCCCATCATAGTTGAGCCAAAGGGTGTATCATAAATAAAATTATGCTTCTTGCCCTCCTCAAAAACCATGTGGCTGCTGACGGAGCCTTCACGGCTCATGGTGATATATCCTTCGTCTCCGATATTGAAGGAGGTCTTTGTTCCATCCATACCGGTTATCTCGCTTTCCATATAGGAAAAGCTGCTTTTGCCGTTCTCGTGCCTGAAAAGGCCATCGGTAACCAGCTCTATTGCGTCGTTTTCGCCGCCCTCCCCGTTTTGGGTTCCCTTTATGGAAATTATAACATTTTTCATCTTCATAACTATACCTCCTGCGACTAAAGATGCCTTATGCCGGTAAGCTCTTTGGAAATGTCCTTCATAAGCATCCGCTGGGCCGTCTTTGCAAAATGCCCCGGGTCGCCTGTTGTGTAATAAATTGTACCACCGCTGCTATCCTGGGCACACATATCATTTTTCTTTAAATAGCACGAAAGACTTCTCGCCGCCGCAGCACCTGCACTGATAAGCGTGACTCCAGTGCCCATATACTCGGTTATTATGTCCTTTAAAAGCGGATAGTGAGTACAGCCCAATATCACGGTGTCCACTCCCGCTGCCTTCAGCGGCGGCAGATACTCATCCGCTGCATGGCGAACACGGGGATCGTCCCTGTCAAAAACACCGTCCTCCACCATGGTGGCAAACTTGGGACAGGCCTGTACTGTAACTGAAACAGCGCCCGCTTTTTCCAAGATTTTTTTCTGATACGTTCCGGCGGCAACCGTCGCCTTTGTGGCCAAAAGGCCGATTTTCCCGTTCTTCGTTGCTGCCACAGCCTCATCAATGGATGCGTCCACCACACCGAAAACAGGAACCGCACTCTCACGTCTGAGAGCTTCAAGAGCGTTGGAGGTTGCCGTTCCGCAAGCTACAAACACTGCTTTGACATCTTTTTTTTGAAGGAATTCTAAGTCCTTCAGGGACAGCTCAACAATGCGCTTGGGAGTTTTTTCTCCATATGGCATGTTGGCCGAATCGCCCAAATATATTATTCGCTCCCCCGGCATAAGTGCGGAAAGCTCCTTGGCTGCTGTAAGCCCACCCAAGCCGGAATCGAAAACACCAATTGCTCTTTGATCCATGAAAATACTCCTAAAGACAAGACCCAAAGGGTCAATCCTGTCTGCACCGTGCAATAATGCCATAATATAATACTGCCTATTCGATTATATTGCAAGCATAAGCAAAAGATAAATCCTCATTATTTTAGTGGAATTCCGGCTCCTCATTTGATATAATACCACAGGGGCATAAAACGGTCAAAGAAGTTTTCCCGGTTGACCCGAAAGGAGGCCGTTATGAACATTGAGCTAACAAAGAAGGAATTCCGCCACCTGCTGGATCTTGTCTACATTGGAAACTGGATCCTAAACTCTGTAAGAGGAGCTGACCGCTTCGAGGAATACGATCTTCTCCAAGAAAAATTTTTTGCTCTGGCGGCTCAAGCCGGAATGCCCGAGCTTATGCAGCTGTATCTGGGACACGTTTTTCCCTCCAGAGCCTATGAGGACGGCGGCATACACGATGCCATCGCAGATTATGAGGACGCTGTGTTTTTCGATATTTTGGCTGAGGAGCTTTCCCGCCGTGACATGGTTGAAGCAGGAATTGATCCCGATGATCTGCGGGAGCTTACCCGCCGGATGGATGGTTATATGTCGGAATTTGAGCGCAGCGGAATTGAATCCCTTCGTATCGACGATTAAAATTTTAAAATTATCATAATCAGCCTTCCTTTGAGAATAATAAGCTCAAAGGGAGGTTTTTTTATTGCGCTGGTTCACTATGACAAAACAAGAATACGCCGAGTATGTGAAAAAAAAGTCACCTAATTCAAAAACTCTGCGGGACACCCTTCGGGCCTTTCTTATGGGCGGATTGATTTGCTGTGTAGGTCAGCTTTTCATTGAACTTTACAAATACTTTGGGGTTTCAGCAGAGCTTGGTTCCTCGTGCACGAGTATTACCATGGTATTTTTGGGGGCTCTCCTTACAGGCTTGGGGGTATACGATAACCTCGCTAAATTTGGCGGTGCCGGCACGCTGGTGCCCATAACGGGCTTTGCCAACGCCGTTGTCTCTCCGGCTCTTGAATTCAAAACCGAGGGCTACGTTACCGGCACCGGAGCGAAAATGTTCATTATATCCGGTCCAGTAATTGTTTATGGCGTGTCCGCCTCCATCATATACGGAATAATTCTTTGGCTTACAAAGCTTTTTTGATAAGCTGAAACGCCCATCGTTCCGGCGGGAACGGTGGGCGTTTCAAGTAAAGTTTAATTACACCAGCTCGATAATCGCCATCTCGGCAGCGTCGCCGCGACGGGGTCCGATGCGGTAGATGCGGGTGTAGCCGCCGTTACGCTCTGCATACTTGGGAGCGATCTCGTCGAACAGCTTCTTCGCAACGTCCTCTTTGGTGATGAAGGACAGCGCACTGCGGTAATTTGCAAGTGTGTTGTTCTTTCCGAGGGTTATCATCTTCTCGGTCAAAGGGCCGATTTCCTTGGCGCGGGTGACAGTTGTCTCCATGCGGCCGTTTTCAAGCAGGTCAGTGACCTGCTGTCTGAGCATGGCCATACGCGCTTCGGTAGGCTTGCCGAGCTTCCTCTGTGTGGGCATTCGGTTTTCCTCCTTGTTAGAGTATACGGTTAAAGGCGTTTGCCTTCTTGTCTTTAATCACGCCTTTCGGCGTATCGGCTAATTGTTGTCGTTGCTTGCCAATGAAAGTCCCATCATGGCCAGCTTATGCTCGACCTCTTCAAGAGACTTGCGACCAAGGTTGCGAACCTTAATCATCTCGTCCTGAGTCTTTCCAATGAGATCCTCAACTGTGTTGATGTTGGCACGCTTCAAGCAATTGAAACTGCGAACAGACAAATCAAGCTCTTCAATGGTCATCTCCAGAACCTTGTCGCGCTGGGTTTCAACCTTTTCCTTGACGGTGGATTCACTTCCGATAGTCTCGGACAGGTCTGTGAACAGCGTGAAGTGGTCACAGAGTATCTTTGCGCCTAGGGAAACAGCGTCACGGGGAGTGATGGTCTTGTCTGTCCATACCTCGACGGTAAGCTTGTCATAGTCCGTTTTGTTGCCCACGCGGGTGTTTTCAACGGCATAGTTGACCTTTAATACCGGGGAATAGATGGAGTCGACAGGAATCGTTCCTATAATCTGCTGTGCGCTCTTATTTTTCTCTGCAACAACATAGCCGCGGCCGTGTTCAATAATCAATTCCATGCTGAGGTTGCCATCCGGTCCAAGGGACGCAATATGGTGCTCAGGATTGAGTATCTCTACTTCGGCATCTGGCCTGATATCTCCGGCGGTGACTTCGCCCTCGCCGGAAGCTTCGATATAGACGGTCTTGGGTCCTTCGCTGTGGAGCTTTGCAATAACACCCTTGATGTTAAGAACTATCTCTGTGACGTCCTCCTTAACACCGGGAATTGTTGAAAATTCATGCTGCACTCCGGCAATCTTTACAGATGTAACTGCCGTACCGGGAAGAGAGGATAGGAGTACTCTTCTGAGAGAGTTACCAAGTGTGGTACCGTAACCGCGCTCCAAAGGCTCTACAATAAACTTTCCGTAGAAATCGTTCTCGGGTGTTTCGATACATTCAATGCGCGGCTTTTCTATTTCGATCATGTGTTAATACCCTCCTTCTGAGTTGGCGCAAGGCGCCTCGATTGATCAGCTTACCAATTTGAGGGCCTCAGCATTACTTGGAGTACAGCTCGACGATAAGATGTTCCTCCACAGGGAAGTCGATGTCCTCTCTGACGGGCAGCTTGGTAACTGTACCCTTCAGAGCATTCTTTTCCTTGTCAAGCCACTGGGGAATAGTAAAGACAGGAGCGTCCTCGCCTGTAAGTCTCTTGAACATCACGGAGCTGCGGCTCTTTTCGCAAACCTCGATGACATCGCCGACGGATACAAGATAGGACGGAATGTCCACGCGCTTGCCGTTTACGGTGAAGTGTCCGTGGTTAACAGCCTGACGAGCCTCGCGGCGGGTCATTGCAAACCCGAGACGGAACACTACGTTATCAAGACGGCGCTCAATTGTGGTGAGCAGAACCTCACCGGTAATTCCGGGAGCCTTGGAAGCCTTCTCATAGTACATATGGAACTGCTTTTCAAGGATACCGTAAATAAACTTAACCTTCTGCTTCTCATTCAACTGAGTAGCATATTCACTTTGCTTCCTGCGCATCTGACCCTTGGGGTTACGGATGGTCTCGCTCTTGGTCTTATAGGTGTAGCCCATGACGGCAGGAGAAATGTCAAGCTGCTTGCAACGCTTGACAATGGGTTGCATATTCTTTGCCATAATCTGTTTCTCCTTCCTAAATTAGACGCGACGTCTCTTGGGCGGGCGGCATCCGTTGTGGGGGATGGGGGTCACGTCCTTGATCATCGTTACTTCAAGACCAGCGGTCTGGAGTGCGCGGATAGCTGCTTCACGGCCTGAACCAGGTCCTTTAACATAGACCTCAACGGTCTTAAGTCCATGCTCCATAGCTGCCTTTGCGGCAGTCTCTGCTGCTGTCTGTGCAGCAAAGGGAGTGGACTTTTTGCTGCCTCTGAAGCCGAGGCCGCCTGCGGATGCCCATGAAATAGCGTTGCCGTTTGTATCGGTCATCGTTACCATGGTGTTATTAAAGGAAGAGCTGATATGCACTTGGCCCTTCTCAATGTTCTTACGCTCTCTTCTACGAGTGCGAACCTTTTTCTTAGGTGCTGCCATTTACATATCCCTCCCTTACTTTTTCTTTCCTGCAATGGTACGCTTCGGGCCCTTACGGGTACGAGCGTTGGTCTTGCTTCTCTGGCCACGGACAGGAAGTCCCTTTCTGTGGCGCATTCCGCGATAGCTTCCGATTTCAATGAGACGCTTAACATCGAGAGCTGTCTGTCTGCGAAGGTCACCTTCCACGGTGTAGTGGTCGATGCACTCACGCAGCTTTGCTTCGTCTTCCTCGCTCAGATCTTTAACTCTGACATCGGGGTTGACGCCGGTTTCCGCAAGAATCTTGCTTGCTGTGGTTCTGCCAATGCCGTAGATATAAGTGAGACCGATTTCGATTCTCTTATCCTTGGGCAGGTCGATTCCGGCAATTCGTGCCATACTTTTTAATCATTCCTTTCGCATTATGCAGCGCTTTGGGCTGCAATGTTTTGTGCTTTGAGAAATACGCTTTCGCGTAACAGGTTAATTATAAAAGGCAACCTGCTTAGCCTTGTCTCTGCTTATGCTTGGGGTTTTCACAGATAACCATTACCTTTCCCTTGCGCTTAATGACTTTGCATTTTTCGCACATGGGCTTTACGGACGGTCTTACTTTCATAATTTTAAACCTCCATTATTTGCTTCTCCAGGTTATTCTTCCACGGGTCAGGTCATAGGGTGACATTTGCACTGTGACCTTGTCACCGGGAAGTATGCGTATGAAATTCATGCGCAGCTTGCCGGAAATATGGGCCAGTATAGTGTGACCGTTTCCGATATCCACCTGGAACATCGTGTTGGGCAAAGCTTCAACTACTGTGCCCTCAAATTCGATTACATCGTCTTTTGACAAGATTGACTTCCCTCCTCGGTAATACCGATCTCGCAGCGAAAAATAGCGAGTTCCTTACGAATTACACTGTCAGTCGCATTGCCGCGGTTAAAAGCGTCGGCAAGCTCCGGGGGTTGCGATTTGAATATTCTCAAATGTTTGACGCTTTTTTTCTTTGGATCGGATAAGCTTCTCGTCCTTCCGTCAGCCAGGTACGCAAAGCCGCCCTCGGTATGAACAACCATGAACAGCTTGCCCCGATCGTGTCCGGCAAGGGAGATGACGATATCCGTCGGTCTTACGTTATCCATCACAGATCGTCCGCCATCGTAAGTATTTCAGGCTCACCGTCTGTAATGCAGATTGTGTTTTCATAGTGAGCGGCAAGACTTCCGTCTTTGGTAACCACCGTCCACTCGTTGTCAAGAACATATATCTCCTTGTCGCCCATAATTACCATGGGTTCAATGGCGAGGGTCATGCCCTTAACAAGCCTCGGCCCGTGCCCCGGATTACCGTAGTTGGGTATCTCCGGCGCTTCATGCACAATTCGTCCAATGCCGTGTCCGACATATTCACGAACAACACTGTAACCAAAGCCTTCAACGTATTCCTGTATAGCGTGACCGATATCTGAGATACGGTAGCCTACCTTGGCGTACTTGATGCCCTCGAAAAAGCTTTGTCTCGTGACCTCGATAAGCTTTTTTGCCTCCTCTGAGATTTGACCCGCCGGAAACGTTCCGCAGCAGTCCCCGTGAAAGCCGCCGATGCCTGCGCCAACGTCTATACTGACTATGTCGCCCTCTTTGACTATCCTTGGACCCGGAATACCGTGGATAACCTCTTCATTCACCGAAATACATGCACTGCCCGGGAATCCCCCGTAGCCGAGGAAGGAGGGCTTTGCACCTGATTTTCTGATGAACTTTTCGACTTCCCTATCGATATCCTTAGTGGAAACTCCCGGTCGTGTCATTTGACGCCCGATGCTGCGTGCCTCGGCGGTTATCTTTCCGGCCGCACGCATCAGCTCTATCTCTTTTGGAGTTTTTACAATGATCATGCTCATATACCCAGTGCCTCGACGATTTTCATAGTAGTTTCATCGACTGTGGGTTGGTTGTAAACAGATTTTAGTTTTCCTCTCTCGGCATAAAAGCCGAGAAGCGGCTCTGTTTCCCTGTGGTAGACCGCAAGCCTTTCCATGACAGTTTCGGGTGCGTCGTCCTTGCGCGTTATAAGCTCCCCGCCGCATTTATCGCAAACACCCTCTTTTTTAGGAGGGATGTTAACGACGTGGTAGGTGGCTCCGCAGTCTCGGCAGACACGCCTTCCGCTCATACGCTCCACGATAGTCTCGTCGGCAATTTCAATGGACAAGGCAGCGTCGATGTTAATGCCAGCGTCCTCAAGTGCCTGAGCCTGGGGGATTGTTCTGGGCATACCGTCAAGGATATAGCCGTTTTTGCAGTCATCCTCGGCCAGGCGCTCCCTGACGATGCCAATAATGACATCGTCGGGAACGAGCTTGCCGTTGTCTACATATTCCTTGGCCTTGAGTCCGACAGGAGTGCCGTTCTTCATGGCCGCACGGAGAATATTACCTGTTGATATTGTCGGGATATTGCATCTTTTGCTTAATATCTCGGCTTGAGTGCCTTTTCCTGCACCTGGTGCGCCTAAGAGAATCAGCTTCATGAAAATCCCTCCGTTATCTTATTCAAGAAATCCCTTGTAGTTACGCATGATCATCTGAGCTTCCATTGCCTTAACAGTTTCAAGTGCTACACCAACAACGATTATGATGGAGGTGCCGCCCAAGGAAATACCGCTTTCTGCCGCCGTTTTGCTGCAGGCAGCAATAATGATGGGTGTTACTGCAATGATGCTGAGATAAATTGCGCCGAACAAAGTAATTTTGTTCAAAGACTTCTGAATGTATTCACTGGTAGGCTTGCCCGGACGGAAACCGGGGATAAAGCCGCCATTCTTCTTCAGGTTATTTGCAATTTCCACCGGGTTGAACTGAATGGTGGAGTAGAAGTAAGCGAAGAAGATGATAAGAGCGAAGTAGACGATAATATAGAGAACAGATGTTGTATCAAATACCCTGAGCAGTGCGCCGCCGAAGTTCTGGCTTTCCTTGGTAACGCCGAAGAACATGCAGATGGTGGCGGGCAGCGATGCGATGGACTGGGCAAAGATGATGGGCAGAACGCCGGACATATTGACCTTCATGGGAAGGTGTGTGCTCTGGCCGCCGTACATCTTGCGTCCAACCACGCGCTTTGAATACTGGACCGGAATCCTGCGCTCTGCATTGGTCACAACAACAATCAAAACGATGATTGCCAAGGCGCCCAAGAGCATAAGGATAAGTCCGTACCAAGGCAGGCTTCCAGCCGCAACGTTGGAGCCCATGGTAACGATGTTTGCGGGGAAACGGGAAACAATGCTGGCAAACAGGATGATGGAAATACCGTTTCCGATGCCGAATTCGGTAATCTGCTCACCCAGCCACATGATTAGTGCGGAGCCTGCAGTGAAAGTAAGAACGATAACGATAGCTTCCCAAATACCGGTACCGGAAGTAAGAAGTCCGTAGTTCTTCATCAGCATATAGAAGCCGAAGCCCTGAAGAAGGCCGATGCCAACCGTTGCATAACGAGTGATGCTGGCAATCTTCTTTCTGCCTTCCTCGCCGCCTTCCTTTTGCATACGCTCAAGGGCAGGGATGGCAATGGTCAGAAGCTGCATGATGATGGATGCGTTAATATAAGGCTGGATGGAAAGTGCAAAAATCGTCGCATTGGAAAATGCACCTCCGGACATTACATTAAACAGTCCGAATACGGTGTTTTCAAGTTGTTTAAAATACTCGGTCAACGCATTGATGTTGATATAGGGAACAGGAATTGCGTTTCCGAGACGGTACAGTAAAATGATGAAAAGCGTAAAGAGTATTTTCTTGCGCAGCTCATCTATTTTCCATGCGTTACGGATTGTTTCGAGCACTTATACCACCTCCGCCTTTCCGCCTGCGGCCTCGATCTTTTCTTTCGCAGTCTCGGAAAAAGCGTTTGCCTGGACAGTCAGCTTCTTGGTAATTTCGCCGTTACCGAGAATCTTAAGGCCAAATTCGCACTTGGAAAGGACACCTGTCTCAAGCAGTTTTTCAGCCGTAATGGTTTCGCCGTCCTCAAAACGGTTGAGAACACTAACGTTCACAGCAGTAAGAGGCTGGGCAAAAATGTTATTGAAGCCGCGCTTCGGGATACGGCGTGCCAAAGGCATCTGGCCGCCTTCGAAACCGACTCTGACGCCGCCGCCGCTGCGGGACTTTTGGCCCTTCTGGCCGCGACCGGCAGTCTTGCCGTTACCGGAACCATTGCCTCTGCCCTTGCGGAACTTGCTGTGGGTAGAGCCGGGAACCGGAGACAGTTCATTAAGTTTCATGCCTGTACCTCCTTATTCTTCCGTGACCTTGATAAGGTAGCCGATCTGGGCTATCTTGCCTCTGGTCTGGGGGTTGTCGGGCTGCACTGTGGTGTTTCCGATTTTGTGCAGTCCAAGAGAGTTGGCAGTGGCTATATGCTTGTCCATTCTGCCGTTCAAGCTCTTTATCAGCTCGATCTTAAGATTTGCCATTGCTATCCCCTCCTATTCTACGATTTCTTTCGCAGTTTTACCTCTAACTACGCCGATCTGCTCTGCATTGCGGAGGCTGCGCAAACCAACCATAGTGGCTGCAACGACGTTGTGGGGGTTGTTACTGCGGAGGCACTTTGTACGGATGTTTTTGATACCGGCTGCTTCAACAACGGCACGAACTGCGCCGCCGGCAATAACACCGGTACCGGGGCCGGCGGGCTTGAGCAGAACCTTGCCTGCGCCAAACTCACCAACGACCTCGTGGGGAATTGTTCCGTTTTCAAGAGTAACGGTCTGAATGTTCTTCTTTGCATCCTCAATGCCCTTGCGAATTGCTTCGGAAACTTCGCCGGCCTTGCCGAGGCCAAAGCCTACGCGGCCCTTGCCGTCACCGACAACGATGAGTGCGGAGAACTTCATGATACGGCCGCCCTTGACGGTCTTGGAAACGCGGTTGAGGGAAACGACTTTTTCTACGAACTCAGACTGAGGCTCGTCGTTGCGATCATTGCGTCTCGGATTTCTGTTATCATTATAAGCCATGTTGTTTCCTCCTCCCGACTAAAAGTCAAGGCCGCCCTCGCGGGCACCTTCGGCTAACGCCTTGACACGGCCATGATAAATATAGCCGCCTCTGTCGAATACGACAGCTTCAATGCCCTTCAGCTTTGCACGCTCTGCAAGAAGCTTGCCAACCTTGCTGGCTGCTTCGCAGTTGCTGCCAAGTCCTTCGAAATCCTTTTCGTTGGAGGCAGCGGCGCACAGAGTGACGCCGTTTACGTCGTCAATAATCTGGGCATAGATGTGGGCATTGCTTCTAAAGACATCGAGTCTGGGAGTTTCGGGCGTGCCGGAGATCTTTCCGCGCACTCTTTGATGGCGCTTGATACGCGCGCCTCTTGTATCGGGTCTTTTAATCATTTAGGCACACCTCCTCTTACTTAGCGCCGGTCTTGCCTTCTTTGTGGCGAACCACTTCGTTGGCATAGCGGATACCCTTGCCCTTATAAGGCTCAGGCGGTCTCTTCTTACGCACGTCAGCCGCAAACTGGCCGACCTTCTGCTTGTCAATACCATGCACAATGATGGTGTTGGCATTGGGTGTCTCGGTGGTAACATCAGCGGTATCTTCAACATTAACAGTGTGGCTGTAGCCGATGTTCATAACCAGCTTGTTGCCATCCTTGGCAACTCTGAAGCCAACGCCCTGAACGCTGAGTTCTTTCTTGAAGCCCTCAGATACGCCGAGAACCATGTTGTTGAGCAGGGTTCTTGAAAGTCCATGCAGGCTGCGGCTTTCCTTGCTGTCATCAGCACGGGAAACGTTAGCGACTGCGCCCTCAACCTCGATTTTCATCTGAGGTGCAAAGGTCTTTTCAAGAGTTCCCTTAGGTCCCGTTACGGTAACGTGATTGTTTTCTGATACTTTTACTTCCACTCCTGCGGGAATGGCAATGGGAGTTCTACCAATTCTTGACATTTCTTATACTCCCCCTTACCAAATAAACGCCAGGACTTCACCGCCGACATGAGCCTTGCGAGCTACCTTGTCAGTCATGATGCCCTTGGAGGTGGAAATGATAGCTATGCCCAGTCCCTTAAGGACATAGGGAAGCTCTTCTGCGCCGGCGTAAACGCGGAGGCCGGGCTTGGATACACGGCGAAGGCCAGAAATAGCCTTTTCCTTGCCGGGCAGGTACTTAAGGGTAATGCGGATGACGCCCTGGGTGCCATCATCAATAAGCTGGAAGCTCTTGATGTAGCCTTCGTCAAGAAGAATCTGCGCAATGGCCTTCTTCATGTTGGAAGCGGGGACGTCTACAGTCTCGTGCTTTGCGGTTCCTGCGTTACGAATTCTTGTAAGCATATCCGCAATGGGGTCAGTGATCTGCATTGAGTTTTTCCTCCTTAATTAGAGTTACAGCGGTTTTCGCTGTTTAGGCGGCGAGGTTCCGAGTCAATACATGATTGCCCACGGCCTTTCGCCATCCTATTTTAAATTTATTTGAAGTGCTTTTGGCACAACAAAACGAACATTTCACGGTGTCGGGCGCATTTTATGCGCCCGCACCGTTTCTGCCAAAGGCAGTAAAGCAGTTAAGCTTTAATTTTTAGTGAGGCAATATGCCACTAATCTTGCAAAGCGCAGGAAATTTTCCTTAGGCACTTGATGCCCAACTTGGTCAAGATTTTTTTCTTAGACGATATCGAGACAACGCCGTTGTATTAAAATACAGCAAGTCGCCGAGATGAAGTATAAGGAAAAAAGATTACCAAGAAGCCTTGCGCACGCCGGGGATCTGGCCCTTATAAGCCAACTCACGGAAGCAGATACGGCAGACGCCGTAATCACGCAGATATGCGTGGGGGCGGCCGCAGATTTTGCAGCGGTTGTACTCCCTGGAGGAGAACTTAGCGGGACGAGCCTGCTTAATCTTCATTGATGTTTTAGCCATGGTTTATCCTCCTAAGCTCTTGCAAAGGGGGCGCCCATAAGTGTGAGCAGCTCTCTTGCTTCTTCGTCGGTCTTAGCTGTGGTGCAGATTGCGATGTTCATGCCACGCAGCTTTTCGATCTTATCATAATCGATTTCGGGGAAGATGATCTGCTCCTTGAGGCCGAGGCTGTAGTTGCCGCGTCCGTCAAAGGCGTCGGGATTGATACCACGGAAGTCACGCACGCGGGGAAGAGCTACATTGACAAGTCTGTCAAGGAACTCCCACATTCTGTCCTGGCGAAGGGTAACCTTCACGCCAATCTTCATGCCCTCACGGAGCTTGAAGTTAGCAACAGACTTGCGAGCGATGGTCGCAACTGCCTTTTGACCGGCAATAGCGGTAACATCCTTAATAACGGCATCCAATGCCTTCTGGTTGTCTTTGCAGTCGCCTGCGCCGACGCTGATAACGATTTTATCAATCTTGGGAATCTGCATTGTGCTCTTGTACTCGAACTTTTTCATAAGAGCGGGAGCGACTTCCTCAAGATATTTGTCTTTAAGTCTTGGCATTTATAAAGTCCTCCTTCTCTTAGATTGTTTCGCCGCACTTCTTGCAGACACATGCCTTATCGCCGTCCTTGAGGATCTTGTGAGCCTCACGGGTGGGCTTTCCGCACTTGGGGCAGACGCGCATTACCTTGCAGGCGTAGATGGGGGTTTCCTTTTTGATGATACCGCTCTCTTCGCCGGGCTTGCGTGCCTTAATGTGGCACTTAGCAACATTAACGCCCTCGACAATGACCTTACCGCCCTTAGGATCTGCGGAAAGAACCTTGCCCTTTTTGCCCTTATCCTTGCCGGAAAGGACTATGACTTCGTCATTCTTTTTGATGTTCATTCGCTTGCCCTCCTATATTACTTCGGGAGCAAGTGACAGGATTTTCATGTAATCCTTATCACGGAGCTCACGGGCAACGGGTCCGAAAATACGGGTACCGCGGGGGTTCTTATCTTCCTTGATAAGAACGGCAGCGTTCTCGTCAAAGCGGACATAGGTGCCGTCTGCACGACGGACGCCCTTTGCGCTGCGAACGATAACGGCTCTTACGACTTCGCCCTTTTTAACGGTGCTGCCGGGCTGGGTCTTGCGGACTGACGCTACGATAACGTCGCCGATATTTCCGTACTTACGTCTGCTTCCGCCAAGCACGCGGATGCACTTGATTTCTTTGGCGCCGGTATTGTCGGCTACCTTCAGATAAGTTTCTTCTTGTATCATGATGCAGCCTCCTTACTTCGCCTTTTCAATAATTTCTACAAGACGCCATCTCTTGTCCTTGGACAGAGGGCGGGTCTCCATTACTTTAACGGTATCGCCAATGCCGCACTCGTTGTTCTCGTCGTGAGCCTTCAGACGATAGGTTTGCTTAATAATTTTCTTGTACAGCGGGTGTGCGACACGGTCCTCAACGGTTACAACGATGGTCTTGTCCATCTTGTCGGAAACTACCTTACCAATGCGGACCTTGCGGGAAGTTGTTCTGGTTTCATTCATTCTCACTTACCTCCTCACTGCTCGAGCTGTTTCTGGCGAATAACTGTCTTGACTCGGGCAATGTCACGACGGGTCGCTGCGATCTTTGTGGGATTGTCAAGATGGTTAGTGGCGTGCTGCATACGGAGGTTGAAGAGATCCTTCTTCAACTGCATCAGCTTGTTTTCAAGCTCGGTGGCGGACATTCCGCGAATTTCATTTGCCTTCATCTTTATTCACCACCTGTCTCGGTATCTTTCTCACGAGCTATGATTTTGGTCTTGCAGGGAAGCTTGTGGCTTGCAAGACGCATAGCCTCGCGGGCTATTTCTTCGGAAACACCGGCAATCTCAAACATGACACGACCGGGCTTCACAACTGCTACCCAGTACTCGGGGCTGCCCTTTCCGGAACCCATTCGGGTTTCGGCAGGCTTCTCGGTAACGGGCTTATCAGGGAAGATCTTTATCCAGACCTTACCGCCACGCTTAGTGTAGCGGGTCATGGCAATACGAGCTGCCTCGATCTGGTTGGAGGTGATCCAGCAGGGCTCTGTTGCAACAAGACCGAAATCGCCATATGCGACGAAATTACCTCTTGTAGCCTTGCCCTTCATGCGACCGCGATGAACTCTGCGGTACTTAACTCTTTTAGGCAGAAGCATTAGTCGTTGCCTCCTTCCTTGGGGGTAGCTGCAGCGGGAGCTGCGGGTGCGGGACGATTGCCGCCGAACTGGCCGCCACGGTTGTAGCCGCCCTGTGCGGGACGATTGCCGCCGGTTTGGCCGCCACGATTGTAGCCGCCCTGACCGCCACGGTTGTCACGGTTATAGCCGCCCTGGCCACCGCGATTGTCACGGTTGTAGCCGCCACGGTCACCGCCACGATTGTCGCGGTTGTCGCGTCTGTCGTTGCGCTTGCGGTCATCTCTGCGGTTCATATCCATGGTGCGGGGGGTGCTGCGCAGGGTCTGGGAAAGAACTTCGCCCTTATAAATCCAAACCTTTACGCCGATACGGCCGTATGTGGTTGCTGCTTCAGCAAAACCGTACTCAATGTCAGCACGAATGGTCTGAAGAGGAATGGTTCCCTCGTGATAGCATTCGCTGCGGGCGATTTCTGCACCGCCAAGACGGCCGGCGCACATAACCTTGATGCCCTTAACGCCGGAGCGCATTGCACGACCCATGGCGTTCTTCATTGCACGGCGGAAGCCGATGCGCTTTTCAAGCTGCTGAGCAATGCTTTCAGCAACGAGCTGAGCATTGATATCAGGATTGCGAACCTCAACGATGGAGAGGGCGACAGGCTTGCCTATCATCTTCTCAACGGAGAGACGGATACGCTCGATTTCTGTGCCGCCCTTGCCGATAACGACGCCGGGACGTGCGCAGTGCAGGAAAATACGAACCTTTGCGTTGTCACGCTCGATTTCAATCTTCGGGATACCTGCGGAATACAGGGTCTCCTTGAGATACTTGCGGATGTTGTAGTCCTCGACTATAAGGTCGCCGACCTTGTCGTTTCTTGCGTACCAACGGGAATCCCAGTCTTTAATAACGCCGACACGCAGGCCGTGAGGATTAACTTTCTGTCCCATATATTCTGCCTCCTCCCTATTCTTTCTCAGCCACTACGACGGTAATGTGGCTGGTTCTCTTGTTGATGCGATACATGCGGCCCTGAGCTCTGGGCATACCCCTCTTAAGGATGGGACCGGGGTTTGCGTAAGTTTCCTTAACATAGAGCTTATCGGGATCCATGTTGAAATTGTTTTCTGCGTTTGCTGCCGCACTCTTAAGGACCTTTATAAGCAACTCGGAAGCTGCCTTGGGGGTCGCCTTCATAAGTGCCTCTGCGGTCGCAACGTCCTTGCCACGAATCATGTCGCAGACGATTTTGACCTTACGGGGAGATATGCGTGCAAACTTGTGTTCTGCTCTTGCTTCCATTTTTCTCCTCCTTATCTGCCCTTACCGGTCTTGGAACCGGCGTGGCCACGGTAGGTACGGGTGGGTGCAAACTCACCCAGCTTGTGTCCGACCATGTCTTCCGTAACGTACACGGGAACGTGACGGCGTCCATCGTGGACAGCAATTGTGTGACCTACGAAAGTCGGGAAAATAGTGGAAGCGCGGCTCCAGGTTTTAAGAACCTTCTTCTCGCCGTTCTTATTCAATTCATCGACACGCTTAAGCAGCTCGGGAGCTGCGAACGGGCCTTTCTTAACACTTCTGCTCATTTAAGTTTTCCCTCCTTACTTCGCATTGCGGCGCTTGACTATGAACTTATCGCTTGCGTTCTTAGTCTTGCGGGTCTTGTAACCCAGTGCAGGCTTACCCCAAGGAGTAACAGGACCGGAGCGTCCGATAGGAGCCTTGCCCTCGCCGCCGCCGTGGGGGTGATCGCAGGGGTTCATGACGCTGCCGCGAACGGTGGGACGCCAACCCATGTGACGCTTACGACCAGCCTTACCAATGTGGATATTGGCGTGGTCGACATTGCCGACCTGACCGATGGTAGCCATGCAGTTCATACGAACCTTGCGGTACTCGCCGGAGGGCAGTCTGACAGTAACCAGCTCGCCTTCCTTAGCCATCAACTGAGCCTGAACACCAGCGGAGCGAACAAGCTGTGCGCCTCTTCCGGGATAGAGCTCAATGTTGTGGATAACGGTACCAACCGGGATATTAGCAAGGGGAAGTGCATTACCGGGCTTAATATCAGCCTTGGCGCCGGCAACAACACTGTCGCCTGCCTTAAGGCCAACGGGAGCCAGGATATAACGCTTTTCGCCGTCCTCATACTGAAGAAGAGCGATGAATGCGCTGCGGTTGGGGTCATACTCAAGACGAAGCACGGTTGCTGCCATGTCAAGCTTGTTGCGCTTGAAGTCGATTACACGATACTTCTGTCTGTTGCCGCCGCCCTGATGACGAACGGTGATGCGGCCATAGCTGTTACGGCCGGCATTTTTTCTAATAACCTCTACAAGGGACTTTTCAGGCTTGGCATGCTTGTCAACGCCATCAAAGCCGGAGACAGTCATATGTCTTCTGGACGGTGTAGTAGGCTTATAAGTTTTAATGGACATTTCTCATTACCTCCCTTACACCATGCCCTCGAAGATTTCGATGCTCTTCGAGTTCCGGCTGAGCTTAACAATTGCCTTTTTCCATTCGGAGGTCATGCCCTTGGGCTGTGCACCCACGCGCTTTTCCTTGCCGGGAACAATGCAAGTGTTGACTCTGATAACCGTAACATCGAAGATTTCTTCGATAGCTTTTTTGATTTCGATCTTGTTTGCGTCCTTGGCGACTTCAAAGACATATTTTTTAATGTCAAGGTCTTCCATGGACTGCTCGCTGATAACGGGGCGAATGATGATATCGTATGCTGTTCTCATCATGCGTACACCTCCTCGATTTTCTGGAGGGCAGACTTGTCAATAACAAGCTTGCCTGCGTTAAGAACATCGTAGGTGGACAGGATTGTCGCAACGGTGGTGGAGACGCCGGGGATGTTGCGGGCGCTCTTGTAGACGTTTTCGTCTTTGCCGTTGGTGATGACCAGTGCCTTGCCGTTGACCTCGATCTTCTCAAGGAAGGTCTTAAAGGTCTTAGTCTTGATCTCATCTACCTTCAGATCGTCGATAACGATTATTTCGTTCTCAGCAGCCTTAGAGGACAAAGCAGACTTAAGAGCAAGTCTCTTGACCTTCTTATTAAGGGTGTAGCTGTAATCACGGGGCTTGGGAGCAAATGCTACGCCGCCGTGGTACCAAACGGGAGAACCTGCGTGACCTGCACGGGCACGGCCTGTTCCCTTCTGTCTCCAGGGCTTCTTGTTGGTAACCGCGACTTCGCCCTTGGTGAGAGCACTCTGTGTTCCCTGACGGCAGTTTGCAAGATGGTTCTTAACTGCATCGTGCATAACAGACGCATTGGGTTCGATTCCGAAGATGGATTCGGAGAGCTCGACCTCGCCGACCTTTTCGCCGGCCATGTTAAATACTGTTGCTTTAGGCATTTAAGTTCTCTCCTTTCCTTATCTGTTTCTTGCAGAGGCCTTCTGCGGGTTAACGCGAGCGGAAGCCTTCTGGGGATTGCTGCTGATGCCGGCCGCTGCGCCCTTGGCCTTAACATTTTTAACGGTGTTCTTCAGGTACACGATTCCGCCCTTGGGGCCGGGAATGGCGCCGCGGACAACGATCATGTTGAGCTCTGAGTCAACCTTGACTATGTCAAGATTCTGGACAGTGACCTGCTCTGCGCCCATGTGACCAGCGCCGATCTTGCCCTTGAAGATACGGGAGGGGCTGGAGCAAGCGCCCATGGAACCGGCGTGACGATGAACGGGGCCGCCGCCGTGGGTCTCTCTGCCTCTGCCTGCATTGTGGCGCTTAATAACGCCGGCGTAGCCCTTACCTTTTGAAATACCGGTAACGTCTACCTTGTCGCCCTCTGCGAAAACGTCAGCCATGACGAGGTCGCCGATGTT
Organism: uncultured Oscillospiraceae bacterium; assembly: GCA_964550315.1. Taxonomy (GTDB): domain Bacteria; phylum Bacillota; class Clostridia; order Oscillospirales; family Oscillospiraceae; genus UBA2658. The sequence continues at coordinate 7,285 of CAZJYY010000006.1, read as the reverse complement.
GAGAGCTGCGCAGTCCTCAAGGCGGAACTCCTTGAGATGCTTCTTAAGAGGAACGCCCGCCTTTTCAAGGTGACCCTTTTCAGGCTGGGTGAGCTTGCGCTCAAGAGTGTCCTCATAGCCGAGCTGAACGGAAGTGTAGCCTTCCTTTTCGGCGTTTTTCTTCTGGACAACGACGCAGGGACCCGCTTCAATAACGGTTACCGGAACGACCTTGCCCGCTTCATCGAAGATCTGCGTCATGCCGACCTTTTTGCCGATGATAGCTTTTTTCATGATATTTCCTCCTTATAGGTTATTGGTCAGCTCGCTTAACATAAATGACAGAGGCTGCTGACTTGACCCCGCCCGTTCACGCAAGTTACGAGCGATTGGGTTATCCACTGATTTTTTGACACATATAATATTGTGTCGTTTTGGGTTTTCCACATACTGTGGAGAGATTCGCCGAAGTTTGTTTTTAACAGTAAAAAGCAAAACTTCTTGCTGCTCAGGACTTTGTGCTAGACTTAAAATCCTACTATATCGTTTGTGACGATTTTTGTTTCCTGCCGAAATCGAGACGGCGACGCTGTATCGGTATACTGCTAACCGTCGAGATGATGGCCGGGGGCAAAAAACGAGCAAAACAATTACAGTTTCATCTCGATTTCCACACCTGCGGGGAGCTCAAGACTCATAAGAGCTTCAACCGTCTTTTGAGTGGGATTCACAATGTCGATAAGACGCTTGTGAGTGCGGCGCTCAAACTGCTCGCGGCTGTCCTTATACTTGTGAACAGCACGGAGAATGGTGACGATTTCGGTCTTGGTGGGGAGAGGAATAGGGCCGGAAACCTTGGCTTCCGTGCGCTTTGCGGTCTCCACGATGGTCTCTGCTGCCTTGTCGATGAGCTGATGGTCATAAGCCTTAAGTCTGATGCGAATCATTTTCTTGCCTGTGGTTGCTGCCATAATTTTTTCCTCCGAATACATTTGATTTTTCGACGGCATTGGTCTCCGTCGTCTCATTGCGTTCGGCGAGCTGTTTTTTCCGTACACTTGGCCGTGCGTATCAGATCACGTCCGAAAAACAAACCGGAAGCTTATTCCGGTTTAGTTCCCGTCCATGCGATATACGCATGTAGCGGACACATACTCAACCGCCCGATTGCTGCCGGGGCGCCGCCCGACACGGACATACTCCACGAAAGTTACCGCCTTTCGGCGCAATCTCCCGCTTCAACGCATATTTGTACGATTTTGGGCGCAACTTTCCCAATCGCACTTTGATAGGATATCAGACGCAATCCCCGCTGTCAATACCTTTTTGATCTTTTTGATACATTTTTTTGCATCATTTTTGTAAATATCGTAAAATTTTAAAAGGGACGGCGCTGACCGTCCCTTTTATTGCTGATTTTAGTTTTTTGCACTGGATTTTTATGCCTTTTAAGCCTTAAAATTCCATCGCATCAGCCGCCGGAAGCAAGGATTGAGAAGTGCATATAGTCCGCCGCTGTGCTCCAGCCCTGGCCGCCCCAGCCCCAGCCCTGTCGCGCAAAGGCGCGCACAACGCTGCTGCCCGGGGTTATGCAGTAGGGGCTTGTGCCGTTTTTATAGCAGAAGCTGCCAACGGTTTGACCTGTGCGGTAGTTTATATAGTAGTTCTCATTGGGATTTATGTCGATTGCGCAGCCCCAGCTATGGCGCATGGTGTCGGAATACCGTGCGCCGCCGATGGAGTTAATGGGGAATCGCTCCGGGTCGTTGTATATCTCATTGAAAATTGCCTTGACCTCGTTTTCCACCAGCTTGTGAACAGTTATCCACGCCTTTGAGCTGTATTTAACTCCGGATGAATTTATTTTCCAGATTGGAATTTCTATGCTTACCATGTAGCCCTGGGCGTCACTTGCGCTTGTGAAATAAGTCTTGTTGGGATTTCCGAAGAGCATTTGCCTTCTTTGGGCATTGCTCATACTGCGGTACTGCATTGCAAAGGATGCCGAGCCGGGGGCAGGAACGGGAATTTCCTTTTCCTTGGCAAAGCTTGCTGCCTTGCGTTCGCTTGACCATGCTAAACGAACGATAACCGCCGCAGCCTCCGCCCTTGTAAGCGCATCTCCACCATTAAAGGAACCATCGCCGTAGCCATTTATAATTCCCTTACTGAAAACCTGCTCCACGGGGCCCTGGTAGGCCTTATCCATGCTACCGTAATCGGCAATATAGTTTGCAAAGCTGTCCCCGGAATCCTTAAGCTCCATCTGCTTTTCGTAAAACGCAGAATATAGAACACCGTTTATTATGTACGCCATTTCATAGCGGGAAATATTGGTGTCCAGCGATTTCATCGTGCATTCAAAAAGCACGCCCTGGCTGTTGTAGCCCGTGGAAATATCAAGAATGCCCGCATCGTTCAGCGCATTCCAATCGCTTTCCGCCCAATGCTTGCCGGTGGGAGCCTTGTCAGACCAAATCTCCGCCACCATGGCAACCATTTTTATGAACTCTCCCCTTTTAAGGTTGTCATCGGGGTGAAACTTTCCGTCGTCCTTGCCTTGTATTATGCCGTGGTTTGCAAGGTTTGTGACAACCTCGTAAAACCAATCTCCCTGCTTTACGTCCGGAAAAGTATTTGCCGCTATTGCCGCACCCGGAAGCTGCAAAAGCATAACCGCAGCCAAAATGCCAAGCACCGCCCTTGTAAACCTTTTTCTCATCTCTTTACCTCTTTGTATATTGGTAAGCTAAACTTTCTTCAGCGAGGACACCCTCTCCGCCAGCTCCAGCGCATCTCCAAGAAGCTCACGTCCCTTTTCAAGCAAAAGCATCCCTGCCTCCGTAAGGCATTGGCTGCGGCTTGTGCGCTCCAGGAGTCTAACCCCCAAATGCTCCTCAAGGGCGGAAACCGCCCTGCTGGTTGTTGAATGACTGATATAAAGGCTTTCTGCCGCCCTTGTAAACCCGCCCCGCTCCGCCACAGCCACAAAAATGCGGAGCTGCTCAAGATCAATAGGTATCATATTAAAATTCTCCGAAGCTAAAGGTATGGGGCAAAAGCTCAGACAGCCTGTAGCTGACGTATCCCCCAGTCTCTTTGGCACAAAGTATCTCCATTTCCGGTGAAAACTCGCTAAGCACCTGACGGCACGCACCACAGGGCATGCAGTAGTCCTTTCCAGGCCCGTAAATAGCAAGGCGGCAAAACCTGCGCTCCCCCTCGCTTATGGCCTTGTACAAAGCCACCCTTTCAGCACAAACTGTGCTGCCCAGCGCCATATTTTCAACGTTGCAGCCGGTGTAAATGAGTCCGCTTTCACATTCCAGAGCCGCACCCACGGCAAAGCGGGAATAGGGTGCATAGGCGTTAACCGACGCTCCCTTTGCTAAAGTGAGCAATTCTCTGTCTGTCATATAAAAGGCTCCTCCTCAAATCAATCAAAGCTTATTCTCCATTGATTGAAATTTCTAAATACATTGTATTGAGACGGCTGCATGCCGGATATTATGCCCCTGTGGGTTATAACCTGCTGCTTTTCAAAGCAAATGGGCACTATGGGGGCAATGTCCGTAAGTGTTTTGAACATCATATCCGCCGCCCTTTGCCTTGTGTCATCAGGAGCTGCCATGTATGCCTCAACATACTCCTCTAAAACCGCATCGGCAAAGCCGCCATAGTTGAGTATACCGTTTTTAAGCACCAGCGGTCTTATGGAAAAGCTTCCCGTAAGCTTGGTTTCGGCATAGTACATGTCGAAATCACCCGAGGTCAATGCGTTTACATAGTCATTCCAGGCAAGCTCCTTTAGATGCACCTTTATTCCCAGCGCCTCCATGTTTGCCGCAATCATCCTTGCAGCGCTGACCTTCATGGCGCTGTCGGCGGCGACAATGAAATTAAGATCGGATTCTATGGGAATACCCGTAAACATGACTTCTCTAAAGCCGTCGTTGTCATAGTCCTGAATGTTTGCGGCATCCAAAGCCTCCTCGCTCTTTGCTACAGAATAGGAAAGAACGTCCGAATAAGCCTCATTATAGTATTGGCTTGCCGGGTTCATTGGCAAAGCCGCCGCAGAGCCTGCGCCGTTCAAAACATCCGAAACAATGCGCTCTCTGTCTATAATATATGTCATTGCCCTTCTTGCCGGGGCGCTTGAAAAGATTCTGCCCTTGCTGTTAAAGCCGATATAGTGCATGTTGCTTGTAGGATAGCTTCTTATTTCATTGGCACTGCCGTAGCCCAGATTGTATGAACCTGTGGGGTCATTGGTGACCATATCGATTTCAGAGTTCTCAAAGGCGGTTATTATCTCGTCAGTCTGCTTGTATTCCTTTAAATATATCTTGTCTATGGGAATTGAGTCTGCATATCTATAGTCGGGGAACGCAGTAAGCATTGTGCATTCCTCATTTATGGTGTATGGCCCTGTGCCCATGGGCACAAACTCCCCCACGCTGCCGGATTTTATAACCGGTATATCCAGCATGGTGGGAAAAAGCATGTCCGCCTGATAAAGGTTTATAACGAACAGGCTCTCGTCCACCGCCGACACGCCGATTATCCCGCTGAGTCTTGACTGAAACTGGGGACTTCTCATGGCTCGCTGGATGGAATAGGACGCATCCGCAGCCGTAAGTGTGGTTCCGTCCCAGAATTTAACACTTGTGTCAACATAGAAATACCAGCTTTTTCCATCGTCAGACTTCCACTCCTTCACCAAATCGCCGGTAAAGGCAAAGTCCGGCCCAACATCAAAAAGGCAGTCGTACATCACCTGGGTGCAAAGGATGTTTGCGGCGTTGTTGGTGGTAAAGGGGTTAAAGCTCACTTCTCTGTCGCTATTCAGGGTAAATTTATCGTCCACCGCATATACGCCCGGACGCTCAGCGCCGCTGCTTGTAACCTCGGGCAGCTTTTGCTCCTCGTCCTGTCCGCTGCAGCCGGCAAGGCTGCCGGCAAGAAGGGCTGCGCAAAGCAGTGCCGGGACTATTTTTTTATATATGTTCTTTGCCATAGGCGTTTCCTTTCACCGGGAAGGCATCAGTCCACCACAATGATTGCGGCTTGAGATCCTCTTTCGCTGCCGGCCTGTCTAAAGGACCAGTAGCGGTCGCTGTTGCAGGAGGTGCACTCGTCGCTCACTGAAATATTTTCGGGCTCAACTCCAAGCTGGATAAGTCTTTTTCTGTTTGACTCTTTTAAGTCTACCATAAACTTACCCGTGTCCGCAAGCGGGAAAAAGCAGCCTTCGGCGTCACTGCCCAAAAGCTTTTCTATGGCTTCCGGCACCTCCGGCCCTGTTTCGTAGCAGCACATATCTATGGCAGGGCCGATTGCTGCGCACACGCAGGAGGGAATGGCGCCAAGCTCTATCATTTTTTTCATGGCCTGCCCCAGGATATCCGCCACTGTGCTGCGCCAGCCGCAGTGTATTGCGCCCACAACGCCAGCCTCCGGATCGCAAAGAAGAACCGGCACGCAGTCCGCCGTAAAGCAGATGAGGGGAAGTCCTCGTACATTGGTAACAAGACCGTCAGCTTCATACTCAATAGGTGTAAAAAGCTCCCGCCTGTCAGCGTCCGACACGATTCTCACCGTGTTTCCGTGCACCTGCTTTGTGAAGCACAGCTCCTGCTCCGGAAGCTCCAGCGCCTCCAGAACACGGCGGTAGTTTTCTCTTACGTTTTCCTCGTCGTCCCCCCGATTTTCACCCATATTCAGACTTTCAAGATGCCCCGTACTTACTCCGCCCCAGCGGGTGGTGAAGCAATGGGTGTAGGGTATTGTTGGGGCTGTCATATACATGAGCTCCTTGTAGCTCAATTCAGAAAAAGGCTTTGAAAACTCCATAGTAACTCCTTAATAATTTTGCAGATGCCGATTGTTCACCGAACAATCCAGAATATGGGGCAGCGCCCCTATATCTTCTATTCGTCTCTGCCGCAGCAGTCCTTATATTTCATGGGAAGACCGTTTGGACGAAGCTTTCCGCAGGGACAGGGGTCGTTGCGCCCCGGTTTCTTTGACGCCTTCATGGGCTGTTTTTTCGCCGCTGTGGAATCGCCGCCCACGCTGCCCGTTGCACCCTTTGCAACGCTTTTGCGCTCAATGGGCTGTTCCTTCTTTATCTGCACAGTGAACATGCGGCGCACAACCTCGGTGCGGATGCCGTTTATCATAGCCTCGAACATGTCGAAGCTCTCCTGCTTATAAGCGTCAATGGGCTTTTCGTTGCCATAGCCTCTAAGACCGATGCCCCGCCTAAGCTCGTGCATGGCATCAATATGCTCCATCCAGTACTCATCCACGACACGAAGCATAATAACCCGCTCCAGTTCACGAATAAGGGGCTTTCCATCGGGCATAAGTCCGAATTCCTGCTCTCTTGCAGAATAGAATTCCTCTGCCTTATCCTGAAGCTGCTCGGTGAGCTTCTTTGCGCTGAGATTTTCAAGCTCCATGCGAGAGGGCGCAATTTCGCCACGGCGCAAAAACAGTGCCTCAAAGGGCTTAAGAGTTTCCTCAAGCTGCTCCATATCATCAAAGTAACCGTGACCCGAGGTTTCGCTTGTAACTTCTTTGCTGATATATTCGTTGAACATGGAGCGAATATTCTCGCCTAAGTCCTCGCCGTCCAAAACCTTTCTGCGCTGTTCGTAGATAATGTTTCTTTGAACGTTGACAACGTCGTCATACTCCAGCACGGATTTTCTGCTTTGGAAGTTGCGGCTTTCAACGGTTTTCTGTGCATTTTCAATGGCGCTTGAGAGCATCTTATGGTCGAGGGGCATGTCCTCGTCAACCCCAAGACGGTTCATCATGCCCATGACCCGCTCGGAACCGAAAAGGCGCATGATATCGTCTGTCATGGCAAGATAGAAACGGCTTTCTCCGGGGTCGCCCTGACGGCCGCTTCGTCCGCGAAGCTGGTTGTCAATACGGCGGGAGTCGTGACGCTCCGTGCCGATGATGAAAAGTCCTCCGGCGGCACGAACCTTTTCTGCTTCGCCCGCTATCTCCGCCTTGTGATGTGCAAGGCGCTCTGAGAACATCTGCCTTGCGCCCATGATAATTTCGTCCTCGGTTTCTGCAAAACCCGTGGCATCCGCAATAACCTCGTCGGAAAGTCCATGCTTTTTAAGGTCGTTTTTCGCCATATACTCGGCGTTGCCGCCCAGCATAATATCCGTTCCACGGCCTGCCATGTTGGTCGCAATTGTCACTGCCCCAAGCTTGCCCGCCTGAGCGATAATTTCCGCTTCCTTTTCGTGGTTCTTTGCGTTTAACACGTTGTGCTTTA
>CAZJYY010000005.1:0-76134 GCA_964550315.1 uncultured Oscillospiraceae bacterium | reverse complement strand
GAAGATTCGTAAGATATCTTCTTATCATATCCAAAGCACAGTTTGCAGAAAAGGTTCGCACTCTTGAGCGACCGAAGCCCGCCTGAATCTGACGCACAAAAACCTTTTCCTCGGTGGCAAGAGCAATGTACACCGTTCCAACGCCGTTTATGCCGTCAGTCTCGGGTCCTGCAAGGCCGGTGGTGGCCACTGCAAGGTCAGCTTCAAAAATGCGTCTTGCATTTTTTGCCATCTCCGCCGCAACTTCTGCACTTATCACCCCATGTTCCTCAATAAGCTTTGGGTCAACACCTAAAACAGCGCTTTTACTCTCCGTTGCATAGGTCACTGCACCGCCCTTGAAAACAGCGGAAGAACCACGCAAATCGGTAATACGTTTGGAAATTATGCCGCCGGTGCAGCTTTCCGCCGTGGCAAGGCTGAGATTTTTTTCCTTAAGCAGTTCAAAAACAACCTGCTCAAGGCTTTGAACGTCCATACCATAGATGAATTCGCCCATTAGCTCCCTAACCTTTTCTATTACCGGCAGGGTCATTTTTTCTGCTTCCTCCTGAGTTCTGGCCTTGGCAGTAATGCGAAGCATGACCTCGCCTTCCTTTGCATAAGGCGCAAGGGTGGGATTTTGGAGCTCGTTCATAAGCTCCCGAAGCTCATTTTCAACGTCGCTTTCCCCTCTGCCCACAAGGTGCAGGCTGTGGGAGAAAATAACCTCGTCGGAAAGCCTTCTTAAAAACGGCATGGCACAGCCCCGGAACATGGCGTTGCACTCCCTTGGGGGGCCGGGCAGCATAATTACAAGGCAGTCCTTGGCTTCAAATGCGCAGCCCGGGGCCGTACCCCACTCGTTGTGAAAAACGGTGCAGCCTTCCGGAAGGCTCGCTTGCTGAAAATTATTTTCCGTAATATGCTCCACACCGAGGATTTCCTTGAAATACCGCAGCATTTCATCGGCAATATCCTGATGATACACCATCTTTAGCCCAAAGGCAGAGGCAAGCACCTGCTTTGTGAGGTCGTCACAGGTGGGGCCAAGACCGCCTGTGGTAATAATAAGGTCCGCACGCCCCCGTGCTATTTCCACCGCTTTGGTCAGTCTTTCAGGGTTATCTCCCACCACCGTATGGTAAAAAACATTTATCCCCAGCTCCGACAGATAAACGGATATGTCTCTTGCGTCTGTGTTAGCAACGTTGCCAAGCAAAAGCTCCGTCCCCACGGAAATAATCTCCGCACTTTCTGGCTTTTTCATCCGGTCGCATCCTTTCATCATAGTTGCCGCTGCCCCAAGCCTAAAGCACTTTCTGACAGCCCGCTATTTCTTATAAAATATCATTATAGATAATTTTATATATTTAATTATCCTAATTGTCGAATTTTACTCTTTCTATACCCACCATGGCTTCCGCTACAAGAGCCTCAACATCCAACGCACTCTCTGCCTCCAGCACATTTTCAAGCTTGGGCTTGGTGCGGGGATGCCTTGGTGTGAACACGGTGCAGCAGTCCTCATATGGAAGAATGGAGGTTTCAAAGGTGCCGATTTTTCGTGCTATGCGAACAATGTCCTCCTTGTCCATACCAATAAGGGGACGCAGCACCGGAAGGCTGACGCATTCCTCCGTAACCCGAAGCGCCTCCATAGTCTGACTTGCCACCTGTCCAAGATTTTCACCGGTAACAAGAGCTTTGCAGCCGTTCATATCCGCAATGGCCTGGGAAATACGCATCATAAAGCGGCGCATGATAAGAGTAAAATATTCCTCGGGGCATTTTTCCCGAATCTCCTCTTGAATATGCGTGAAGGGAACAATCTCTACAGTCAGTCTACCGCAGTATCCCTTTAGGATATTTGCAAGCTCCAAGACCTTTTCTTTAGCCTGCTCTGAGGTATATGGGAAGGAAAAAAAATGTACCGGCACAAGATGGATACCCCGCTTGGCAATCATATAGCTGGACACCGGGCTGTCAATTCCGCCGGACAGAAGGGTAACGGCGTTTCCGTTGCAGCCCACAGGCATACCGCCAGCGCCTGGCAGGGGAACGCCATGCACATAAGCGGCATTTTCCCGCACCTCCAAATGTACGGTCAGCTCCGGATTATGCACGTCCACAGCAGTGTCTGGAAACTCCTCTGCAAGCAGCCCACCCACATATTGTGAAAGCTGTATGCTGGTCATCGGGAAGCGCTTATCGCTTCGCTTTGCCTCAACCTTAAAGCTTTTTGCACTCTCCATATCCTCGGCAAGGTACTTTTTTGCGGTTTCAAACATGGCGTCCTTATCCTTGGGGCAGGCCTTTGCACGGGTAACGCTTACGGCGCCGAACACCATACACATTGCCTCCAGTGCACCGTCCATGTCGCAGCCGTCATTTTTAGGCTCCACATACACGATGGACTGAGCCGACCACACCTTGAAATCCCCGAAGGGCTTCAATCTGCGGCGGGCATTGGCAACCAGTTTATCCTCAAAAAATCTGCGGTTCTGTCCTTTAAGGATAAGTTCACCCTGTTTTAACAAGATAAAATCTCTTGTTGTGATATTCTCATTCATATTTCTTTTCCTTTATCCGATGTTTTCCGACCCACGGAAGTCATAGGTTCGATACTGAATTGCCTCCGCCAAATGCTGGGTGGCGACGGTTTTGGAACCGTCCAAGTCGGCAATCGTTCTGGCAACACGCAAAATGCGGTCATAGCTTCTCGCCGTAAGCCCCATTTTTTCAAAGGCCATTTTCATAAGCTCCTCGCAGTCGGGCGAAAGCTCGCAATGCTCACGAAGCTGCTTTTGCTCCATATGAGCGTTGCTTCCAATCCCGCAGTCTGCAAAGCGCTGCCTTTGGATTTCCCGTGCTGCATCCACACGCTTTTTAATGTCGGCGCTGCTTTCCGCAGGCTTTCTTGCCCGCAGCTCGTCAAATTCCAGAGCGGGTACCTCTACCATAATGTCTATTCTGTCCAGCAGAGGGCCGGAAATTTTGCTTTGATACTTCCGCACTGCACTCTCCGTGCAGCGGCAGCGTCCTGACGGATGCCCGTACCAGCCGCATTTACAAGGATTCATGGCACACACCAGCATAAAGCTTGCCGGATATGTAACGCTTCCAGCCGTGCGGGACACGGTAACCTGTCCATCCTCCAATGGCTGTCGCATAACCTCCAGCACGTCCTTGTGAAACTCCGGAAGTTCGTCTAAAAATAGCACTCCGTTGTGAGCAAGGCTGATTTCCCCAGGCTGAAGCTGTGCCCCGCCCGCCATTGCGGAGGAGGACAGTGTGTGGTGGGGACAGCGGAATGGCCGCACAGTTACAAGAGGTCTTTCCCGATTAGTAAGCCCCATTACCGAATGGATTTCCGTAGTTTGCAGGGCTTCTTCCCTGCTCATATCCGGCAAAATTGATGGCAGGCGCTTGGCAAGCATGGATTTTCCCGCTCCCGGCGGACCAACAAGAAGCACGTTGTGTCCCCCTGCCGCCGCCACCTCCAGCGCACGCTTTACATTTTCCTGCCCCTTTACCTCTGCGAAGTTTGCGGCAGAAGCAGTCCATGAATCTATTTCAGGGATATTTGTAGCTTTTATTATATCCTTTCCGGATAAGTGTTGCAAAAGTTGAACAACTGTTTTTATGGGGTACACTGAAAGTCCCTCGGCGAAGGCCGCCTCCGGCGCATTTTCTTCGGGCACAAAAAGCTTCTTTATTCCCGCTCGTTCCGCTGCCAAGGCCATGGGAAGGGCACCCCGCACCGGCCGAAGCTCCCCTGTCAGCGATAATTCGCCGAAAAAGGCGCAATCCTCGTCGGGCTGCTTAATCTCTCCCTTGGCAGACAAAATCGCCAGAAAAATGGGCAGGTCATAGGTGGTTCCGGCCTTTTTCGTGTCCGCCGGCGCAAGGTTAACCGTAAGGTGGGACACCGGAAATTGGAGTGACGCATTTTTTATGGCAGCCCGAACTCGGTCTCTTGCCTCTTTAACGGCGGCGTCGGGCAGTCCCACAATGTCAAAGCTGGGCAGTCCCTGGGATAAAAAGCATTCCACTGAGACTTCATATCCCCCGATACCCCGTATTCCCATAGATCGGATGCGTGATACCATAGTTTTTCTCCTTTATCTTTCTGTGAAAATGCGCTTCACGAAAGCGGATAGGAAAATGCCACAAATGGCCGCTTTAAGGCTTTTATTACTCAACGGGAACAAGGGCAATGTGCAGCTCGTCAAGCTGCTTTTGCTCCACGGTAGAGGGGGCTCCCATCATCAAATCCTGGGCGTTCTTGTTCATAGGGAAGGGAATTATTTCACGGATACAGTCCTCGCCGGCAAGAAGCATAACCATACGGTCAACTCCCGGAGCAATGCCCGCATGAGGTGGTGCACCGTAGCAAAATGCGTTGTACATGGCGGGGAACTTTGCCTTTACGTCGTCCTCACCAAGGCCAACCTGTTCAAAGGCCTTTATCATAATTTCGGGGTCGTGATTACGCACAGCGCCGGAGCTAAGCTCCACACCATTGCACACAAGGTCGTATTGGAAAGCCGTAACGGTAAGGGGGTCAACCTCTCCCCTTTCGATTTTTTCAAGAATTTCAAGGCCGCCGTTGGGCATGGAGAAGGGGTTATGGCAGAACTCCAGTTCGCCGCTCTCCTCACCAATTTCGTACATGGGGAAGTCTACTATCCAGCAAAATTCATAGCGCTCCCGGTCCATGTAGGAGGGTACGGCAGCGCCCAGCATTTTAATAAGAACACCTGCAGTTTTCTGCGCCGCAAGCTTCTTTCCCGCCGTAAGACCCACGAAGCAGCCGGGGGTCAGACCCAAAACTTTTATTACCTCGTCCTTGCGCTCGGTAACAAACTTTGAAATGCCTCCCACAAGCTCGCCGTTTTCGTCCAGGCGGAACCAAAACGCCTTGTTGCCGGACTGAACCTCAACATCATTGCAAAGCTTGTCGATAAATTTTCGGGTTTCCTTGAAATCCTTGGCAACAACTGCCTTTACGCAGTTGCCCTCAAAGGGGCCAAAGCCGCAGTCGGAAAGAAGCTCGCTTGCGTCCTGCACTTTAAGGTCAATTCTAAGGTCGGGCTTATCAGAGCCATAGTTCTCCATGGCCTCCATGTATCCAATGCGCTTAAAGGGGGCAGCGGAGGCAGTATTGTACTTGCCGAACTTGGCAAAAATCGGAGGAAGAACGTCCTCCAAAACGGCGAAAACATCGTCCTGATTGGCAAATGCCATTTCCATGTCAAGCTGATAAAACTCGCCGGGGGAACGGTCCGCTCTTGCATCCTCGTCGCGGAAGCAGGGGGCTATCTGAAAATAGCGGTCAAAACCGCTGGTCATTAAAAGCTGCTTAAACTGCTGGGGTGCCTGGGGCAGTGCATAAAACTTACCGGGGTGATTTCTTGCGGGCACAAGATAGTCACGGGCCCCCTCGGGACTTGAAGCCGTGAGGATGGGTGTGGTAATCTCCAAAAATCCGTGTTCGGTCATTGCCTGTCGAAGGGCGGAAACTACGTTGCAGCGAAGAACTATGTTGTTCTTTACTTCCGGATTTCTAAGGTCAAGATAGCGGTACTTAAGTCGTGTTGCTTCGTCTGCCTCACGGCTGCGGTTCACCTGGAACGGCAGCTCATTGTAGCGGCATCGGCCTAAAATCTCAATCTTGTCGGGAAGTACCTCAATGTCGCCGGTGGGCTGCTTGGGGTTTTTGCTGGAACGCTCACGCACCACCCCCTCAACGGAAATGGTGGACTCCTTATTAAGCTCACGCACGGTCTTCATCATGTCCTCTGTTTCTACCACCACCTGAGTGGTGCCATAAAAGTCACGGACAACGACAAAACCCAAATTTGCACTTACCTCACGGACGTTTTCCATCCATCCGACTATTTTTACCTTTTCTCCGACATTCTCAATGCGGAGTTCATTGCAATTGTGTGTACGGGATTGGAACATGGTTTTAAACCTTCCTTTATCTTTTTTAGTCCTTTATGACTGAGCCATTATTTCTTTTTTCAATTGCACTGCGGATTACCCCTGCGGCTTCCTCCGGTGCATAAGCAAGCTGCTCGCCACTTTGCATATCCTTAATCTTTACAACCCCTGTGGAAATTTCGTCATCCCCCAAAAATGCCACAAATGGCACGCCAATTTTATCTGCATAGGACATTTTTGCCTTAAACTTTTTCTGTTCAGAATAAAGCTGTGCTCTTATGCCCTGGTTTCTGAAAAGGGTGGCAGTTTCAACCGCCTTGCTTAGATCCTCGGTCATGGGGATAATTAGCACGTCGCAGGGGGAGGTTACAATGTCATCCGACAGCATCCCCTGCTCGTCCAAAACGTAGAAAAGGCGGGTAAGTCCAATGGAAATGCCAGCACCCGGAAGCTTCTTGTCGGTATAGTATTCCGCAAGGTTGTCATAGCGGCCACCGCTGCACACAGATCCGATTTCGGGGTGCTCAGTAAGTGTGGTTTCGTATACCGTGCCGGTATAGTAATCAAGTCCACGGGCGATGGTAAGGTCAATTTCAAAATTTACCTCCGGAACGCCGAAGCGGGGCAGATATTCCGTTACGGTTTTAAGCTCGGCAAGACCGGTGTCAAAAATCTCGTTTTTGCCATTATATTTGTCTAAATAAGATATTTTTTCTTCACTTGTACCTTCAAAGGATACAAAGCTAATTATCTCATCAGCCACGGCGGTGTTTACGCCGCTTTCACAAAGAAGCTCACGGCACTTTTCAGCACCGATTTTGTCCAACTTGTCGATGGTGTGCATGACCTCTGTGGCTTTTTCGGAAAGACCTAAAATGGCAAAAAATCCATTGAGCACCTTGCGGTTATTTACACGAATCTTAAACTTTGAAAGCCCCAATGCGGTGAAGGTGCGATAAATTATTGCGGGAATTTCCGCTTCATTCATTATGTCCAGAGCACCGTCGCCTATAACGTCAATGTCCGCCTGATAGAATTCACGGAAACGCCCTCTTTGTGCCCGCTCACCACGATAGACCTTGCCTATCTGATAGCGTCTGAAAGGAAAGGCAAGCTGTCCGTAATTCGCCGCAACATATTTGGCAAGGGGGACAGTAAGGTCAAAGCGAAGAGAAAGATCAGTGTCCCCTTTTGTAAAACGATATATCTGCTTCTCTGTTTCCCCGCCGGCCTTCGCCAAAAGGACCTCCGAAGATTCAATCACCGGGGTATCCAGCGCCGTGAAGCCATAAAGACTATATGTGCTGCGAAGGGCTTCCATCATGCGCTCCATCTTGGCCTGTTTATCCGGCATAAGCTCCATGAATCCTGACAGTGTGCGTGGTTTCACTTTTTCCATATATGACTATTCCTTTCGGATAATTTTTTCTTGCCGTCTTCAGGCATTATAACACTAATAACGCTCTCTCCCGTGAAGGGCGAGAGCGTTACACGATTGAAAAACCTTATCAGTTCTTGGGATTAACGATATCGCGCCAACTAAGGTCGCCCCGCTTAAGGCCCTGAATAAGAACCTCCGCAGTGGCAACGTTGGATGCAAATGGTATGCTGTGCTGGTCGCATGCTCTGGAGATTGCAACAACATCCTTGTCTGCATCTGTGGAGTTGGGATCCCAGAAAAACAAAACTAAGTCTATCTCGTTATAAGATATACGGGCGTTTATCTGCTGACTTCCACCCTGTGCCGCACTGAGGTAAAGGGTAATTGGAAGACCGGTTGCCTCTGCTACCAAGCGCCCTGTCGTTGCTGTGGCACAAATTGAGTGCTCGGATAATACACCGCAGTATGCGATGCAAAACTGCACCATAAGCTCTTTTTTGTTATCATGTGCCAGAAGCGCTATATTCATGGCCTTCATCCTTTCTACGTATGTCAAACTGACAAATATCAATTTCTTTAATTAGTAATATTTTGCTCTTTCCCTCAGCGTAAACGATTGGGGAAACCTAATAAAGTCAAATAATAATAGACATCACATGGCTATTATACAGTAGCAAATTAAAAAGTGCAATATCGAGTAACTTTATTTTAGCAAAGTATTTTCTGTTTCAATAGACTCTGTGCTGTTTTTAAACGCAAAGTAATATTCGAGCACAGCCCTTGCAATAGGTGCCACCGTTGAACCGGAAGTACCGTGTTCAACAGCGACGGCAACAGCAATTTCAGGATCGTCAAAGGGTGCATAGCAAATGAAAATACCGTTGTTGGTTTTGCCTTCGCCTAGCTGCGAGGTACCTGTTTTAGCCGCAACCTTCACCGGGAAATTGTAGAAGGTGGCGTAAGCAGAGCCGACACCGGTGCTCGCAACCTTATACATGCCAAGCTTAACCGCATCATAATGCTCCTGCTCGGTAAAGACGTTTGCCGCAACAGTGGGCACACGCTGATAAACGCTTTCAGAATAATCATAGCTTCTTACTGACTTGAGTATTGAAGTCTCGTATCTGACGCCGTTATTTGCAATGGTAGCGCAGTAGTTTGCAAGCTGAAGCGGGGTGAAAAGGTTGTAGGATTGGCCTATGGCCGCCTGCATAGAGTCACCGATATACCACGGAGTATTTTCGACCTCTTCCTTGTACTCCTGAGTAGACATATTTCCCACGCTTTCCGGAAGCTCGATTCCGGTATTAACGCCCAGTCCAAAGCGCTTTGCAAAGGCTGACATTTTGTCAATTCCCATCGCTGCGCCCACGTCATAGAAGTAATAGTTGCAGGAGTTCTGTATTGCCTCGACAACGTTCAACGGGCCGTGTGTGGCGCCCCTGGCGTAAATCCAGCATTCCGGAGCATAACCATCACTGGCATACTCATCATAAACGCCCTTGCAGTTTATGATAGTGCCCGTGTTTATAACACCCTCATTCAATGCGGCAAGGGCAGTCAAAGGCTTAAAGGTGGAGCCCGGAGCATAAGCGCCCATAAGAGCACGGTTGAAAAGCGGTGCATCGGGATCTTTAAGAAGCTCCTCGTAATCCTCCATAAGGGTGCTCAAATCAAAGGTGGGGTAGCTTGCAAGACAAAGCGGCTCGCCGGTTTTAACGTTAACTGCCGCAACACCGCCGCCTGTAATAAGGTTCATTATGTCCTTTGTGTTGCCGTAGGCTTCATTTTGGGCATTTAGAACCTCACGCTCGGCATTAGCATTTTCAATGAATGAGCCAAGGGCCATTTCTGCCGCTTCCTGAAGGCCATTGTCCAGCGTAAGATAAACATGGTTGCCCGGCTGCGGCTCAATAATGTAGTCGGTATTGATTACGGTTCCCTCCGGCGTGGTGGCAATAAGCGCTCTTCCGTCGGTCCCGTGGAGATATTTTTCAAATGCCAGCTCCGCACCGTCCTTACCAACAAGGGCGTTTAGCTGATATCCGTCATTTCTATAGTTGCTGTATTCCTCCTTGGTCATCATGCCCACATATCCCAGAATATGAGCCGCATAATCGGTGCTGTACTCACGGACATAGGACTGCTGAACGTCAAAGCCGGGAACATCCCGCTCCATAAGCTTTGTTATAAGGTCAATGCTAACGTCCTCGGCAAAAATATAGTCAGAAGTGCCCACTATCCAGCGGATTTTAACTTCAAAGCGGACGCCGGCAATAATTCTCATTTCTTCCGATGTATAGTTATCGTCTATCTCAAACTTTTCACGGAAAAACGCCATAAGCTCCACGGCGGAGGTGGACGCAGGAAGCTTATATTCAGCCAAATAGCCTTCAAGTCTTTCCCGCTGAATGCTTTCAATTTGCGGAGCAAATTTGTATTCGAAGGGGGCCTCCTTTGTTATGGGCAGCTCATCTATATAGGTGTTGCCCGAGTCCTCCACTGCACGAACCAGCTCCAGAATAATAGCGTTGGGGTCTTCCTGATCAAAAAGCTCGTCGGAGTTAATTATAATGTTATTACAGGTTCTGTTTGAAACCAAGGTTCTTCCGTAACGGTCAAGTATATTGCCTCTGGCAGCCGAGACATAGGTCTCCCTGACCACAGTGTTTTGTGCCTGCTCATAGCTGGCCTTGCCCTCTACAATCTGAAGATTGTAAAGAGACGCCAAAAACACCGCCGCCAGTACCAGCACAAATACAATAAGTGCCGTCAGCCTTGATTTTTTGATTGGACTATCCATAAAAATTCCTTTCCCAAGGAGCCTATCTGCTAAGATCCATCTGTGACGCTGCACGGCAGGGGAAGTAAATTGCGAAAATAAACGGCACTGCCCACAGCACCTGCAGTCCTCCGGTAAGCAGAACATACAGTACATTCGTATCAACGAAGAAAATAAATCGGAACATCTGCCCTACTGCGGTTATTGCAAGGGCGCATAAAGATGCACAAAAGAAGGTGAAAAACCTTTTGTTGGCGAAAAACATGGTGAGTGCACCGGCAAAAAAGCCAAACATGGGGAACAAAACGGTCATAAGCACAGACGAGTCCCGCAGGGAAATATCCGTAAGCACACCCAGAATTATGCCGAACACGCCGCCCCACATTCCGCCTTGAAAAAAGCCCACTGCTACGGCGAAAATGGGGAGTACGAAAGGAATCACTCCTAAAATTTCCACCCTTGCCAGTATAATATTCTGAAGGAGAATAGCCGCAAGCATGAGCCCTGCATATACAATAGCCCTTCTTACTTTCCCGATGTTAATAAGGTCAAGAAACATGCTCTGCCTCCTTCCTGCTCTGCCTATTCAACGGTAGAAAATTCTTTAACAATGAATACCTGTGTAAGCTTATTGATGTCCGCACTGGGGACAACGGTGCAGTATTCCACCTGTCCGCCGGCTTCTGTCAAAATCTGATCCACGGTTCCGATAACCAGGCCTCTTGGCAGGGTTCCGCCCTTTCCCGAGGTAAGAAGGGTATCGCCTTCAAACACCTGCATGTCCTCGGTAAGATAGGTAAGCTTTGTCATTCCCTGCTGCATAAGGGCAAAATCGCCCACAACAATTGCGGCATTTCCCCCGTCGCCGGCAAGCGCTCCAATGCGCATATCCGTGTCAATAACAGTGCGCACGGTGGCCCAGCCTTTTCCAACCTCCAGCACCTGTCCCACAAGGTTATATTGGGCGTCGATAACGCAGCTTCCTGCGACAATGCCGCTTTCCTCACCCTTGCTGATGGTAAAGGTGGAATTCCAGTTAGAGCTGCCGTGGTCCACAAGCATCGCAGATTCAAAAACGAAGTCCTTGTGCTTGTCCCGAAGGCCGAGAAGCTCACGGAAATTGGCGTTCTCCTCCTCCGCAGCCTTGGCTTCACGAAGCTCCGCCTTTGTTTCGGCAAGCTCGATTTTAAGCTGCTCGTTTTCCTCCACCAGCTTGTCATAGCGGAACATATAGCCGTATATTCCCTCAAGCCAGCCCACTATGCCGCTTGCCCCCTGCTTTGCAGGAACAGACAGCGACACTGCGGCATTGGCTGTTGCACTCGCCGTCCCCTCGCTTCGCTCACCGGAGAGAAGAAGGAGAGCTGCAATAATAACCACCGCAACTGCCAGCCTTGTTCCGTATTTTTTTAAATATTCCATGAATTTTTTCAAAGTAAACTCACGCCCAATTTCTTTAGCATTTTAGAAAGCCTGCAAATTGGCAGACCCATCACATTAAAAAAGTCACCTTCAATACACTCAACAAAAAGGGAGCCTATCCCCTGTGCGCCGTAAGCGCCGGCCTTATCCATGGGCTCACCTGTGGCAACATAAGCTGCAATTTCCTCGGCGGTAAGGCTTCGGAAGTGCACTGTTGTTCTTTCGTACTCCGTAAAAAACTGCTGTCCCTTAGATACTGTAACCCCTGTGAAAACACTGTGGCAGCGGCCGGACAGCCGGGAGAGCATCTCCGCCGCCTCCCTCTCGTCACGGGGTTTTCCAAGGATCTCACCGTCCATCGATACCACGGTATCGGCAGCTATAAGAACGTCATTTGCGGTGCAGAGCTTTGAAACTTCCTCCGCCTTCGCCAGTGCAAGGGAGCAAACCACAGCTCCCGGGGCCATCCCCTCTGTTATTATTTCTTCACCTACAGCGGGGATCACCTTAAAGTTTTTGACGCCCAGCATGGTGAGAAGTTCCCGCCTGCGGGGTGATGCGGATGCAAGAACGATTTGCATAGCTATTCCTTTCGTAGGACTTTTTCTATTCCACGCCCCGGAAATAAAGACCCCGAGTAATGGCGTTGGGCTCATAGTCCCTTCTTGCGGTAAAGCCCTGAGCCACTCTCAGGCACTCCTCCGCACTTTCGTTGGTAAAAAGAAGCCTAAAGCCCCAAATACCGGCTTCCTGACATTCCAAAAGCTTATCGCCCATGTAAAGCTTGTGGGTGTTATAGATCACGCTGCGGTTTCCAAATGTCCTTGCCACGGGGAAAATTTGCCCCGTTCTGTCCGTAAGTTCGGCAAATGGCGGCCTTGAAAGGTCGTCTTGAGCTGATTTAACAAGGTTTTGCTCACTTATCATCAGCGGTAGACGGCCATAGGCAATAAGCTCGGTGTTTATGGGCTTGGGCATGTCCCTAATCTGGGAAATGCGCATTTCAAAGGACGCCGTAACCGAGCGGAATCCGGCAGCGCTTGCCACCTGCATGGCGTCACCATTGTACAGATTAAGGCCGAAATCTCCCCGAAGCTCAAACCCGGAGAGCTTTGCAAGCTTAATATGTCCCATATTGCCGATAAGTGCTTCTTCAACACCCATGCGGCTGATGCGCTCAAGTGCATTGCGAAGCCTCGGCTCGTCGGTGTCTAAAATAACTCTCGGCAAAACCACCACCGGCTTCGTTCCCTTTTCCACAAAGCGTAAAACCGCCTTGGGAGCTGAAAGGAATATCTCCGGCGCAAGGTAAATGTAGTCCGGCTTTATTTCCGCAAGCTCCTCGGTAAGCTGATCTGCCGAGGTAAACTGGAAAATAAGGGCAGGCTTGCCCAGTGGCTTAACGTCCTTAGGTGTGGGCGGCATTTTGCCCGTCCTTCTTTGGGGCGGTTTTTTCCGCTCCTCGGTAAGCTGGTCAAGAAGCCCCCGACGCATTTCGTTTATGGTGGAAGTGGGCATAAAAAGCCCATCGTCAATCTGTGCTTCCAGGCCATAGCTGAAAAACGGCGTTCCGCCGGTTTTGTAAAGCTGCTCCGTCAACGCGGCCTCTGAAAGGGACTGGTTCATCGCCTTTTGAGGGACCGGTCCTTCCTTTAAAACCTTGTTGCCGTCCTTATCCTCCACCGCAAAACGGGAGGGAACGTTTTCTTTTATAATTGCAAAAAACTTTATGGGGACACGGCGCATTTCCGTGCCGGCATATTCCTTGCGCACTGCGGAGTAAAGCTTATTGACCTCTTTATCCCGCTCCTCACGGACGCCGAACATGTCAGAGCTGATTTTGCCCATGTAATATCCATCGGTAAAGCCCTGGCGGGAAAAAGCCGTTTTAAGCTGCTGCATCTCATCTTCGGAGGGAGGCAGCTTTTCCTTTATCGCACGGGAATATATCCCTGTAACAAGCCCGGAATACTCCGGACGCTTCATTCTTCCTTCAATTTTAACACAGGACACGCCCACCCTTTCAAGCTCTTCAAGGTGCTTCACAAGGCAGCTATCCTTTAAGCTCAGGGGGTAATCGTCCATTGTACCGCTGAGACTGTATTGAAGGCGGCAGGGCTGGGCGCAGCCGCCACGATTCCCGCTTCGTCGGCCGATAAGGGCACTCATATAACACTGGCCGCTGTGGCAAAAGCACAGCGCCCCGTGAACAAATACTTCGATTTCAATGGGAGAGCGTTGGCATATATACGCAATTTCCTCAAGCCCCAGTTCTCTTGCAAGGACGGCACGGGTCATTCCCATCTCCGCCGCAGCTTCAACCCCGGCAAGATTATGAATGCTCATTTGGGTGCTTGCGTGAAGCGGGATATCAGGAACGGTGCAATGCAAGGCTCTGGCAAGGCCGAGATCCTGCACTAAAATAGCGTCCGCCCCTAATTCCGAGGCACGGCCGGCCAGCTTAACCGCCTCGTTCATCTCCCTATCGGAGACAAGAGTGTTAAGCGTAACATATACCTTGCAGTTCCGAACACGACAATAGCGGACGGCGGCTTCAAATTCCTCGTCCGAAAAGTTTTTTGCGCCTCTGCGGGCATTGTGTCCGCCAAAGCCCATGTAGATGGCGTCTGCACCGTTTTGCACGGCGGCCACCACCGCTTCAGGACTTCCAGCGGGTGAAAGCAATTCAAGCATAGTCAGTAATCTACCTTAAAACAAAGATGCGGGCTCCTCACCGCCGGCCTCCGCAGTCTTTTTTCTGCCGGGCTTCTTCTTTTGGAGCTCCTTGTGGTAGCGGTCGGCAATATCCAGCGCTGCCATTGTTGCACAGTCCAATGCGGACGCCCCTGTATCACGTTTGATTTCAAGAACCTTCGCAGTTACAAAGTTTGCCAGCATGTGGACATATTCCGGATCCTCGTCCGTTCTAAGCTGATATGTGCAGCCTGCTATCTCCACTGTTACAGTATTATCCATTGCGCATAGGCCCCCTTATATGTATGTTATGTCCTAATCTTTTTATATGTGAAGTTTTTCGTTTGCCCTTATGGCGGGAAAAACAACTCAGATCTTTATAATAACTGTGTACACTATTATTATAACACAAAGCTGTTACTTGCTACAAGTCAAATTTGATGTTATAATGTTGTACTATCCAAACACACGATAAAATGATACCCGGAGGCGCTCATGGAAGGAAATTGTTACAAGCTCAGCGGCGAAAAAAGCCTTGCCGTACCCTGCGGTGATGCGGACAAGCTCATATCCCTTGCTGACGGTACAGGAGCGCTTTTATACATATATGCTCTTCGAATGAACGGCAGCTTTACCTCAAAGCAGGCTGCCTGTGACCTTTGCCGCACGGAACGAGAAATTGTTGCAGCGGCAGAGCTTCTTCGGAAGCAAGGGCTTTTCTCTCCCGATGGCATTGTCCGTCCCACACCCTCTCCTGCGGAGGAGCTGCCCCAATACACTGCCGAGGATATTGCCCGCCGAACCACCGAAAACGGCGAGTTCCGCCTTATTGTGGACGAAGCCCAGCGTATTTTCGGACGTATGCTGTCCACGGCGGACATTAAAACCCTCTTTGGCATATACGACAATTTGGGTCTGCCGCCGGAGGTTATACTGGTTCTTCTTAATCACTGTGTTGAGGAGACTCAAAACCGCAGCGGCCCGGGAAAGCTCCCCTCTATGCGCTCCATAGAAAAGGAAGCCTTTGTATGGCATAACAACGAGGTTTTGACCCTTGACATGGCGGAGGCCTACCTTTGCCGCAAGCGTGAACGAAGCTCCCTTCTTTCTGAGATAAAGCACATTCTTCAAATAAACGGAAGAAACTTTTCCGCCACTGAGCGGGGCTATGCCGAAAACTGGGCTGCCATGGGCTTCACGGCGGACGCAATTGCCCTTGCCTATGATAGAACGGTTATCAAAACCGGCGGAATGCAGTGGAAATATATGGACACCATTCTTCAAAGCTGGCACAGCAAAAATCTTCACACTGCGGAGGCGGCCATTGCCGGCGATGTGAAGCCCGCCCCCGGCGCAGGCTCTGCCCCACGGCAGGAGAGCGATACTCAGCGCGGCAGCGCCGAGCTTGCCCGATTGGAAAAAATACTTAACAAGGTGAAAAACGGCTGAAGCTGCCGGGAGGTCTTATGGCACACGACGGAAGAATTCTTGCAAGAGCACGGGACATTTTGTCCGACACAAAGCGCAAAAACGAAGATGAACAGCGTCGCAGACGGGCGGAGGTATATGCACGTCTTCCCAAGGTAAGAGCTCTTGACGGGGAGCTTTCCGCCATGATGGCGGAGCTTATCTCCGGCTCGCTGCGCAGGGGCGAGGATGCCGCCGGCGCAGTTCGGGATATTCGGGATCACTGCAACGAAATTCTTGCCCGCCGTGGGCAGCTTTTGAAGGATGGTGGTTTTCCTGAGGATTACACCGACGAGCACTACTGCTGCAAGGCCTGCCGTGACACCGGCTATATTATGGGTCAGCCCTGCTCCTGCCTTGAGGAGCTGTACCATAAGGAAGCTATTTTAGAGCTTTCCTCCGTTTTGGACATTAAAAATCAGTGCTTTGAAAATTTTGACCTTTCATATTACGATGACGTGTGCGTTGACGGAATACCAGCAAGGAATATTATGTCAACCATTTTCGAGACCTGCCGACAGTTCGCCGCAAACTTTGGCCCCGGTTCAATGAATCTTCTTTTCCGTGGAGGAACCGGCCTTGGAAAAACCTTTCTCTCCGCCTGCATTGCCGGGCTTGTGTCTGCCAAGGGCTGCTCCGTCATATATGACACCGCGGTTTCCATTCTCTCCGCCTTTGAGGATCAAAAGTTTGATCGGGGTGACTTGGGCGACGCAGCAGGCAGCCGGGTAAACCGTTTTCTTGGCTGCGACCTTCTCATAATTGACGACCTGGGAACGGAGCTGACCACCGGCTTCACCCAAAGCGCCCTGTACACCCTTATAAACACTCGCCTTGTGAACGGGAAAAAGACCATAATAAGCACTAATCTCGGAGAGGCGGACATGCAAAGGCGCTACACCCCCCAAATAAATTCACGGCTTGAGGGGGAATACATTACCCTTCGTTTCGCCGGCACGGATATCCGTGCCATAAAGCGGGAGCGTGCGCTGCAATAGCGGCGTGGCTCTATGCCGTCGAAATCCGTTCCGCACAATATCCACTCCAATTTTTAAGGGGCGTCGCCTAATGCGTCGCCCCTCAACTGTATTTTTCCAAAAAACCATACCTCTGCGCACACTATACTCTTATTTCCAGTTCCCGAAGCTTAAGCTCATCTCTATAGATCTTTACCACATAAAGTCCCCCACATGTCAGCGGGCCGAAGGCAAACTCCCCGTCCTCATCTGTGGCAACCGAGGCAACCAGCCTTCTTGCCGCACTGCCATCTGCTTCAAAAAGCAGTACCAAAGCATTTTTGACGCCCTGGCCCTCCTCCACAACTCTTCCGATTATTCCACAACCCTCGTCCTCACTGGGACTTACCTCGGTGTGTATCCATTCACCCTTTGCCGGGCGGAAGTAAAATTTTGCAAAGCTTCCCAATGCACCCGCCTCCCTCTCTCGTTGTCAATTCATAATACGGCGAAGGCCCTCTCCTTGTTCTTGACAAGGGGAAGTTTATTATATAAAATGTTTTGGATACGGCGGTGATTCCCGCCCTTTGTCTTTGGCCCGGGGCAATCCCTTTTGCTATAGACGCTGCTTTGAGAACTCAATCTGAAAGGATAAAAAATATATCATGGCTAAGGAAAAAAAAGTTGAAAGAATAACCGACATGGAGGTCGACTTTACCAAGTGGTTCACCGACGTTTGCACAAAGGCCGAGCTGGTGGACTATTCCGGTGTTAAGGGACTGTTCATACTCCGTCCCTACGGCTACGCAATTTGGGAAAACATCATGAACACACTGGATGGAATGTTTAAGGAAACAGGTCACGAAAACGTGTCCATGCCCCTGCTCATCCCCGAAAGCCTTCTTCAAAAGGAAAAGGACCATGTGCAGGGCTTTGCCCCCGAGTGCGCATGGGTCACCCACGGCGGCAGTGAGGAGCTGGAGGAAAAGCTTTGCATCCGCCCCACCTCCGAAACACTTTTCTGCGACCACTGGCACAATGTTGTGCACTCTTGGCGTGATTTGCCCATGCTCTACAACCAGTGGTGCAGCGTGCTTCGCTGGGAAAAGACCACCCGTCCCTTCCTTCGCGGGCGTGAATTTCTCTGGCAGGAGGGGCATACCCTTCACGCCACCGCCCAGGAAGCCATCGAAGAAACCGAGCAGCAGCTTGAAACCTACGCCAAGCTTTGCGAAAATTACCTTGCCATGCCGGTAGTCCGTGGCTGCAAAACCGACAAGGAAAAGTTTGCCGGCGCCGAGCGCACCTACACCATTGAGTGCATGATGCACGACCGCAAGGCTCTTCAATCCGGCACAAGCCATTATTTTGGAGACGGCTTTGCAAAAGCCTTTGACATTACCTTTGCCGATAAGGAAAATAAGCAGACCCACCCCCACCAGACAAGTTGGGGTATGTCCACCCGCATAATCGGCGGTATCATCATGACCCACGGTGACAACAACGGTCTTGTTATCCCGCCCCGCATCGCTCCCATTCAGGTCATCGTTCTCCCCATCGCCCAGCACAAGGAAGGCGTGGTGGATAAGGCATCGGAGCTTGTTTCCCGCCTTAAGGCCGTCGGCATCCGTGCCAAGGGTGACTTCTCCGAGCAGAGCGCCGGCTGGAAGTTTGCCGAGTACGAGATGAAGGGTGTTCCCCTACGCATCGAAATTGGCCCCCGGGACATTGAAAACGGCGAATGCGTTGCCGTAAGCCGTGTTACCGGCGAAAAGACCGTGGTTTCACTTGACCAGCTTGAGAGCGTTATCCCCACCCTTTTGGACGGCGTTCACACCGACCTTTTTGAAAAGGCACAGAAGAACCTTTCCGAGCATACCTACACTGCCTCCTCTCTTGAGGAAGTTAAGGAGCTTGTGGAGACTAAGGGCGGCTTTGTCAAAACCATGTGGTGCGGTGATTTGGACTGCGAGCTGGCAATGAAGGAAAAGGCCGGTGTTACCAGCCGCTGCATCCCCTTTGATCAGGAGAATCTCGGCGGGGTCTGTCCCGTTTGCGGAAAGCCCGCCGAAAAGATGGTTGTCTGGGGCGTTGCATACTAATAAACGTTTAAAGAGCGCTTTCAAAAGAAAGCGCTCTTTTGTTATTATTTTGTCGATATATGGAGTAAAAACCACAAATTTTGTTAATACTTTGATTATTATTGCTTTTACACGTTTCTCGTGATAATTTAAATTTAAGGGCACTTTGCCCTACACATTCTACGAAATACGGAGAAATTAAAATGGGAAAATTCGATGGTAAAACAGTTTTAATCACCGGCGGCGGCAAGGGCGGTGGAATCGGCTTCGGGCTTTCCACAGCCTTCGCCAAGGAGGGTGCAAATCTCGTAATCACCGGAAGAAATATTGCTAAAATGGAAAACGCCAAGGAGGAGCTGGAGCGTCTTTACAATGTGAAGGTGCTATGGGTTCAGGCAGACGGCGGTGTTGAGGACAACGTTAAGCACGTTGTGGAGGAGGCCGTGAACACCTTCGGCGGCATTGACGTTCTTATTAACAACGCCCAGTCCTCCAAATCCGGCGTAATGCTCGTTGACCACAGTAAAGAGGATTTTGACATGGCTATATACTCGGGGCTGTATGCCGCCTTCTTCTACATGAAGCACTGCTTCGCCTACCTTAAGGAAAGCCGTGGCAGCGTTATAAACTTCGCCTCCGGCGCCGGCCTTAATGGAAAACCCGGTCAGGCCTCCTACGCTGCGGCGAAGGAGGGCATCCGTGGCATGAGCCGTGTTGCTGCCGGCGAATGGGGACCTTACGGCATCAATGTAAACGTAGTCTGCCCCCTTGTTATGACCGACCAACTGGAAAAGTGGCGTGAGGCCTATCCGGAAATTTACGCTCAAACCATAAAGGGCATCCCCATGAACCGCTTCGGCGATGCGGAAACCGATATTGGCCGCACCTGCGTGTTCCTGGCATCGGAGGATGCAAAGTATATAACCGGCGAAACCATCTCCCTTCAGGGCGGTGGCGGAATGCGTCCGTAATTGCTTAAAAAGGTCATCGCAGAACATTCTGCGATGACCTTTTTAAATCTTAATTAAATCTTCTCCGCCCGTAAGAGAGCTTATTTTGGCCTTCTTTCGGGTTTTTCATTTACTCCGACTTCCCGCTTTCAAGCCTTGTAATTGTTCGCCACTCTCTGGCAAGGAAAATAAGGGAAAGCGCCACGGCAATGGCATCCGCAATCGGTCCTGCATACATTACGCCGTCAATCCCCATAAAGCTGGGCAAAACCAAAAGCAGTGGAAGAAGAATCAAAATCTGCCTTGTCAGTGCCACAAAGGCACCCACTCTGGCTTTGCCGATGGAGGTAAAGAAATTTGACGCCATGAGCTGAATAAAGTTCACGCATACAAGGGACAGAAAAATTCTGAAATACTTCTCTGCAAAGGTGAAGTAAAGCTCGTCTCCCGAGCCGAAGATGCTTGTAATCTGCCTGGGGAAAATCTGAAAACAGGCAAAGGCCACAAGGGACACCACAAGCATGGCTTTCAAAATTGTCTTTTCGGTTTCCTTTACCCTGCCGTAATTTCCGGCTCCGTAATTATAGCCAAGCACCGGCTGAGCCCCCTGAACGATACCAATAAGCGTCATCATAAGAAGCATGTTGACCTTCATAATAACGCCCACGCAGGCAAGGGGAATGTCGCTTCCGTAAATGGACTGGGCACCGTATTCCCGAAGCACGTTGTTCATAACCACCTGTACTGCACACATGGAAAGGTTATTTATGCAGGGGCTTATACCCAAAGAGGTTATGCGCCCAATGTACTTCCAGCTCCAGCGGAACATGTCCTTTGTAAAGTGTATGGTCTTAAAGCGGAAGTAGTAGCCAATAACCAAAATGCCCGAAAGCACTTGGGAAATAACCGTGGCAAGGGCCGCTCCGGCAATGCCCATATTAAGCACAAATATAAAATATGCGTCAAGAAAAATGTTTAAAACCGCACCTGCCGCCGTGCTGAAAAGTGCGTACTTGGGGCTTCCGTCGGCTCTTATAATGTGACATCCGCCTACGCTGAACATAAAAAACGGTATGCCCAAAACCGTAATTCCCGTATAGCTGACAGCATAGGGCATAACCTCCGGTGACGAGCCAAAGGCCAGCATAAGCGGCTCTAAAAACACTCCCGCCAAAACCGCAATAAGAATTCCTGAAATCGCCATGAGCACTATGCCGTTTCCGGCAAGTCTTCCTGCCCTGTCCGCATTTCCACGTCCCATTTCAAGGCTGAAGCCCGCCGCCCCGCCAACGCCGATCATGACAGAAATGGCTGTGCATATGGCAACCAGCGGGAACGCCACGTTTGTCGCGGCATTTCCCAGCATTCCCACGCTGTTGCCGATAAATATTTGGTCAACTATATTGTAAAGCGAGCTTACAAGTCCGCTTGCTATTGCAGGTATTGCGAAACGTGCAACCAGCTTACCCACCGGTGCCGTCGCCAATATCTCTTGTCCGCCTTGTGAATGTTTCATTTTTTTGCTCCATATGAGAATTGTATTTTTATCGTAAAATTCCCCTCCGAAATAAGCTCCGGAGGGAAATTTTTCTGCCAAAGTCTTAAATATCTTGAATGACATATTTGTCAAATTGACTTAGTTTTGCATTATACAGTGCCTTGTCCGCCGTAATGTACAGATCCTTATAATCTACTTGTCCGGAAAAATTCACTGCCACGCCGATGCTAAGCGTAACGTTAAACTTGAGAACCTTCTGGGTTCTTTCTGAAACAAGGCTAAGGATTTTTTCACACTTGCTTTGAAGAATTTTCTCGTTGCCGTTGTGCAGCATATATGCCGAAAATTCGTCCCCGCCAATACGCCCCACAATATCCTCTGCCCGAAAAACGGAGTTTAATACTCCTCCGATAATTTCAATAACCCTGTCGCCAACAATATGACCGTAAGTGTCGTTTATTCCCTTGAATTCGTCCACATCAAATACAAAGAAGGCACAGGGTGCGTCGTCGGCTCTTTCCCTTAAGCTCAATTCGCACAGGTTTTCATAGCTTTTTTTATTAAGAAGGCCTGAGGGCAAGTCCATGCGGCTTTGCTTCTTATAGCTCTCCCGCACGGTAAAATCGTCTATGCGAAGTCTGTAAACCATAAGCATGGCCACCTGAGCAAAGGCCGCGCTCATCACCGACGCAAAAAGGTCGTGAGACACCACGTTTTCAAGGGTTTTAACCTGAAGCACAAGGCTGCAAAAAACCAAAGCGCCCACCACAATTATAATCTCCATTATCCAGGGTTTTATAATAAAGACTATGGGCATCATGATGAAGAAAACGCTTATGTAGGATTCCGGGCCGTCGGGATACGGAAAAACACTGATCATTATGAAGTGAAATAGAAGCATTACGTAAAAAAGAATGCAGGCTATCTGAACCACATAGTAGTTTCTTTTTCCATACTTATCATAAAGGAAAGAAAAAACCGTAAAACCCACAAGGGTGGGAAACATACCCCAGTATTCACCGGTGATGGTCCAGCCCTTTACTATATATGGGGCAATGCACAGAAGCAGCATAAGAAGAATCAGACCCCCAACGCTGGCATATTTAAGGGAATCCAAGTTTCTTGCTGTTATTTCACGTTTTGAATTTCTAAAATAGTCCTCTATGCGGTCAATAAAATCGGCCGATTTTAAAACAAGGTTCTTTAACCTTCCCAAGCCGCTCGCCCCTTTAAATTACGCTTCCATACAATAATAGCACACTTTTTGCCCATTGTAACACAATTCAAAAAATATTGTTACAAAAAATGTTTATCCCAGCAATCCCACCAGCATATGAAGGAAAATGGGCACCCAGATGCTTCCGGACTTTTCATAGCTCCACGCAAGGGCAAAGCCCATGGGTATATCCATGATGGCAAAAATTAAAATCCGCATGTCCATTGTGGCAAGCGCACCCTGCCAAACGTGGGACAAGCCGAAAAGCGCAATTGAAAGAACATACGCCAAGGTCTTATTTTTCCGAAGCAGGGAGCCGAACAGCACCCCACGGAACAAAACCTCCTCAATTATGGGAGCCATTATGCCAAGCATGGCAATTGACGGCCAATAGTACTGCTGCACAAAGCTTTGGGATTCCTCAATTGCGGGAAGCGCTGTCATATCCCAGGGCAAAAGAAGCACTGCCCCGCCGGCAAAAATGCTTAAAAACATTTGTATCATATACGCCAGCGCAATGGCTATCATGCAGCGGGGAAGGCCATCTAGAAAAATGTCAAAGCCCATGCGCAGAAAGCTCCACATAAATATAAGGCAAAAGCCCATTCCCAGGGCGTAATATGCAACGTTGACGGTGTATTCATCCATCCCGGGGGAATACTCCTGCAGCATGGCAAGAAGAATCGGCAGCGCCAAAATGTGCAGTGTAAGGTAAATGAAGCCCAAAGCCCTTTGTGACTTTGTCAGAGTATCCTGAAATTCCGCAAGAGGAACACCTACCGGTGGTCTATTCATCATGCGTCCACCTTTCTTTTCAGCTCGTATAGAAGGTTAAGCGCCTCAATTGGCGTGAGGGTATTTAAGTCAACCGCCCTAATCCGCTCTGCAACCTCATCGCCTCCCACATCCGAAAGGCTTATCTGCCCCTCCTCCTGCTTCGGACTTCCGCCGCAAATAGGCGCACTCGCTCCCGCCACAAGCTCTTTTAGACAGGTTTTCGCCCGTGAGATTACGCTGTCCGGAACTCCTGCAAGCTTTGCCACCTCAATGCCGTAGCTGTCATCAGCCGCACCTCGGACAATTTTGCGCAGGAAAATAAGGTCCCCGCCCTGCTTTTTTGCGGTAATGTTATAGTTCCGCACACCTGACAGTGTCCCCTCAAGCTCGGAAAGCTCGTGGTAGTGGGTGGCAAACATGGTTTTTGCCCCCAGCTTTTTCTTGTCAGTGCAGTATTCAAGAACCGCCCTTGCAATCGCCATGCCGTCATAGGTGGAGGTTCCCCGCCCTATCTCATCCAAAATTAAAAGGCTGGATTTTGTTGCATTTCGCAGTATATCGGCAACCTCGGTCATCTCTACCATGAAGGTGCTAAGCCCGCCGGCAAGGTCGTCTGATGCACCGATGCGTGTAAACACTCTGTCAACAATGCCGACAACGGCGTTTTTCGCCGGGACAAAGCTGCCCATCTGGGCCATAAGCACAATAAGTGCCGTCTGCCGCATATAGGTGGATTTACCCGCCATGTTGGGGCCGGTAATTATTGCAACACGGTCTTCCCCGCAATTTAGGAATGTGTCATTTGGCACAAAAAGGTTTTCTTTTTGCATTTGCTCCACCACAGGATGCCGCCCGCCACTTATTTGCAGTGACCCGGAAAGGTCGATTTCCGGCATGGTGTATCCGTTTCGCACCGCCACCTCCGCAAGGGAGCAAACAGCGTCAAGCTCCGCAATGGCGTCGGCAATTTTTTGTATACCCTCTACCTGCTGGGCAACCTGACGGCGAATGTCGTCAAAATATCGGTATTCCAAATCTGCAATGCTGTCTCTGGCTGTTAGCAGTGTGTTTTCAAGCTCCTTCAGCTCCTGAGTAAAAAAGCGCTCGTTGGAAACCAGGGTCTGCTTGCGGATATATTCCTGGGGCACCTCCTCCGAGGAGGAACGAGGAATGTCAATATAATACCCAAATACCCGATTATAGCCCACCTTAAGCTTCTTTATGCCTGTGCGCTCCCGTTCACGGCTCTCAAGCTCAGAAACCATTCTTGCACCATTGTCCCGAACATCCCTTAGGTGGTCAAGCTCCTCGCAGTATCCCGCCCTGAGAATGCCGCCCTCTCTCACCGAGAAGGGTGGCTCATCACATATGGCCTGAGCAATAAGCTGTGAAATTTCAGCCACCGGATCAGTTTCCGAAATGCTTTTCAGCAGTGCGCTTTGCTTGGTTTCTAAAAGGGTGGCAAGCCTTGGCATAACAGCGCAGTAGCGCCCCAGTGCCGCAAGGTCACGTCCGTTGGCAGTGCCATACACCGCCCTGCCCACAAGTCTTTGAATATCGCCAACCTCCCGCAGGGACTCGATAAGCTCACCACGGCATACATTGTCGCTGAAAAGCTCGCTTACGGCGGTAAGGCGACGCTTTATCGTAACCGGTGATAAAAGGGGACGCTCTATCCACGAGCGAAGAAGTCTGCCTCCCATGGGCGTCTTAGTTTTATCTAAAACCCACAGCAAACTACCCTTTTTTTCTCCCGTCCGGAGATTTTCTGTTAACTCAAGATTATGTCGGGCACTGTAGTCCAGCTCCATAAAGCGCCCCGTGGAGAACACGTCAAGGCTGTTTATGTGGCTTATGTTGAATTTTTGCGTTTCGATTATGTAGGACAAAAGCCCTCCACATGCACAAACCGCCGCAGGATCCTCCGACAGCCCCAGCTTGTCCACACTGGAGACGGCAAACTGCTCGCAAACCCGCATACAGCTTTGCATATAGTCAAAACGCTCGCCGCCGGCTTCAATCATGCAATCCAGTTTTTTTGAAATAAACTCTCGCAGAGGGCGGCTATCCTGTGCTCCGGTATTTAAAACCGTCTCGCTGGGGGAAAACCTTGCCAGCTCATTGCAAATGTGCCCCAGGGCATCCTGGGCAAACCCCGCCACGCAGAATTCACCGGTGCTTATATCGCAGAATGCGGCAGCGCCCCCGCTGCCGTCCAAAACCACGGAGCTAAGGTAGTTACTTTTGCCCTCCTCCAGCATGCTGCTTTCCGTGACCGTTCCGGGGGTTATAACACGGATGACCTCACGGCTGACAAGTCCCTTTGCAAGGGCGGGATCCTCGGTCTGCTCGCATATTGCCACCTTGTAGCCCTTGGCTATAAGGCGGGCTATGTATGCCTCGCAGCTATGGTATGGCACGCCGCACATGGGGGTGCGCTCCTCTGGGTTTTCAACTGTCCTGTCCCTTGTTGTAAGGGCAAGATCCAGCTCCCTTGAAGCTATTTTGGCGTCCTCATCAAACATTTCATAAAAATCGCCAAGTCTGAAAAACAGCAGGCAATCCTGATGCTGTGCCTTTATCTCGTTGTACTGCCGCTTCATAGGCGTATTTTCTGGCATTTTCTTTCCTCCGCTTATTTGTTTGTCGGAATTCTATGGGCTATATAAGCTCGCCTCGCAAAGCCCAAGTGTTGCAGTCGATTATCTTAACATCTGCAAAATTACCGATATACTTATCCTCTGCCGCTACTCTAACAAGCCGTCCCCCCTGAGTGCGGGCTGTAAGAACGCCTTGCTCTCTGTCGTTTCCGTCTATGAGCACACGAAGGGTCTTTCCGATATAGTCCTTGTGCTTTTCCTCGGATATAGCATTTTGTACCTCAATAAGACGGTCAAAGTGCACCTGCTTTTGCTCCCTTGTGAAGGGGTCGGGCATGGTGGCCGCAGGCGTTCCCTCCCGCTTGGAGTAGATAAAGGTGAACATTGCGTCAAAGCGCACCTTTTCTACCAGCTTTATAGTCTCTTCAAAGTCCTCGTCAGTCTCGTTGGGAAAGCCCACTATAATATCCGTGGTAAGCACAACATCGGGCATGTATTCACGCACCTTTTCCACCTGACTTAGATACTTTTCCGCTGTATAGCGCCGGTTCATCTTTTGCAAAATGCGGTCGCTTCCCGACTGGAGTGGCAAATGCAAATGTTTTTCGCACTTTTCGCATTCCGCCATGGCACGGAAAAGCTCCTCCGTGGCGTCCTTTGGATGGCTTGTCATAAACCGCAGCACAAATTCGCCGTCTATACTATTTATCTCGCGAATTATGTCCGCAAAGGATACTCCGCATTCTAAATCCCTTCCGTAGGAGTTGACGTTCTGCCCCAGTAGGGTAATGTCCTTATAGCCCTTTTCCACCAACTCACGAGCCTCGGCAACTATATTTTCCGGCCTTCTGGAGCGTTCCCTTGCCCGTGTATAGGGCACGATGCAATAGCTGCAAAAATTGTTGCAGCCATTCATAACGCTGAGCCATGCCTTAACGCCCTCACTGCGAAGATGGGGTACGCCCTCGGCAACACAGCCGTCTCCCTCACCGCAGAGAAAAATGCGTTTTTTGCTTTTTAGAACGCTTTCCAGCATTTCAGGGAAGCGCCAAAGCTCATCCGGTCCGAAAACAAGGCTTACAAGTGGATAGGATTTTTTTATTTTATCCACGATGTGCTGCTGCTTCACCATGCAGCCGCATACGGCAATTATTTGATTTGGATTTTCCTTTTTTGTGTGGGTCAGTGCACCCAAATTTCCGAAAACACGCATTTCCGCATGCTCACGCACAGCGCAGGTGTTAATTACAATAACATCCGCTTTGTGTTCGTCCGTGGTCATAGAATAGCCCATGGCGGCAAGGTAGCCCCGAAGCTTTTCGCTGTCCTCCTCGTTTTGCTGACAGCCGAAGGTGTCCACAAGGGCAAGGCGGCCTTCGCCCCCCTGATTTTTGATTGTTTCACATATGGATAGCTGCCTTTCTATCTCGGCAGCGGATATTTCTTTTCTTTCGTAGCTCATTGTTCTTTTCCTTAAAAAAATAGTTTACATTTGATAATATCATTTAACGGTGGCATTTTCAATGTTTTTAATGTATAATACTGTCGTGGATTTTTCCCGTCAGGAGGACGAGCTATGCCTGCAATAAATATATTATCCCCCCACGTTGCCGACCTTATCGCCGCCGGCGAGGTGGTGGAGCGCCCCGCATCTGTTCTTAAGGAGCTTATTGAAAACTCCTTTGACGCCGGTGCAAAGAATATTACCGTTGA
Organism: uncultured Oscillospiraceae bacterium; assembly: GCA_964550315.1. Taxonomy (GTDB): domain Bacteria; phylum Bacillota; class Clostridia; order Oscillospirales; family Oscillospiraceae; genus UBA2658. Next base: position 48,669 of record CAZJYY010000005.1, on the reverse strand, counting down.
ATTTCGGGACGGCGGCATGACATATATGCGTGTACAAGACGACGGCTGCGGAATGCTTCCGGAGGATGCCGGCGTGTGCTTTTTGCGCCATGCCACCAGCAAGCTTCATGACGAGGCCGGCCTTGAGTCCATTGGAACCATGGGCTTTCGCGGTGAGGCTCTTGCCGCTGTGTCCTCGGTTTCCAAAATTGAGCTTCTTACCCGCAAAAAGGGCGAGGACGTGGGCACAAGAATGCTTGTGGACGCAGGGGATATTGCCGAAATGAAGCCCCACGGCTGCCCTGAAGGCACCACAATGATAATCCGTGATCTTTTTCATAATACCCCCGCAAGACTCAAGTTCATGAAATCCGACAAAAGCGAAGCTACGGCCTGCACAGCCGCTGCTTTGCGCTGCGCCCTTGGTCGGCCGGAGGTTTCCCTGCGGCTTATTAAAGACGGTCAGGAGGTCTTTTTCTCCCCCGGGGACGGTAAAATCAGCTCCGCTGTATACAGCCTTTTGGGCAGGGATGCCGCAAAGGAGCTTCTGGAATGCACCTCCAACGATGAGGGAATCGAGGTTTCCGGTTTTGTCAGCTCGCCAAAGTTCGGCCACGGCAACCGTGCCCGGCAGTTCTTTTTTGTGAACGGCCGCAGCATAAAATCCCAAATGCTCACTGCCGCTGTGGAGCAGGCCTACAAAAACACCATGCTTACCGGCCGCTTCCCCGCTTGCACCGTCTATCTTAAAATCGACCCCGCCTCTTTGGACGTTAACGTACATCCCGCCAAAACCGAGATTAAATTTCGTGATGAGCGCAAGGTTTTTGATGCTGTCTACTATTCCGCTCTTTCGGCAATACAGGGCGAGAGGGCCACGGCGGAAATTGAGCTTTCCCCCTCTACCCAGCGTCTTGCCACCGCCCCGAAAAAGGATTTTTACCAGAGTATGAGCTCCTCGGACTACCGTGAAAAATTCGTCAGTGCCCCCAAAAAGGCAGGCACCCCCATAATTCCGGCTGCCGGAGCGTCTAAGCCGGGAGTATCCGTCGAAAATCGCGGTACAATAGTGTGGGACAGGACAAGCTCCAAAAGTGTTGCCGAAGTCCACGAGGGGCTCGCCCCCTATGGCAGCCGTACTGTGCCAGACACCCCAAAAACACTGGAGCTTTACCCCGGCGCTCCCGTGGCTGACGGGCCTTCTATCCAAGCGCAACCCGTGGGCAGTGGGGAATATGTTGCTGTAAAGGGTGAAAACGCCCCCTGCGGCGAAGGCACCTTAAATACTCCCGTTCAGCAGGAGGTAATTTTCGAAGCCTTTGCCCCATTGACGGACTCTGATGGCAGTTTTGCCTCCCCCCAGTCCTCGGGTCAGCAGGTATTGTCGGACACCACTTCTGACTTCCGTCTTGTTGGCGAGACAATGAACACCTACATTCTTGTGGAAAAGGACGACGCCCTTATCCTTATTGACAAGCACGCCGCCCACGAGCGGATGATTTTTGACAGGCTCAAGTCCCAGGGGCGTGAAATAATGTCCCAGGCTCTCCTTATTCCGGTTACGCTGAAGCTTACCGCCGAGGATGTGGAGCTCATAGAGCAAAACGAAAAGCTTCTCTCCTCCCTTGGCTTTGAAATTGACCCCTATGGCGAGGACACCGTTATTCTTCGCTGCGTTCCCGCCGATACGGACGCTGCTGATGCCGCCGCCATGGTGGAAGAAATTTGCGAAACCCTGCACAAGGGAGATTTATCTGCGAGTAATTATCTTGACGAGATACTTCATACCATTGCCTGCAAAGCAGCCATTAAAGCAGGCTGGCGCACCACGGACGCCGAGCTTTCGGAAATTGCCCGTGCCGTAATTTCCGGACAGGTGAAATATTGCCCCCATGGACGCCCCGTTTCTTTTACCCTGACCCACAAGCAGCTTGACAAGGAATTTTCAAGAATCGTGTAAATAAGCGTTACTCCCCAAGGCCCACACCGTTTTCCGCCCTTGGGATGAAATACAAACACATTTTTAGGCAGGTGAAGGCTTGACTACTCCGAGAATAATCGTCATAACAGGACCCACTGCCACGGGCAAAACCGCCCTTGGTGTTGCCCTTGCAAAGGAACTTTGTGGGGAGGTGGTTTCTGCTGACTCTATGCAAATTTATAAGAACATGAACATCGGCACCGCCAAGGTACGGCCAGAGGAAACCTGTGGAATTCCACACCACATGGTTGACATTATAGACCCCAGGGAGAGCTTTTCCGTTTCCCGCTATGTGGAAATGGCAGACACCTGCGTTCAGGACATTTTAGCTCGGGGTAAGCTTCCCATAGTCGTTGGCGGCACAGGACTTTATATCGACTCTTTAATTTCCGGAAGAAGCTTTGGCGACGGTGCGCAGGACAGTGCCCTTCGCGCCGAGCTTGACGCTGAATATGACGCCCTTGGCGGCGAGGAAATGCTAAAGCGCCTTTATAAATTTGACCCCCAGCGTGCGGAAAAGCTTCATCCTTCGGACAAAAAGCGCATTCTTCGTGCCTTTGAGGTTTATCGTCTTACTGGTCAAACCATTACCCATCACGATGAGCAGACTAGGCTTATCCCCCCCCGCTATAACGCCATGAGCGTTATTCTGTCCTACCGTGAACGGGAAAAGCTTTATGCCCGCATTGACCGCAGAGTTGACGAAATGGTGAGGGAAGGGCTTTTTTCAGAGGTAGACAGCCTTCTTAAAAGCGGCGTGCCGGAAAAAAGCACCGCCATGCAGGCCATCGGCTACAAGGAAGTTGTTCTTGCGCTGAAGGGAGAAATCTCCGACGATGAGGCTATTGAGCTAATAAAACGGGAAAGTCGGCGCTATGCCAAGCGTCAGCTTACATGGCTTTCAAGAAACAAGACCGCTCTTCGCATTTTTTGGGAGGATTTACCGGATATTGTTTACGCCCGACAGCTTTCGACTGACTGTTTCCATTCCCTCGGATAAAATATCGCCACGGACAAAAAACGGGGAGGCCTCCCCGCATGCGTCCGAATTCGATATTTGTACGGAGCGGAGGACTGCATGGCAGCCTTTTGCCGCTTCGGGAGGGAGCGAGAAAAATGCAAAAGATTCAGAACATTCAAGACACACTGCTCAACACCATCAGACGGGACAAACAGACCGTCACATTTTTCCTGATGAACGGCTTTCAGCTTCGTGGCGTGGTCCGCAGCTACGACAATTTTGTGGTCATCCTCGACAGCGAAGGCAAGCAGCAAATGATTTATAAACATGCTATCTCAACTATTGTCCCTTCGGAGGCTGTGGATTTCCGCGAAACGAGAACCGCAGAGGTCTTATAATCCATCTCCGGTCCGGTGCTTTTACGCCCGGGCATTGAAAGGAGTTTTGACCCTATGAAACGAACAGATACGTTAACAAAGCTTGTGTCCCTTCTCCTTTTTGCGGCGCTGCTTGCATACCTGGGCATCTACATAATCCGCTCAATTTCATCGGATCTTCGCACCGCTCCGGCAGTGTACATTTCCCTTACTGAAAGCGGCAGTGCAAACGGCATTTTTCTGCGGGATGAGAAGCTTATCACCAGCGATGAACCGTATCTGAGCATCAGCGCCACCCATGGCAGTCTTTTGGCGGCAGGTGAAACCATTGCGGTGGTTTACGCCTCCCAGGAAGCCTTGGAGCGGGCAGGACGCATTAAGGAACTTGAGATCCAGCAAAAGTATATAAGCGATGTTTTAAACGGCAAAAATTCCAGCTCCACCCTGCCGGAGCACGAGAGGGCTGTCCGCAATGCGGTAACCGCCCTTTGTGCAGCCTCGGCACGGAGAGACACGGCGGAAATTGCCGATGCTTCGCTGGATCTCAGTTCTTTGGTAATGGACAGTGGCAAGCTTCACACCACAGCTGCGGATTTGGAGCTTGTGACCAACGAGCTTTACACCCTTAGACTTTCCGCCGCCAATGACACTGCAAGCATATCTGCCCAAGCGCCCGGGCTTTACTCCGCCGGTGTGGACGGGTACGAGCAGCTTTCTCCGGATATTTTGGATATTGTAACGCCGGAATCCCTGCGGGAGCTTTTTGACGCCAGAACGGAGACGGCAAACGATGTAATCGGCAAGCTTTGCGCCCCCTATGAATGGTACTTTGCCGCTATTTTAGCGCAGGAGGATGCAAAAAAGCTTGATGTGGGCGATTGGGCGAAGCTTGACTTCGGCCGCTATTGCTCACAGCCCCTTTCCGCCATGGTCACGGTTAAAAGCGCCGTGACGGGTGGCGAGTGCGCCGTTGTTTTCCGCTGCACCGAGGCATCTTCCGAGCTTCTTCCCGTAAGACTTGCCTCGGCGGACGTCATTTTCGGCTCAAGGGAGGGCATTCGTGTCCCCAAGGAGGCCGTTGCTACCGACGACAAGGGTGCATACGTTTATACACTTACCGCCATGCAGGCTGAGAAAAAGTACATTGAAATCCAGTGGGAAGAAGAAGATTATTATCTTGTCGCCGTTTCCTCCGACGCCGCATCTCTGCGGGTGGGGAACGAAATTATATTAAGCTCTAAGGAGCTTTACGACGGCAAGCTGATGAAATAAGGAGTCGGAACAATGGATATAGAAAAAAACGTTCACTCCGTAATGGCCCGTGTGGCTGCCGCAGCCCGTGCTGCAGGACGTGCACCGGAGGAAATAAGCCTTGTGGCTGCCACCAAGATGAATGATTGCGGCCGCATTGCACAGGCTATTGGGGCAGGAATAAAAATCTGCGGAGAAAATCGGGTGCAGGAGCTTACGGAAAAGGATGCGCAAAACGCCTATGCCGGCGCACAAAAGCACTTTATCGGTCATCTTCAAAAGAACAAGGTGAATAAGGTCGTGGGTGTGTGTGACCTTATTCAGTCTGTGGATTCTCTCCAGCTTCTTGAGGCAATAAACCGCAGAGCGGAGGCTTTGGGCATCGTTCAGGACCTCCTTTTAGAGGTAAATATTGCCGGGGAGAAATCGAAATCCGGTCTTTCACCGGCGGAGCTGCCGGAGCTTTTAAAAACCGTGCAGACCTTGGGCTTTGTGCATGTTCGTGGCCTAATGGCAATCCCCCCCGTTTCTTCCGAGTCGGGGGCAAACCGCATTTATTTTAGACAAATGAAACAGCTTTTTATTGACATTTCTACAAAAAAATACGATAATGTCTCTATGGATTTTCTATCAATGGGCATGAGCGGAGATTTTGAGGACGCTATAGCTGAGGGCTCGAATATGGTTCGGGTAGGCTCGGCGATTTTTGGCGTCCGCATTTACACTTAGCTTGATGTAGGCATTGACCCCTCTGCGGGTCATATCTCCGCCCCTTTATCAGGAGGAACACTATGGGTATACTTAACGAGCTTAAAAAGCTCACCCGTCCATATAGCGGCAGCGAATACGACGATTTTGACGATGAATACAGCGACGCACCTGCCGAAACCCGTGTACCGGCGCAGGAGGCTCCCCCCCGCTATACCGTGCCGCCCGAGCGCCGCAACCCTTTTGCTGAAACTGAGCCTCGCCCCGTTGCGCCTGTGCGCAGCCGTGATAAGGTTGTAAGTCTCAACACGGGAAGCTCCGTTCAGGTGGTTATCGTCAAGCCCGAGCGTTTTGAAACTGCTGCGGAAATTGCCGATCACCTGCGGGACAGGCGTCCCGTCCTTATGAATTTGGAGCAAACCCAAAAGGACACTGCCAGGAGACTTTTGGACTTTCTTTCCGGCGTTGCCTATGCACTTGACGGGAAGATTCGCAAAATCTCCTCCAACACCTATATAATCACTCCGCTGAACGTGGACATAATGGGCGATTTAATGGACGAGCTGGAACAGCAAAGCTATAACGGCAGCGGGCTTTACAGGTAATGCCCCCATGCCGGCTTTTTGGGGCAGATTTTTTGCCCGAAGCTTTGGCGCATCTCGATTTATAATCAATTGGGCATCCCGTGGGTGCCGTTTCAGAGGTCTCCGGCCTCAATAAACGAAAGAAAGGGCTTTTGGATATGCTGACACCTCAAAATTTCAGAGAAAAAACCTTTGAAAGGGCAATCTTCGGCGGATATGACATGGCCTCCGTTGACAACTTTTTGGACGAGGCTGCGGAGGATTACGCCTCCCTCGCAAAGGAAAATATGGTACTGAAAAGCAAGATGAAGGTTCTTGTGGATAAAATAGAGGAATACCGCTCCACCGAGGACTCCATGAGACTTTCCCTTATGTCGGTGCAGAAAATCTGCGCTCAGATGGAGCAGGAGGCCAGAGAAAAGGCTGACGCCATTCTTTCTGACGCTCACAATGAGGCCGCCAAGATAACAAGCAGTGCCTACTCCCAGCGCACAACTGAGGAAGCCAAGCTTCTTGAAGCAAAGCGCAGCAGCACCAAATACATAGAGGACATGAGACTTGCCTGCGAAAAGCAGCTTCAATTCCTCGAAGGCCTTGAAAGCTTTAAGCTTGCAGGCATGACAAGACCTCAGCCGGTTCAGGAAAGTGTTGAGGAAACCGTTCGCAACATAGAAAACTCTGTTGAGCATATGACGGACGCACCCGATGCCAGCGAGGAAATTGGCCGTGTTGTTGCCGACAGTGCCGATGCCCCCGCTCCCGCCGCAGAGGAGCCTACCCGTCTTTACAATTCAGCTCCCGCTCAGGGCGGTCAGTTCTCCATGGACGGAGTTCATTTTGGCAAGTAAATTTTACCTATAAAAATTTGGGGGCGGGGCATAATACGCTGCAGGGCTGTGCCGCGCCCCTTGACTATTTGAGAGTTATAAATACATAAGATTCAAGATAGGAGCTTAAGACCAATGCCTCAGGATTATAATAAAACCGTGAATCTTCCCAGCACGGAATTCCCAATGCGTGCGGCTCTTCCCAAGCGTGAGCCGGATATGCTTAAAAGCTGGCAGGAGCAGGACATCTATAACGAAATGCTGAGAAAGAACGAGGATAAACCCCTTTTCGTTCTTCATGACGGCCCTCCCTTCTCCAACGGCAATCTTCATATGGGACACGCCCTTAATAAGGCGCTGAAGGACTTTATCGTTCGCAGCTATGCCATGCGTGGCTATAAAACCCCCTATATCCCCGGCTGGGACAACCACGGCATGCCCATTGAATCCGCCATCATCAAAAAGAACAAGCTTAACCGCAAGGCTATGAGCGTTCCCCAGTTCCGCTCCGCCTGCGAGGAATTTGCAAGAAACTATGTTAACATCCAAAGTGAGCAGTTCCAGCGCATGGGCATTGTGGGTGACTGGGAACATCCTTATTGCACCATGGATGCCGATTTTGAAGCGCAGGAGGTCAAGGTCTTTGGCGAGATGTTCAAAAAAGGCTACATCTATAAGGGACTAAAGCCCGTTTACTGGTGCCCCAAGGATGAAACCGCCCTTGCCGAAGCCGAAATTGAGTATAAGGACGACCCCTGCACCACCGTATACGTAAAGTTCCCCATAAAGGACGATCAGGGCAAGCTTTCCGCCTATGATAAGGAAAAGCTCTTTTTCGTTATTTGGACCACCACTATATGGACACTTCCCGGCAACCTCGGCATTGCTCTTCACCCCGAGGAGTCCTATGCCCTTTTGAAGGCCGAAAGCGGCGAGGTTTATATTATGGCTGAAGCCCTTGCCCAGAAGGTCATGGCAAAGGGCGGCTTTGAAAATTACGAAATTCTTGAGAAGCACCCCGGTGCCTTCTTTGAAAATATGCTGGCATGGCACCCCTTCCTTCCTAAGGACAGCCGTGTGCTTCTTGCTGACTATGTCACCATGGAATCCGGCACAGGCTGTGTTCACACCGCCCCCGGCTTCGGTGCAGACGACTACGAAACCTGCCGCCGCTACGGCATGGACATGGTTGTACCTGTAGACGATCAGGGTCGTCACACCGACTATGCGGGTAAGTACGCCGGCATGAAAACCGACGAATCCAACCCCGTTATCCTTGCTGACATGAAGGAGAGCGGACGGCTCTTCGCCGCAGAGGACATTGTCCACAGCTATCCCCACTGCTGGCGCTGCAAGGGCCCCATCATCTTCCGGGCAACACCCCAGTGGTTCTGCTCTGTTGAAGCTTTTAAGGATCAGGCCGTCTCCGCCTGCGACGATGTTCGCTGGGTACCCCAGTGGGGCAAGGACCGCATGATTTCCATGATCCGTGAGCGCAACGACTGGTGCATCTCCCGTCAGCGCAAATGGGGTCTGCCCATCCCTGTATTTTACTGCAAGGACTGTGGAAAGCCCATCGTAACCGACGAGACTATCGAAGTTATTTCAAAGCTATTCGCTTCTGAAGGCTCAAACGCATGGTTCTCCAAGGAAGCGGAGGGCATTTTGCCCCACGGCTTCACCTGCCCCCACTGCGGCAAAAACGAAGGCTTCACCAAGGAGGAGGACACTTTAGACGGATGGTTTGACTCCGGCTCCTCCCACTTCTCTTCCCTTGAAAGCAGACATCCCGAGCAGTGGCCCGCAACCATGTACCTTGAGGGTCTCGACCAGTATCGTGGCTGGTTCCAGGCTGCCCTTTTAACCTCCGTCGGTGCAACGGGACGGGGCGCTCCCTTTAAAGAATGCTTGACCCACGGCTGGACCGTGGACGGCGAGGGCAAGGCCATGCACAAGTCCCTTGGCAACGGCATGGATCCCGCCGAAATCATCAACAAATACGGTGCAGACCTTCTTCGTCTTTGGGCCGCCTCTGCAGACTATCATGCAGACGTTCGCTGCTCCGAAGAAATTTTCGGTCAGCTTTCCCAGAACTATCTTAAGTTCCGTAACACCGCCCGTTACTGCCTTGGAAACCTTGCAGGCTTTGATCCCAACCGGCTCGTTGCCCCTAAGGATATGGAGGAGCTTGACCGCTGGGCAGTCACCCGTCTCAACGCCCTTATTGAAAAGTGCGAACAGGCATATAAGGACTATGAATTCATCGTTATCACCCACGCCATCAACGACTTCTGCGTGGTGGAAATGTCAAACTTCTATCTTGACATCATTAAGGACCGTCTTTACTGCGACGGTACTGACAGCTTAAAGCGCCGCAGCGCCCAGACCGCCATGTTCCTTATTTTGGACAGCATGACGAAAATCATGGCGCCCATACTTTGCTTCACCTGCGACGAGATTTGGCAGGCAATGGCTCACCGCAGTGAGGACGACGGACGCAACATCGTGTTTAACTACATGAATAAGCCCTTGTGCGAATATGCTCTTAGTGATGCGGACATGGCTCTTTGGGATAAGGTAATCGCCCTGCGTGACGATGTGAACAAGGCTCTTGAGCTTGCCCGTGCAGACAAAATTGTGGGTAAACCCCTTGATGCAAAGCTCACCCTTTACCTCTCCGAGGACGCCAAGACGGCTTACGATGAAATTGCCCATTTGCCGCTTCAGACCCTTTTTATCGTATCTGAAATCGAAGCAGTAGTCGGCGACGGCGAGGGCTACAAGGGCGAGGAATTCCCCGGCGTGGCAGTGAAGGTAGAGCCCAGTGCTCTTCCCAAGTGCGTGCGCTGTTGGACTCATAGTAAAACCGTGGGACAAAGCAGTGAGCATCCCGAGCTATGCGCCCGCTGCGCAGAAGCTCTGGGCGAGTAAACGCTGCTTCCCATAATATAAAAAAAGGAGGTATCCGCCATGCTGTATGCAATCGTAGCGGTGATAGTTCTTATCATTGATCAGGCGGTAAAATACTGGACGAACCTCGAGCTTGCGGTAGGCGCTGTTAAGGAATTTATTCCCGGCGTTTTCCAGCTTACCTATGTCCAAAACACAGGTGCAGCCTTCGGTCTTCTTGACGGTGGAAAAGCCCGATGGATATTGGTTGCGCTTACGGTGGTTTTCACCGGGGCTTTAATCTACCTTCTTGCAAAGAAGGTATTTAACGGAAAATTCGGCCCCTGGATGCTGATAATGGTGCTTGCCGGCGGTATCGGCAACTGCATTGACCGCATCATAAACGGATACGTGGTGGACACCTTCCAGTTTATACCCAAAATTTTCGGCTACGAATTCCCTGTTTTCAACGTTGCGGACATTTTCATCACCCTTGGCGGAATTGCCTTCTGCCTGTGGCTAATTCTCTGCAAAGAGCCCTTGGCAGAAAAAGCTCCCAAGGACGATTCCCCTCATAGATCAGTAAAGCCTGTAAACGCTGACTATATCGAGCAGCTTGCAAATCCGGGTGCTCCCAAGACCGCACCCGCAGCTACCCCTGCTGCAACAAGGCGTCCAGCGGCTTCTCCCGAAGCACGCCGTCCGGTCTCTGGGGAGGCACGGCGTCCCGCCACAGGCCGCAGCACCCCCACCCAGCGCCGTGAGGTGCCCTCTGCCGGAAGGCCGGCACCTGCACCCCGTCCTCAGTTTGTTGATCCCTTTGAGGAATTTATGAATAAGACTGAGCCCCTGATTCGGCCCACCCCTCCGGCAAGGCCCGATGTCCCCGCAAAACCGGCTTCCCCCACCAGAACCGAGCCGACTCCACAAACCCAGCCGGAACGTGTTCCTCAGCCGGAGCCAGCCACCATTCCCCAGCCTTCTCCCGCACCCCAGACAGAACCTGCACCCCAGCGTGTAACCGACATCAATACTCCCTCTGGGACACATGTCAGTGCGTCTGAAGCTCAACCTAAGGCCGTCCCTGCAGGGGAGAATTCTGCCCCCAAAGCGGAGGCAACCCCTGAGGTTGCTCCGAAAAAGCAGGAGGGCTTCAGTCTTGAGGACATTCTTGCGGAGTTTAAGTAATGATAAACACCTATACAGTTGAAGCGAAGGAGAGCGGCGATCGTATCGACGCTCTCCTTGCGCAAGAAATTGAAAATTTGACCCGCTCCCAGGCGGCACGGCTTATTGAGGAGGCTGCGGTTACCTTAAACATGAAGCCGGTGAAAAAAAACCACAGAACCTCCGTGGGTGAGGTTTTTGTTGTGGAGCTTCCCGAAGCGGAGGAAACGGAGCTTACACCCCAAAACATCCCCCTTGACGTTGTGTACGAGGATGGGGATCTAATTGTGGTAAATAAGCCCCGGGGCATGGTTGTTCACCCTGCCCCCGGCCATCCTGACGGCACACTGGTGAACGCCCTTTTATACCACTGTGGTGATTCCCTTTCCGGTGTCGGCGGAGAAAAGCGTCCCGGCATTGTCCATCGTATTGACATGGACACCTCCGGTCTAATAATCGCCGCCAAAAATGATTATGCCCACAGGTATCTTTCCGCCCAGCTCGCCGACCACAGTCTTTGCCGAACCTATGAAGCGGTGGTCTGCGGCCGTATCCGTGAGGATCGCGGCACGGTTAACGCCCCCATTGGACGACACCCTGTTGACAGAAAGCGCATGGCTGTTACGGACAAGGGCTCTCGCAGCGCCGTGACCCATTACGAGGTAATCGCCCGCTATAACGGCTTTACCCACGTGCGCTGTAAGCTGGAAACAGGGCGAACCCATCAAATTCGGGTACACATGGCGTACCTTGGCCACCCCCTTTTGGGCGACATGGTATATGGCCGTAAAAAAGCCGAAAAAGGGCTGGAGGGTCAGTGTCTTCACGCACGCTGCCTTCGCTTTATCCATCCACGGACGGAAATTCCCGTGGAGCTTGAAAGCCCTCTTCCTGAATATTTCACGGAGGTGCTGTCCAAGCTAGGAGACCAGATTGGTTGACATAATATTTCAATTTAATAAAATATAAGTCCCGCTGTAAATCTACATCAGCGGAACTTATGTTTTTATATGAAATTAAGCTTTTATCCTCTGCCGGGGACTATGTGCAGACCCTTTTCGGTGAGGGCTTTTTTAATGTCCTCAATCTGCTCATAGTTTCTTGTTTCCACCTGCAGTGACAAGAAGCAGGAATTTATGGCCATATTTTCCTCGCTGCGGTTATACTGCACGCTTACCACGTTCCCACCCTGCTGGGCAATTGTGCGGGAAACCAGCTCCAGTTGCCCGGGCTTATCGGTCAGCGCAATGCACAGATTTACAAAGCGACCCGCCTTCAAAAGGCCCCGTGTAATCACTCTAGAAAGGATATTCACATCGATATTGCCGCCGGATACAAGGCAAACCACCTTCTTTCCCTTTATATCCACCTTGCCGAACATTGCAGCAGCCACGCTTACGGCCCCCGCTCCCTCGGCAATAAGCTTCTGCTGTTCAATAAGGGCAAGAACTGCGGTTGCCACCTCATCATCGGTAACAGTTACCACCTCGTCCACATACTTACTCACCAGCTCAAAGGTGTTGTTCCCCGGCCTCTTTACGGCAATACCGTCGGCAAAGGTCGCCACTGAGGGCAGTTCTTCAATTTCACCATGGGCAACGGAATTTGCCATGGAGGGTGCGCCCGCCACCTGCACACCGTATACCTTGCACTTTGGATTAAGGCTCTTCACCGCAAAAGCAACGCCTGAGATAAGCCCGCCACCGCCGATTGGCACGATAACCGCATCTAAATCCGGAAGCTGTTCCAAAAGCTCAAGACCAATGGTACCCTGACCGGCAATAACGTCCTCATCATCGAATGGGTGTATGAAGGCCCTGCTCTCCTCTTTTGCAAGCTCCACCGCCTTTTTATAGGCGTCGTCGTAAACACCGTTTACCAGCACCACCTCCGCACCATAGCTTTTGGTTGCTTCAACCTTGCTTATGGGGGCATTGTCCGGCAGGCAGATTTTGGAGCTTATCCCTTCCATAGATGCAGCTCTGGCAACGCCCTGAGCGTGGTTTCCGGCGCTGCAGGCGATAACTCCCCTCGCCTTTTCCTCCGCTGAAAGCTGGCTTATTTTATAGTAAGCGCCCCGCACCTTGAAGGAGCCGGTAACTTGAAGGTTCTCCGTTTTGAGATAGATTTCCCCCTCCTTGGATAGATTGGGGGCATAAATCAAATCCGTTTGCCTTATTACGTTTTTCATGCAGAATGCTGCGTGGTATACCTTATCAAGTGTCAGCATGGTTCTTCCTTCTTCCTTCAAAATAAACAAAAAAGCTTCGTCTCTTAATATAAGAGACGAAGCTCGATATGCTCCGCGGTACCACTCTTTTTGCCCAAAGGCCGCTTTTCGGCGCCGGTCAGCGCCTTCTTCTATAACGGGAAGTCCCGGAAACGCCTACTATATTTCGGCACTCAACTCAGGGGTGATACGAAAGCTGCTGCGGCTGCCGCCTTGCACCATCCGGCGGTTCTCTGAAAGCTGCGTCTGCATTTTCCCGTCCCCATCATCGTCTTTGATAATGTGGTTTTAAATTTTTAATGGGTAAAATATAACGGCTTTTATCCAAAATGTCAATTGGCAGTTTAGTTAGAATTTTCCCTCAGAAGAGGCTGCATTTCCGTCATTCACACCCGTTCATACACACAAAAGCTGTATCTAAGACCTTCATGCTGATGAATTGGGCTCTCCTCCGCCAGCTTCCATTCGCTCATGCTGTCCAAATCGGGGAAAAACCGGTCCGCCTCGGGTCTTGCATATACCCTTGTAACCAGTGCCTTTTCACAAAAGGGCAGCATAGCCCGATATACCTCGCCGCCGCCTATAATAAACACCTGCTCCGATGGCGTACCGCTTACAAGCTCCGCCGCCTCCAAGGGAGATCTTACGGCTTGCGCTCCTTCAACAGTATATCCGTCTCTTCCACTTATGACAATGTTGCGCCGGTTTTTAAGGGGCCTGCCGCCGGGAAAGGATTCCAGTGTCCGCCTTCCCATAATAACGGTGCCTCCCTTAGTGGTTTCACGGAAAAACTTCATATCCTCCGGTATTGAAAAAAGCAGCCCGTTGTCCTTACCAATACCCCAGTTTTCACTGACTGCCACAATTGCTACCATTCTTGCTGCTCTCCTTATACTGCTATGGGAATTTTTCCCTTAAACTCGGTGTATTCATATCCTGGCAGGCTGAAGCTGTTTTTCGTAAAGGCATAAAAATCATTTATGCTCGTGTCCATTTCAAGCTTCGGCGCAGCCTTGGGCTCATTTTTAATAAGCTCCTCTATTACGGGAACATGCCTGTCGTAAATATGAGCATCTGCAATAACGTGGACAAGCTCCCCGGGAACAAGGCCGGAAACTTGGGCAAACATATAAACAAGCGCTGCATATTGGCACACATTCCAATTGTTTGCCGCAAGCATATCCTGGCTGCGCTGGTTTAAAATGGCGTTGAGGGTATTGCCTGACACGTTGAAGGTCATGGAATAGGCACAGGGATAAAGTGCCATCTCGTGCAAATCCGCAAAGTTATATATGTTGGTCATAATGCGGCGGCTGGCAGGATTGTGCTTTAAGTCGAATAAGGCCCTGTCCACCTGGTCCATGTCGCCCTCTTTATAATGGTGCTTGACACCCAATTGATAGCCGTAAGCCTTGCCGATACTGCCATTTTCATCAGCCCACTGGTCCCAAACGTGGCTGCCCAGTTCTTTTATGTTGTTGGACTTTTTCTGCCATATCCACAAAAGCTCGTCAATGGCAGACTTCCAGTAGGTACGGCGAATGGTGAGAATGGGAAATTCCTGACTGAGGTCATAGCGATTTACTATGCCAAACTTCTTCACCGTATGTGCCGGAGCTCCGTCATCCTCCCAGCGGGGGCGAACATCCAAGTCCGTGTCCCAAATGCCGTTGCTCAGGATGTCTTTACAGTTGTCTATAAAAATTTTATCTGCACTACTCAATGGCGCACCTCCTATGTGTGTATTTTAAAATTATCGTGTATTTTTCTTTAATTATAACTCTAAAAGCATGGCTGGGCAAGGATATAATTAGTTTGCCTCATAGGGATTTAATTCTTTTATGATTTTTCGTCTTAAAGCGGCAAAGTTTTTTTATTAACGGGTCATAGAACGTTGACAAGAAGCTCTTTTTTTGTTAGTTTTATCTTATATTTTTATTGGGTGCCCGGGCGCGGGCGCAATTTAATTGAGGACAGGAGAAAGAACATGAACAAGAAAAAGATAGAGTCCAACGGTTGGGCTCTGCTGCCCATCGGGGTATTCCTTCTGGTTTACCTTGGGCTTGGCATTACCTTTGAGTACATACTCAAAATACCCATGGGCTTTTACAACATCCCCATCGTGGTAGCCTTCCTTTTTGCAATTTTAGTTGCTTGCCTCCAGAATAAGAGCGTCAACTTTGATAAAAAGCTTCAGCTTATGGCCGAAGGCGTGGGCGACAAAAACATAATGACCATGATACTAATTTTCCTCGTGGCCGGTGTTTTCGTGGGTGTAGTTGGAAGAAGCAGCGCCGAAAGCGTTGCATACTTCATGCTTTCCATCATTCCTCCCCGCTTTGCTGTTGCGGTTCTCTTTGTGGTGGCCTGCTTTGTTTCCACCGCAATGGGCACCTCCGTCGGCACCATCACACTTATCGTCCCCATTGCGGTGGCAGTTTCTGATGCCTCCGGTTTTCCCATTCCCCTTTGTGTCGGCTCTGTAATGGGCGGCGCAATGTTCGGCGACAACCTTTCCTTCATTTCCGACACCACAATAGCTGCCTGCAGCACTCAGGGCTGCCACATGAAGGATAAGTTCAAAGAAAACTTTTGGATTGCTCTTCCCGCCGCAATTGCAACCATCGTAATCATTCTTATTCTCTCTGCAAAAGTTGAGATAAACGGCGCTGTTGACAATCCCTATTCCCTTATCCAGATAATCCCCTACATTCTCGTTCTTATCGGCGGCATCGCCGGCGTAAACGTTTTTGTAGTTCTTCTTATCGGCATTGTTTCCGGCTCAATTATTATGCTTTCAATGGGTTCTATTGCCCCTACAGAGCTTCTTGCCAACATGGGTGGCGGCGCTTCGGGCATGTTTGAAACCATTATGGTCACCGTGCTTGTTTCAGCCATGTGCGGTCTTATCCGCGCTTACGGCGGCTTTGAAGCCCTGCTTAACGGCATTAAAAAGGTTTTCCGGGGCAACAAGGGCGGTCAGATTGGTATGGGCGTTTTGGTTTCAGCCATGGATATCGCCACTGCAAACAACACCGTCGCCATCGTTATGGCCGGTCCCATTGCAAAGGAAATGAGCGAGGGCTACGGCATCACACCCAGAAAAGCTGCCTCTATCCTGGACATTTTTGGCTGCATCGTTCAAGGCTTTTTGCCATACGGTGCTCAGATGCTGGTTGCCATAAGCGCAGTTGCCCTTGCAGGACACAGCGTTTCTGCCTTTGAAATAATTCCTTACATCCTTTATCCCATGCTTCTTTTGGTCTCAATGATTTTCTTCGTTTTATTTCAAAAGGAAAAAACCGCAAAGGCAAAATAAAATATAACTCTTTTAAGAAAAACGCCGGATATCTGTCCGGCGTTTTTTTAATTCCCACATAGCAAAAATCCTAACTTTGCATATTTCTCTTTTTTTCGGAGAAACTGTGTGCGAATAATTCTCTCGGAGGTTGCTCATGGAGGAAAAGAAAGTCAGTCTCGGCAAAAGCATAATGTTCACCATTTGCAGTGTCATTGTGCTTGATACCTTTGTCGCTCCCGCCATTATTGGCGTGTCATCTATCACTATTTGGATAATAACAGCAATTGTGTTTTTCATGCCCTACGGCCTAATAAGCGCCGAATTGGGAAGCACCTATCCTGACGACGGTGGTATATATAACTGGGTGGAACGGGCCTACGGGGAAAAGCCCGCCGTTCTTGTGGGTTGGTTCTACTGGGTCAATGTGGCCTTCTGGATGCCTGCGGTTTTTATAGCCTTCGCCACATGGATTTCCTATGTATTTTTCCCGGATGCAAACCCGTGGGTTTTGGCGGCAATCGCCACCTTCATGTGCTGGGTCATTGTTGCCATTGGCATAAGAGGTGTTGAGCTTTCGGTGGCTGTAACCAATATTGCCGCCATTGCAAAGGTTGCGGTACTGCTTATCTTCGGTATTTTGGGCATTGTCTACGGCGTAAAGCATGGCCTTGCCAATGACTTTTCCCTCCAAAGCTTTGTTCCAAGCTTTGGCAACACCACCCAATATATTGCGGCAATAACCTATAACCTTCTGGGGTTTGAGCTTATCGGCTCTATCGGCAGCCAAATACACGACCCCGGAAAAACCATACCGAAGATGACCGTGGTTGCCGGTATCGCCATTACTGCACTTTACGTTTTCGGTACCTTTGGTGTGCTTGCCGCCATCCCTGCAGACAAGGTGGACACGGCAGACGGCTTTTTCTTTGCCCTTCAGGAGCTGTGCAGCGTTTTCGGCCCGGCCCAGCGTCCGGTGTTCATCATTATCATTGTGGTTGCCGCCCTTACTCTGGTTGCCAACATGGTTTCCTGGTCCATGGGCTCCTGCGAGGTGCTTTCCGCAGCGGAGCTTGACAAGCGCAGCCGCATTTTGGGACACAGGAACGCCAAGTACGGCACCTCTGATGGTCTTTATATCACCATGGGAGTAATTTCCACCCTTTTGCTGGTGCTGAACTTCTCCCTTTCCGGCAACGCCAACGAAGCCTTTTGGACCATACTCTCCTTCAGCTTCGTAATCTTTCTTATTCCCTATCTCTTCATGTTCCCGGCGGCGGTCACCCTGCGCAAAAAAGACCCGGACACGCCCCGCCCCTATGAGGTGCCCGGCGGAATAACCGGCCTTACGATAAGCGCAGTTATCTGCGAAATAGTTGTGGCACTGTCACTTATCTTCCTCTTTAAGGATTCCGGCGGCGGCTTCCCCCTGTGGACGCTTATTATCGGCACCCTTATTACAACTGCAGTGGGCATATGGCTATACCTTTCCGGCAATAGAGAAGCCGAATAAGTTATTTAATATCCCTTCGGTAATCCGAGGGGATATTTTTCCGCCCATCTTGTCGTTTTCACCCTCCCATGCCCTTGCACAACGCAGCAAAAGGTACTATACTGTGTGCTGAAACTTGTAAAAATTGTCAAAGGGGATATTCATTTGTTCGGGAAAAAGCTTAAGTCTACTATACATAAACCCCTGTGCGAAACACTCACTTTCTTAAGATGGGTACTTTTCGCCAGCATTATAGGCCTTGTTGTAGGCGGTGTGAGTATCGCCTTTTACTATACCTTCGGTTTTGTAACCGGCCTGCGTCTTGCAAGCGGCTGGCTTTTATACCTTTTGCCGGTGGGCGGCCTTGCCATAGTCCTTCTTTACAAAATATGCGGCGTGGAAAAGGACGGAGGAACAAATTTCGTTCTTTTGGCTGTAAGAGACAATGCCGCACTACCCCTGCGCACGGCGCCCCTGGTTTTCGTTTCCACCATGATAACCCACCTTTTTGGCGGCTCCTCCGGACGTGAGGGCGCTATACTTCAAATCGGAGGATCTATCTCTGCCAGCCTTGGCCGTCTTCTTCATTTGGACGATAAGGACAGCCGAATAATAACTATGTGCGGCATGTCCGCCGCCTTTTCAGCCCTTTTTGGTACGCCCCTCACTGCCGCAGTTTTTGCCATGGAAATGGTCAGCGTAGGCGTGATGTACTATGCCGCCATTGTCCCCTGCGTGGTATCGGCTCTGGTGGGCGTTTTTCTTGCACGACTCTGCGGGATGGCCCCCACCGCCTATGCCATCTCCGTCCTGCCGGACACTACCCCTGTGCTAATGCTGCAAATCATTGCTTTAGGTATACTGTGTGCCGTTTTGTCCGCAATTTTCTGCCGACTTATGCACAGTTCCCAAAGGCTTTTCGGCAAGGTTTCCTCCCCGCTTCTGCGTGTTGCTCTTGGCGGCGCACTTATTATCCTTCTAACCCTTTTGGTGGGTACACGGGACTATAACGGCGCCGGCGGAGACATAATTGCCGCAGCAATTGGCGGAAGCGCACGGCCTGAAGCCTTTCTTCTGAAAATGGTCTTTACTATGATAACCCTTGGGGCGGGCTACAAGGGCGGTGAAATCGTTCCGGTGTTCTTCATTGGTTCAACCTTTGGCTGCGTTGTGGGCTCGATTATAGGCCTTCCCGGAGCTTTTGGCGCCGCCATCGGACTTGTAAGCGTCTTTTGCGGAGTCACCAACTGCCCCATGTCCTCAATTCTTTTGGCTATGGAGCTTTTCGGCGGGGTGAAAATGCCCATGTTCGCCCTTGCCATTGCCGTTTCCTACATGCTTTCGGGTTATTACAGCCTTTACAGCGAACAAAAAATCGTATACAGCAAAACCCGCCCCATTTTCATAAACAGAAAAGCCGAGTAGAAAGGGCGCAACACCGGAATCTATATTCATATTCTGCATATGGGAGATAACTGCAAATGTTTTATTTTTTCAACAAACAGTCTAAGGACAAAAAAACTGTCCTTAAGGATGCAGAGGCTCTGCTGCCAATTTTGACAGAGCAGCACAACCCAGGAAAGTATATTGAGGCTCTAAATGCTGTTTTTGACGGTCAAGAGGAAAAATTTGAGCCATTTCGCAGCATCAACCTCAGTGCCGCATACTCCCAGCTTGGGGACAATGTCACGGCAAGAGATTTGCTTTTGTCTGTAAAGGACCTTAGGATGAACGGTAATGTTCAGCTTGTCTACCTGCTTAATTTGGCTTACATTTATTTTAAGCTTAGGGACTATAAGGCTGTCCACAATCTGATTATTGAAAAGCGCTCCGTTTTTGCAAGGTGCTCAAGGTATCCGCAATATAAAGTGATTGAGATATACGACAATATCTCATCTGGAAATATGGACGTGGCAAGGAAAAATCTTGCGGCGTTTCCAGCCGAGGCAAAAAGGGATTTTTTGGCGGAGGATATTTTATATTTAGAAAGCTTGCTTTAAAAAAGAAATTCCCGCACTCCCAATTGGGAGTGCGGGAATATTAGTTTATGCTATTTTGACTAACAACGGATTAGTCGCACATCTCGAAGATGCCGGCAGCACCCATGCCGCCGCCGATGCACATAGAGACACAGCCGTACTTCTTGCCGCGACGCTTAAGCTCGCTAAGAAGCTTGCAGGTCAGCATAGCGCCGGTGCAGCCCAGAGGGTGACCAAGAGCGATACCGCCACCCAGAGGGTTAACGTCTTCCATGCGGTTCTCAAGGCCGAGATCCTTCACACATGCCAAAGCCTGAGAAGCGAAAGCTTCGTTAAGCTCAAACACACTGATATCGTCCTGGCTGATGCCGGCGATTTTGCATGCCTTGGGGATAGCATAGATGGGGCCAAGTCCCATGTAATCGGGCTCGCAGCCTGCTACGGTATAAGCAACGAACTTAGCAATGGGCTTGCAGCCAAGCTCCTTGGCCTTGTCAGCGCTCATGATAACAACGGCTGCAGCAGCGTCGTTCATCTGAGATGCGTTACCTGCGGTAACGGTGCCGACTTTGGGGATGAAGGCGGGGCGAAGCTTTGCCATGGTATCAAGATCCATGCCATAGCGAATGCCTTCATCGGTGTCAAACTTCTCGATGTACTTCTCGGGGTCGCCGTTCTTGTTGAGACGAACCTTAACTGCATCAACGGGGATGATTTCATCGACGAACTTGCCGGTCTTCTGAGCTTCTTCTGCACGGTTGTGGCTCATGCAGCCGAACTTATCCTGCTCTTCACGGGTGATGTTATATCTCTTGGCAATGTTCTCAGCGGTAACACCCATCTGAGTGTAAGCCTTGGGATTCTCGCTTGCAAGACCAACCTCGGTGGTGGCAAGGTTTCCGCCCATGGCGATCATGGACATGGACTCAACGCCGCCTGCAAGGATAACGTCTGCCTGACCTGCCATGATTGCGTTGGCACCCATAGCGATGGCCTGAAGGCCGGAGGAGCAGAAACGGTTGATGGTCTGTGCGGGAACTTCCTGAGGAATGCCGGCTTCAAGCATAACGTAGCGAGCCACGTTGTTGCCCTGCTCTGCTTCCTGAAATGCACAGCCGAGGATAACGTCGTCGATGTCCTTGGGGTCAAGCTGGGGAACTCTTGCAAGAACACCCTTCAAAACCTGTCCGCCATAAACCTCGGGTCTTGTATCCTTAAGTGTGCCGCGCTTTGCTTTACCAATAGCACTACGGCCGTAGGCTACGATTACAGCTTCTCTGATTTCACTCATTATTACTTTCCTCCTTAGTTACGCAGGGGCTTACCGTTGGACAGCATGTACATGATACGATCCTGAGTCTTTTCGGTACCTGCCAGAGACAGGAATGCCTCGCACTCTATATCGTGAAGCTGCTCGACGGACATTTCAGTGCCGTAGGGGATGTCGCCGCCGGTGATTGCGCGAGCAATGAACTTGGAGATGTACTCATCATGCTCGGACATTTGGCCGGTGCCGCGTGCCATCTCGATACCTGCAAGAAGCATGCCGTAGCCAAACTCGCCGACTACCTTGACCTTCTGCTCAACAGGAGGCATATAGCTTCTGGCAGCCAAAGAAAGAACTTCTTCCTTGGCAGTGCTGATAAGCTTATCCTTGGTCATCTCAACGCGGGTGCCCTTGTTGAGGTAGCCATTTTCGATAGCTTCAAAAGCGGACATGTTCATCTTTGCAGTTGCAACATACTGGAAAGCGGTGGAAATAGCGTTGTAACGGTCAACCTTTGCGGTGCCGAAGCAGCGATCCATGAGACGGCGGGTAAGCTCGGTGGTGCCGCCGCCGGCAGGAATAAGGCCAACGCCAACTTCAACGAGGCCGGAGTAGGTCTCAACGAAGGGAACTGCATTTGCGCAGTGCATCATGACTTCGCAGCCGCCGCCCAAAGTCTGACCGAAGGGAGCAGCAACGATGGGCTTCTTGGAATAACGCATAGCGCCGGTAGCCGCCTGAAGCTTCTTGATAAGAACTCTGAGTTCTTCGAACTTCTTGTCGGTTCCGCAGCTCCAAATGGTGAGAAGGTCAGCACCGGCGGAGAACATCTTGCCTTCGTTGCCGATGACCATGCCCTTCCAATCCTCGGTGTCCATCTTGTCGATGGCTGCGAATACGATGTCGCCCACCTTTTCGCCGATTGCGTTGCCTGCGCAGTGAATTTCCAGGTCAAGAACGCCGTCACCGATATCACGCAGTGAGCAGTCGTCGTTCTCAACGACAACATTGGTCTCGCCAAGCTTTATGTAGGGGCTCTTTGCGTCGTCAGCAGAGTAGAAGGTCTCCTTGCCGGAAGCCAGCATGTCAAGAACCCACTGAGCAACGGTTTCGCCTTCAGCCTGCATACGCTCAACAGCGCGGCGCACGCCGACCTTATCCCAAAGCTGGAAGGGACCCACATCCCAGTTATAACCGGTGCGGATAGCCTTGTCGATTTCACGGAAATCATCAGCGATTTCGGGAACGAGCTTTGCGCTGTAAAGGCAGATGCCCTTTACGCAATCCCAATAGAACTTGCATTCCTTCTCTTCGCCGTATGCCATTGCCTCATACTTGTTGGGGGAAGCGGAGGCAGCCTTAACGCTGTCCATCTCTACCTTGCCCTCGATGAGGTCATAATCGTGAGTCTTATAGTTCCACTGATACTTTACACGCTTGCCGTCAATAACGTCCTTCTTATAGAAGCCCTGCTTGGTCTTGTTGCCAAGATAGCCCTTTTCCATAAGCTCGATAACGTATGAGGGCATGGTGTACTCTGCGATTTCCTTCTCGTCCTTGGAGGAATCGATAACGTTCTTGGAAACGTTGGCGATAATATCCATACCGACCATGTCGCCGGTGCCGAAGGTAGCAGACTTCGGGTGACCCATAACTCTGCCGGTGATGTAGTCAACGGTGGCAAGGTCATAGTCATACTTCTCAGTGAGCTGCATAACCTGAGCTGCACCGTAGCAGCCGATACGGTTGCCGACGAAGTTGGGGGTGTCCTTTGCATAAACGCAGGTCTTGCCCAGAAGGTCGCCGCCAACGTGTGCCATTGTCTCGATGGTTTCCTGAGAGGTCCACTTGGTGGGGATCATCTCGAAGAGTCCCATCCAGCGAGGAGGATTGAAGAAGTGGGTGCCCATGAAGCGTGCCTTGAAATCATCGGGCATATCTTCAACGATCTTGGTAATGGAAACACCGGAGGTGTTGGAGGTAACGATTGCGGTGGGCTTAACGTGAGGAGCGATCTGGTTGAGAACGCTCTTCTTAATGTCGAGACGCTCGAGAACGACTTCAATAATCCAGTCAGCGTCGTCCATCATGTCAAGGTTATCGGTGGTGTTGCCGATACGCATGTTGTTGACGGATTCCTTGCTGAAAAGGGGCATCTGCTTATCCTTCTTCAGCTTGGCCATTGCGCCAAGTACGAACTTGTTGCGGAATTCATAGCTATCTTCGGTGAGGCCTGCTGCCTTATCCTTATCGTCAAGGCCCTTGGGAGGAATGATGTCCAGCAGTGTTACCTGCATTCCAACGCCAGCGAGCAGAGCGGCTATGTTAGCGCCCATGACGCCGGAGCCGATAACACATGCTTTTGTTACAATTTTACTCATGAGAATGCTTCTCTCCTTTTGTTTCATTTAAAATCAGTGCGGACGAAGTCCATTCTGCACAGAATTTACTTGCTATGATTTAAATACAGCGCTGATGGTTTTGGCCGTTATGAGCGGCAGTGTCTTTAAACGTGTGCGTCACGGTGGTCGGTTCCTAAGCCAATAAGCCTAAGCTCCGACCGCCCGTGACGATTGCCTTTATCGGAGCACTGCACACTCGTAGGGCGAGTGTCAGCCCTTCACAGCACTTTAAAGACAGGAATTCGGTTCGCAGGCTCTTTGCCTACGCAGTCCTTATGCAGTTTCTTAGTTGAACTGTGCTCTTCTCTTCTCGCAGAATGCTGCAACGCCTTCTGCAAAGTCGTCGGTTGCGCCGCAGATCATCTGAGCTTCAACTTCCTTCTTGATGTACTCTTCAAAGCCCTTGAATTCGGATTCCCATACAAGCTGCTTGATGTACTTATAAGAAGCGGAGGGGCCATAGGTGAACTTCTTTGCGCGCTTCAGGGTTGCTTCTGCAAATGCGTCGTCGTCTTCGATGACTTCGTTGACCATGCCAAGAACCTTGGCGTCGTCTGCGAATACCATCTGTCCGCCGTCCAATGCCAGCTCAGCAGCCTTCTTAAGGCCAACTGCACGGGTAAGGAGATAGATGCCGCCGGCGTCGGGAACGAGGCCCAGCTTGGAGAAAGCGGTCATAAATACGGATGCCTGAGTAGCCATGGTGTAGTCGCAAGCAAGAGCGACACCGATGCCTGCACCGGCGCATGCGCCCTGAACGGCTGCAACAACGGGCTTGCTGTGCTGGAGAATTGCTCTGGTGACGTTTGCCATCTTCTTGATGGACTTGCCGAACTCTTCAGCGAAAAGTGCCTTATCGTCGCCGCACTGCTTCAAGCCTTCATACATTGCGCCAACATCTCCGCCTGCGGAGAATGCCTTAGAGGAGGTGGAGTTGATGAGGACGGATTTAACATTTGCATCCTCCTCAGCCATTCTGAGAGCCTCGCACAGCTCGTCCAGTATGACCTCGTCAAATGCGTTCATGTTCTTAGGGCTATCCATGGAGATGATAGCAACTCTTTCTTCGACTGCGTACTTAACCTTGGTGAATTCCATAATCCTTGTCCTTTCTGATCGTTTTTAGTTGTGCTGCACAAACTTCGCTTGTCAGCACCCTCAAGTATTATACAAGCAAACAGTATTTCATTTCAAGATACAACTTTCTCTTTTGTTAAAAACAGAAAAATATTACCAGTTTAATGTGCTATATTCACATATGAAACGGGGTATTTTTCGTACTTTTTCGTCTTAAAAATAACACAGCTTTACATAACGTATTTTGTCATATTTTACCGGTTATTTAGTCATAACTATTTTAGTATAATTCTGCCCGCTCTTCATACCTTTGACGTAAAAGCATGCTTTTCTTTGTGAATTATTCACCTCCCATAATTCTTGCTTTTTCGGTACTTCACCTTTATAATATTGGGAGTATTATAAGGGTTGGTGTCATTTTTGATACAAAATCGGCTTTTTGTATCATTGCATTATCCCGAGCTTGTCCATATATATTTACTCAAGTCTCCGCTGACAAATGAATATGTTCTAAATTTTTTTCAAGGAGTTACCAATATGTACAATTACGATCCCGCCCAAAGAAAAAAGACCCAGCGCATGCTTCAGAAAATGTATCCCCGCACCGAGGAAGGCTTTGCAAAGCTCATGCATGCCATGCTTTACTTCCAGTACATCCCACTTTACATCTATCACATGAAGAGCGGCGTCAATTCCATGATGCCTCCTGAAATACAGCGTGAGTACAAAATGCCCGTGGGCATTGAAAACGAAGTTGTTGACGAGCTTGTAAAGGTTGCAGTTAACGAGTGTGGCCGCTGCGCTGCGGACATTTCCACCAACACCTATCACGCAAAGGTTCTCCGTCTTGAGGACGCCGAGCAGATCGTCACTTTGGAAGAGGATCTTGACTTGGGTACGCTTCCCAAAAACATTCTTCCTTATGACATCGCCCGTGAAGCTATCATCGACTGCCCCGACCGTATCGGTGTTATCGACTGCGTTTGCCGCAATGCCAACGGTCATGACGGCTGCTTCCCCCGTGACGTTTGCCTTATCATCGGCGAGCCCTGGGTATCATGGGCAATGGACCGTGACCGTTATCTCAATGGCCGCATAATTACCAAAGAAGAGGCTCTTCAAATCCTGCGTGAGTGCCACGAGCGTGGGAATGTTCACGCCGGCTTCTTCAAGGACGTTGCCGCAGGCCGTCTCTACTCCATCTGCAACTGCTGCCCCTGCTGCTGCACCGCACTGCAGGCTCAGAACTACATAGGCGCACCCATGATGACCGGCTCCGGCTTCATCGCAAAGGTGGACAATGACAAGTGCAAGGGCTGCGGTCTTTGCGCAAAGAAGTGCAACTTCCTTGCCATTACCATGGCTGACGGAAAGCCCGTTATCGACGAAGATCTCTGCAAGGGCTGTGAAGCCTGCCAGACCGCCTGCAAGAGCAACGCCATTTACTTCGAGGCCATGGATCCCGAGGTTCTTGCCCCGCTGGACATCAAGGCTCTTAAGGCTGCCCAGGGCAAGTAAGGCCGCATAATGCATGAGCTTAGCATAATGAACGACGTGCTTGCCACTGCACTTCGTGTGGCGAAGGAACACGGCGGCACAAAGGTAACAAAGGTCACCCTTAGGGTAGGCGTTATGTCCGGCATTGTTCCGTACTTTTGCGATTCAATGTTTGCCACTATCGCCAAGGGCACCATTGCCGAGGGCTGCGAGATGATTGTTGAGGAGGAGCCGGCTGTTTTCAAGTGTCTTGACTGCGGCGAGCTTACCACATATCCCGCTCCCGGCCCGGAGTATAAATGCCATGTCTGCCAAAGCGGTAATCTTCGGCTGATTTCCGGCTACAAATCTCAGATAGTTAATATCGGGATAGTCTGAAATTATATTTAAACCAAATAAAAAAGACGGATGCTGCAACGCATTCGTCTTTTTCTTAAAAAGGGTAAAATTCATCCCATTTCCAGGTTTTTTGCCGATATTGGCATTGTTTTGCGTTCTATTGCATATATTTCCCGGAAAGAGTATAATCATGTGTAGCAAACCTTTACCCTCTGAAAACGCTGCCGAATCCCCACAACATTAAATACGATGGAGGACTATATGTCTGCAATGGAGCAAACGGAAGGCACTTTATTTAGAACCTATCCCAGCTACATAAGCCCCGAGCGCATCCCCTTAAAGGTTCCCCACAGCGTGGTGACGGACGGAAATGCTGTTTTCGGTGCCTTTGACGGTCCTTTTCGGGACGTCAATCTTATGGACGCCCATCGTCCCCTTTCCCGGAACATTCCCGACTTTTTCAATCGCTTCAGGATAAAGGAATGGGAAGCCTACGAGGTGTCCTTTGACGAGGGCTTTGTTTGCGGCGCAATATATGACGCAGGCATTATGACCTTTAACATAATGATGTTTTACGATTTGCGCTCCGGTAAGGTTACTGCAAGGCAGGTTTTCGGACCTCCCGGAAAATGTGCGGGCAACACTTTAATTAACAGCGCAAACCGCTTGAAAACCGGCGGCTTCAGCGCCCTTATTGACAATCAGTTTCAAACCGGCAAGGTTTATATTAAGGCGGACTGCGCCCCAGATGCAGGCGGCGCTGCCGCAATGTCCGCAAATCTTACCTTCACAAGCTGCGCTAAGCCCACAGTTACCGTTATGCCCCTTGGGGAAAACCGTCCTCTGTACACCCACAAGGAGCTTTTCCATGCCTCGGGCACCATCAGCATTGGCGGTGAGGTTTTTCACATGAGTGAGCGCTCCCTGGGTATAATCGACGACCACAAGGGCTTTTACCCCAGACACATGCACTATGACTGGGTAACCTGCGTGGGGAATCATGAAGGCACTCCCATTGGTATAAATCTGTGCACGAATCAGTGCTCAGACCCCAATAGATACAGCGAAAACATTCTTTGGAAGGACGGCCTTCTTCATCTTCTGCCTCCGGTGGTTTTTAAAAAGCTCTCTGAGGACCACTGGAGTATAAAAGACAGCTTCGGTGCTGTGGAGCTTGATTTCCGTATAAGCGACAGCTTCCGGATGAAAACCGGCACCCGTGCCGTGGGCGCAAATTACCGTGCCCCCTTTGGACAGGTAAGCGGTCATGTTTTGGATAATGACGGCCACCGTGTGGAGATAAGCGGCCTTACCGCCATGGGCGAGGATATTTATTATAATCTTGTCTGATTTTTCGGGCGGATGATATTCGCCCTACAACGCAAAATGAGAATAACACTAAATTAGGGCATCACCGCTTTGAAAAAACGGCGATGCCCTAATTTAGTATTTCGTTTAGATGCTGAAATGAGCCAACGTTATGTACCCGTCCTCATTTATTCGGTATATTGAAAAGCAAGCTCCTTGCCTTCAATCGTCTCATACACACTGAATATTTCGGCTTCCACAATTTTCGTGCCCAATTCCAGCGGTTCTTCAACAAGGGCAGCTCTAAGGCGTTTACCGAGTATGCCTTCTTTTTTATCGGCCCTTACCACAAATGTTGTTCCGAAGCTTTTGCAGGAGGGTTCGCTTTCCAGCCATTGCTTGGAGTAAAAATCTATCTGTTGATCACGGTCACTTTCGTATTCAATAGCTAAAAATCCTTTTCCCCTGGGGCAGACCTCTAAAATCCTTCTTTCGGCGTCGACCTTCATCTTAATTAGGTCTGCTGCGGAAAGCTGCTTTGCAAATTGGGGATCCTCAAGCTTTTTCATGGTTTCGGTATAAATATCGATAACACTTACATTGTTGATATAAACCCAGTGCTCCTCCCCCGTGTCCTCGGCGATAAAGTATATTTTCTCCTTATACTCTCTGCCGACATTCAGGGTGATAGCCTGCTCCACCAATTTAGCCCTCAAATCATCGCAGAATCTAAATATTATTGCGGCATTGTCTCCAAGTCTCGGTATTTTATTAAAGCTTTCTTTAAAGGTAATGGTGCTCAAAAAGCAGTTTTCCAAATTGATTCCGCCGATACTTTTTGGCTCCCAGCCTTTCTCGAAAAACTGTGCAAAGAGAAAATGTTTTTCATAATCCGAAGGCATTACCCTCTCGGTACCGTTTTCTTCTACTATATAGGAAATACCGTCTATTACAATTTCTTCAATGCCGCTTACCGCACTTCTGAAGCCTTTATCAATTGCCCGACGTTTCCTGCTTCGATTGGTAAGAACCCGTTCACTTTCGGAATACAACTCTTCCTGCCGCTCTTCATACTCAACCAGTCCTTTGTCGTATTCAAGAAGCAATAGCTGCAAATGTCCGCCGAAAAGGCAAAAACCCATTACCTCGCAAAGCTTCTTCTCTGTAACAAGTTCCTTGCCAATTATCCTTATATCTTTAACGGGGCAATATTCTTGATGCAGGTCATTAAGCGTCATTTATTCAAGACCCTCGTCCCTGATTTCCAAAAGCTCCTTAAAGGCTTCCACGCGGATGGAAAGCTGCCCCTCAGCAGAAAGCTGCTCCTGCCGCTCAACAATAAGGTAGGGAATGTCCGCCGCTTTTAAGACATCACCCATTTGGTAGCTTTCGTTATCCCACTTGTCACAGTACTTCAGCTTTTCAAAGATAACGCCCTCTGCTCTAAACTCTTTGATGCTCTTAAAAACATACTCGTGAAGGGTGTCGCTGCCGTCCATCATGCGGGGGCAGGCGGCACGGGGCATATAATATCTGGAAATTGAACCCATCAAATCTCCCTCGTCATAAGGAAGCTCATCATGGAGAAAGCGAATGCCGAAGCTGTTGAGGTCCGCCACCACCATGCAGCCGTTGTCCTCCACCGCACGGACAAACTCGGGGTCGTCCAGGGCGCTTCCCACCAGCATTACACGGCGTCCGGGATTTTCAATGGGCTTGCGGTTTTCAACATCGGCAAGAAATGCCCGCACAAGCTCAATATAATCCTCAATGGGTCTTTCCGTTGCCGCCAGCGTAATTCTTAAGGTGTCCTCACCGCTAATACGGGGCTTATCCTCCAAATGAAGGTCATAAACCTGCCTTACAAGGCGGCGGGCTTCGTTGTATGTATCTATGCTGTGCTTTAATTTTTCATCGCTTATCTTGTTGCCGGAAAATTCCTCCAGAGCGGTTTTAAGGTCATCCAGCTCCCAAGCAAAATACTTTGCCGAGGAGGCATTGTTCATGCGGGGCACGCTTATCTGAAACTTAAACTGCTCCTTACCGGATTTTCTTGCCACTGTTTCCCAAGCCGAGGATATTGTTGAGGCCACCGAGCAGCCGTCCGAGCAGACCATACCGTCCAAATCATAAAGCCCGCTAATCATATTTTTTAGCACACATTTTGTGAAGCAGCAGTTCTGGGGGGACATGTAGTCCTCCGCAATTTCGCTGTCACTTGTGCCGGTTGCTCTAAGCCTTACGGGAAGAATTTCCGCTGCATGCAAAAGCTCAAAGGGCACATGGCAGCACACCACACCCAAGGCCTTTTTTCCCGACTTGCGCCATTTTTCTATATCTCCGCCTTTGATTTTGCTATCAAAAAGTATACTGTAATCCATGCCCAGACCTCCGAAAAATATTTTTGGATATATCTTGAGCGCCGCTGCGCACCCACGCTAATACTCAATAAGTCTAACACAGCCAATTAAGTAGGTCAAGTGAGCCGTTTTTTACATTTTTCGACACTTTGTCTGTTGTTTCTGCACCATTCCGGTGGTACAATGAAACTTGTGTGGAGGTGAACCATGATGGAATTGGATGATAGAGACAGGGCCCGTCTTGCACAGGAAACTGTTAAAATACTTAATCCCCATTTTTTGTTCAATGCTCTTTCAACCATACGGGCCACGCAGCTTGTATCCCCGGAAAAAACAGGCGACCTGCTTTGTGACTTTTCGGATTATTTACGTGCAAGAATGCGCGCAGCCACGCTGTGCGATTCTCTTATTCCATTTGAGGATGAGCTTTCCTCGGTGAAGGCCTATTTAGAATTAGAGCAGCAGCGAATGGGAACAAAGCTTCGAAGTCGGCTTGACATTCAGTGCTGTGACTTTCTTTTGCCGCCCCTTGGTATCCTTGAGCTTGTGGAAATTATGGTTCGCAAAAGCATTTTCCGCAGCGGAAAGGACGGAGGAACACTTCGTCTAAGCACCTGGGCAAACGGGCTCACCCGCTGTGTGGAGCTTTCGTGCTCCGGCGCACGGCTTCGTCCGGACGAACAGGAAACCTTAGTTTTACTTGCCGAAAGGCTTAAAACCCAGTGCGGGACCGGCGTTCTTGTTGACAGACCCTCTGATGATTATTTGAGGGTTTCTCTTGATTTTAACGTGGGGTAGGGTGTATATGAAAACGATATTTGTGGATGATGACTGTCTTTTATTGCTGCAATACCAGTATGAATGCTCGTCTATTCCCGGAGTCGAGCTTATGGGCACCTTTGAATGTGCATCGGATGCTTTGGCGTATGCCCGGCAAAATCCGGTGGAGCTGGCCTTTCTTGATGTGGAGCTTCCTGACATGAGTGGTCTTGAGCTTTCCGCTGCACTGAGGGAGATTGTGCCACACATGGTCATTATTTTCGCTTCAGGACACGATAAGTATATTACCCAGGCGCTGAATCTGGATGCCGACTACTATATTTTAAAGCCCCCAAGCCGCAGCGTCATCGTTTCGGCCTTAAATCGTGCCAAGCTTTTGGTAAAGCGTATGGAGCCCCGCGTTTTTATCAAAACCTTCGGCAATTTCGATGTCTTCGTGGATGGGAAACCCATAAAATTCAGCAGCTCACGAGCCAAGGAGCTTCTTGCCTATCTTGTGGACCGTAACGGGAATGTTGTTTCCTCTGCGGAGGGCTTTTCTGTGCTTTGGGAAGACAAGGACTATTCCGAAAGCTCCGCAAGCGGATATCGAAAGGTTCTTGCACGGCTGCACGCCACCTTGAAGCAAGAGGGAATTGAGGACATTCTTTACTCCTTTCCCCACGGCCGAGCCTTAAACAAAAGCAAGGTGCAGTGCGACTACTATTCCTTATTAGAGGGTAGCACAGACTTTTTGCGTGCCTGGAATGGCGAATATATGTCAAACTATAGCTGGGCAGAGTATACTCTTGCCAGCCTTTCTTCTCGCTTTTCTTTGGAAAAAAATGTATGAAATAACAATCAACTTATGATATTTTTTCATTTTTCGCCCTAAATGGCCTAAAACGTCACGCTTTCGGCACGGCAGCCCATGTAAAATATGACTGTTTCCCGGATTTTTTTGGGAAATTATTCTAAAGCAGCCGAAAGGGGTAAAAAAGCAATGACACAGACCGCACCGTCCATCATTTCCATTGAGAGTTTCATAAATCGCCAACGGCAAGTTGTACCCAAGTGCAGCTTCGAGTCAGACGACAGACCTTCGGCTATTCTGACTGAACGATTTGTCTCTGCCGACTGTGGAAAAAGCGCCTTGGAGGATCAGCGCCATCTTGAGCTCAGCATAGCGGAAACCGTCCTTAACTGCGGCATTCTCCCCAATTTGAAGGGTTATCGCTTCATTTGTGAAGCACTTCAAATGCTTTTTGGAGATGACAGTCTTTTGTACGGCGTTACAAAGCAAATTTATCCTGAGCTTGCCAGAAAACACGGCATTTCCAGTTCAATGATTGAAAAGGCCATCCGCCACTCCATTGAAAGTGCGTGGAATCGCAGCGAAGAATCCCCCATGAGATCACTATTCCCTGTGTGCTCCGTAAGACCAACCAACAGCGAATTTTTAGGCGTAGTATTTCAGTTAATGTCCATGCAGCTACGCCGCCTTTCAATGTGAACAAGGACAGCAATTATAAGAGGGATGAGAAAAAGCAATAGCTCTCCGTTAATGGAGAGCTATTGCTTTTTATTTGGTAACTATTTATTAAATTCCTTTGCAAGCTCTGCATAGCCAATGGCGCTCATAGTGGCAGAGAGCTTATTTGCCTCCACAGCCTCTTTTATAACTTTCCCCGGAACGCCAACAACCACCGACCCTTCGGGAATTATCGTGCGCTCCTTAACAAGCGTTCCGGCACCCACAAGGGAATTCTCCCCTATAACTGCGCCATTCATGACTATTGCGCCCATTCCTATAATTACGTTGTTCCCAATGGTAGCACCGTGTATTATGGCACCGTGGCCAATGGTGACATTATCCCCGATAATAACGGGATAGCCTTCATCCATGTGCAGAACCGCATTTTCCTGTACATTGCTGCCCTGGCCAATTTTGATGCTGTCCAAATCGGCTCTGAGTACCGCCCCGAACCAAACGGACGAACCGCTGCCTATTTCCACATCTCCGTATATTGAAGCGGTGTCCGCTATAAAGCAGTCCTCCGCAATTATGGGTTTTTTGCCTCTGAATTCTTCTACCATGATTTACTCCTTACCGCCAAGCCGTAAAACGACGTATTTTCAGTCAATTCTATATTATTTTTTTCATTTTTGCAACCAAATTGGCCGCCTTCCCTCATAATAATCCCAAAATGTGGAATAATTGTTCTGATACACTAATCTTTAGGAGGCTCATTATGAAATATCCATTTCGCTCTTCAGTGCGATACGCCCGTTACATTTCACTTCTTTTGTCCCTTGTCCTGTTTCTCTCCATGGCTGCATGCCGCAAGGCCGCTCCTACACCCTCGCCTTCGCCGTCCCCCTCACCGGTGGTCAGCGCAGAGCCTTCGGCTCACAAGGAAAGCACCCTTGCCCTCATTAAAATTTTAGATAAAAACCCCGAGGTAAAAGCGCTCCTGGAAAAATCCATTGAAAAGGCCAAGGAGATAAACCCTGACCCTGAGACCAATCCCGCCCAGACCCTTGAGCAGTACTATGATTATATTGACTGGGCTGCCGAGGCCATGCCCTGGAACATTTCCGGCGAGCTTTCAAATTTTCCCAAGCTGTATGAAAAAATTGACCAAAGCCTGAACTATTTCTACTTCATTAACGACATCCCCTTGGAGGAGCTGGACGGAAAAGGACTTTACAACAATTCCCTTCAGTATGCAGAACCCTACAGAAGCTGGTTAATTGACTTTACGAAAAGCTGGGGTGAGTTTTTAAGTACCCCCGCCTCCTGGAGCGAGGACTATTACGCTCTTGCCTATGAGGACGAGCGCTTTGGTCTTGCCGAGGGCTGGTATGAGGACCCCGGCAACTGGAAAAGCTTCAACGACTTTTTTGCCCGCTATCTCAAGAGTGCCGACCAGCGCCCCATCGCCGCACCGGAGGATGAGTCCGTTGTAGTATCTCCGGCGGATTCCACCCCTCAGGGCGTTTGGCAGATTGATGAGAATTCGGACATTGTGCAAAAAGAAGGCGCTTCGATTAAGTCTAAAGCCTTCAATTCCGTTGTCGACCTTATCGGCAGGGACAGCGAATACAGCGGTGCCTTTGCCGGCGGTGTTTTGACTCACACATTTTTGGACGTTTATGACTATCACCGCTATCATTTTCCCATTGGCGGAACCATTAAGGAAATCCGCATGATTCCCCAGGATGATGCCGTGGGCGGCGCTGTTGTGTGGGACGAGGAAACGGGAAAATACGTTCTTCACGCCGACACTCCAGGCTGGCAGATGATTGAAACCAGAGCATGCATTATTCTCGAAACCCAAAAATACGGCCTTGTGGCGCTACTGCCTATCGGCATGTCCCAGGTATCCTCGGTAAATCTTGAGGACACTGTTCAGGTGGGTGCCACTGTAAGCAAAGGTGATATGTTAGGCTGGTTTCTTTTTGGCGGTTCTGACTATGTTATGATTTTCCAAAAGGACGCAGGTTTCCAGCTTTCTGCGCCCTCCGAGAACAAGGATGGCGGCTATAGCCACATATTCATGGGTGAGGAGTACGGACGACTCGGTGCCGCCGACTAAAAGCAAGGGCACTAAAAAACACGCCGGAGCAATCCGGCGTGTTTTTTATCTATCACCGTCTTAAAGCTTCGGCAGTATTTTATAGTATAAATACCTTAGAAACTCGCTGTTGGACGGCGGATATCCCAGCTTTGAAAAACGCTTTTTCAGGCTTTTTTCTCCGCTGCGGTTCCAACCGGTGGAAATTGCGCTTCGGATACATCTTTCCACGTTGGCAGGAGGCGTTCCCCTCTCCTCCGCAATTTTTGGATATACCCGTGTGGAGAAGGCGTCTGCGGCGGTTTCGTCCTGCACCGCACAAAGCACTGCATCAATTATGTAGCCGTAGCCTCTCAGATTTGACAAAATTGCCATCTCCAGTAATTCAACCCTGACAAGGTAATCCGCTTTTTCAAAGCGCTGCTGCATTTTCATTTCATGGGACAACTCTATCATTTTTCATCTCTCTATATTTCTTTTTTACCGCGGGAATACCGGGGCCACCTTTTTGCGGGACATCGCTAAGGCTCTCTATGCTTTATTATAGAGAGGTATAAGGTCGAACTACGTCGATTTTTAGGTTATTAGTAGATAAAAAGAGAAAACCTGTCGTTTATTTACGACAAATGCCCCCGCTGAGACTGTCAGCGGGGGCACTGCACTTTATTTTATACTTCTATTTTTTTGCCTGCTTCATGGAAAGAGATATGCGTTTTTTCTGTACATCCACAGACAAAACCACAGTTTTAACCACGTCTCCCACGGATACCACCTCCGACGGGTGGCGCACGAAGCGGTCGCAAAGCTCGGAAATGTGAACAAGCCCGTCCTGATGCACGCCTATGTCCACAAAAACGCCAAAGTCTATAACATTGCGCACCGTTCCCGTAAGCTCCATTCCGGGCTTCAAGTCCTTCATGTCCATAACGTCCGTGCGCAAAATGGGTGGGGGCAGCTCGTCTCGAGGGTCACGTCCCGGCTTCAAAAGCTCCGAGGCAATGTCTCGCAGGGTGGGAACGCCCACTCCGCAGCCCTCTGCCGCCTTTTCCTCGCCAAGGGCACGCAGCCTTTGTGTAAGCTCGGAAATCTTGCCCTCCGCCACATCCGAAAGCTTGAAGCCGCAAAGCTCCAAAAGCTTCTCTGCGGCGGCATAGCTTTCCGGGTGGACGCCGGTGTTGTCCAGTACGGACTTACTTTCCGGCACACGTAGAAATCCTGCACACTGTTCATATGCCTTGGGGCCAAGCTTGGGCACCTTTAAAAGCTGCCGTCTTGCAGTAAACTCACCGTTTTCCTCACGGTAGCTTACAATGTTTTTTGCCGTTGTGCCGCTTAATCCCGAAACCCTTTGCAAAAGGGAGGGCGAGGCGGTGTTTAAATCCACGCCAACAGCATTGACGCAATCCTCCACCACGCCGGAGAGCGTCTCATCCAACTGTTTTTGGGGCATATCGTGCTGATACTGCCCAACGCCGATGGCTTTGGGGTCAATTTTCACCAGCTCCGCCAAGGGATCCTGAAGTCTTCTTGCAATAGACACAGCGGAGCGCAGGTTAACATCGTACTGGGGAAATTCCTCCGCCGCAAGCTTGGAGGCAGAGTAAACTGATGCACCGGCCTCATTTACTATCATATAGCTCACATTCGGGGTTCTTGTGATAAGTTCGGCGGTCATCATTTCTGTCTCCCGGGAGGCCGTGCCGTTGCCGATGGCTATATGCTCCACCCCGTGCTTTTTTATAAGCTTTTCAAGCTTGTCTATGGTCTCGTTTTTCTGGCGCTCACCATAGGTAGGGTACACCACCGCCGTGTCCAGCACCTTGCCCGTTCCGTCCACCACAGCAACCTTGCAGCCGTTCCTATATCCCGGGTCAAGCCCCATTGTCACTCGACCCTTCACCGGAGGCTGCATCAAAAGGGGCTTAAGATTCAAGGCAAAGTTGTGAATTGCCCCCTCTGAGGCTGTATCCGTCAAGGCATTTCTT
Organism: uncultured Oscillospiraceae bacterium; assembly: GCA_964550315.1. GTDB lineage: Bacteria > Bacillota > Clostridia > Oscillospirales > Oscillospiraceae > UBA2658. Next base: position 12,374 of record CAZJYY010000005.1, on the reverse strand, counting down.
ATCTCCCGCTCCATGGAGGGGAACAAGAGCCTGTCATAGCTGTCCTCCGCAGCACGGCGCACGAACTCCGCCGCCTTGGTACCGGGTTTCAAAAGCTCGTTCCAAATCAGCCCAAGCGCCCATTCCCTGTCAATCTCCACGCCTGCCTTCAAAAACCCCTCCTTCTCGCCCCTGTTTATGGCAAGAATCTGGTGGCCCTGAAGGCGGGAAATGCTCTGGGAAAATTCGTAGTACAGGCTGTATACCGAATCCTCCTCCTTGGTGGCACAGGATGAAAGGCTGCCCCTTGCCATAATAAGCTCCCTGAGTCTGCGGCGAATTTCTGCACTGTCGGAAATCATTTCCGCAATAATGTCAGACGCACCCGCAAGAGCATCCTCGGCTGTTTCGACCCCCTTTTCGGGATCGACATACTCTCCGGCGAGGGCATTTAAATCCAAAAGCTTGGGGCTTTGCTCAAAAATAGTCAGTGCAAGAGGTTCAAGTCCCTTTTCCTTGGCAATGGTTGCTCTTGTGCGGCGCTTTTGCTTGTAGGGTCTATATATATCCTCAAGCTCCGCAAGGGTTTTTGCGTTGTCTATCCCTGCGGTCAGCTCGTCTGTAAGCTTTCCTTGTGCATCGATGGCCTTTTTTATTTCATCTCGACGCTCCTGAAGATTCCTAAGATAATTAAGCCTGTCCGCCAAATCACGCAGCACCGTGTCGTCCATTGTGCCGTGCATTTCCTTACGGTATCGGGCTATGAAGGGTATGGTGTTTCCCTCGTCGATAAGGTTTATTACGTTTTGAACGTGCTCCTCTTTCTTGTCAAATTCTCTTGCCAGTATTTTAGTAATGCTTTCCATGTGTTTCTCCTGATGAAAATTATTGCGCTTTGCCCTATATGCAGTGCCGTAAAGTGCGTTTATAAGGACAAAATATATTTGCCGTACTTAGTTTTTTCAAGCTCCTTGCCCAGGGCGTAAAGCTGACGCTCGTCGATCCAGCCGTTTTTAATAGATATTTCCTCTATACAGGCAACGTATTTTCCCGTCTCCCGCTGGATTGCGGCAATTGTGTTTGCGGACTCCAAAAGGCTATCCTCATTGCCGGCGTCCAGCCACACAAAATCCCGGCCCAGGGTTACAACCCCCAACTCACCCATCTCGAGATAGGCGTTATTCACCGAGGTTATCTCAAGCTCCCCACGGGCAGAGGGCTTCACCTGCTTTGCAATTTCAACAACACGGTTGTCATAAAAGTAAAGCCCCGGCACAATGTAGTTTGACCTTGGGTTTTCCGGTTTTTCCTCGATACTTATGGCTTTGCCGTCCTTATCGAATTCTACCACGCCAAAGGGTCTTGGATTGTCCACATAGTAGCCGAAGATTGTGGCTCCCGAGGTCTGTTTGCGAGCCGGCTCAAGACACTTTGCAAGGCCCTGTCCGTAAAAAATATTATCCCCAAGTATAAGGCACACACTGTCATCGCCGATAAACTCCTCCCCCACCATAAAGGCGTCGGCAATACCCCTTGGCACGAACTGCTCCTTAAAGCTTATGTTCATACCAAGCTGGCTACCGTCCCCGAAAAGGGCCTCAAAGGGCTCCTTACCGTTTGGGGGGACTATTATAAGAATATCTCGTATGCCCGCCTGCTGCAAAACTGCCAGAGGATAGTACAAAAGCGGTTTATCGTATACCGGTATAAGCGGCTTGCACACCGGCTTCGTCATGGGGTACATTCTTGTGCCCTTACCGGCTGCAAGGATAATTCCTTTCATGGTAAAACTCCTTAAAAATAAACAAAATAATTACTTTCCCGCTTATTTTATCACAATTAAAAGAAATGGTAAAGTAAATAGATTTTGCTCTGCACGAAGCATGAATAATCGACCGTTTTTTACAAAATATATCTGAGCAGGCAATTTAATCAAAACGGAGGATTCATTATGAAAGCAACCGGTATTGTACGCCGCATAGATGACCTTGGTAGAGTTGTAATCCCCAAGGAGATACGCCGCACTCTGCGCATACGAGACGGCGACCCGTTGGAGATATACACGGAAAAGGACGGCGAAGTCATTTTCAAAAAGTACTCCCCCGTGGGAGAGCTTTCCGACTTTGCAACGCAGATTTGCGAATCTCTTTATAAAACCTCAGACTGCACTGTCGTAGTCTGTGACAGAGACAGTGTTATTGCTGCCGCCGGTGTCCCCAAAAAGGAGCTTCGTGAGCGCCATATCAGTGACGAGCTGTCCCGCATTATGGAGGGTCGCAAGCTATATGCCGCCGAGGCAGGCCCTGTTATCCCCCTTTCCGACGGCGACGAGCTGAACTATATCTCCGTAGCCGCCACCATTCTTTCAGAGGGCGATATCATGGGCTGCGTGGTTTTTGTGGCACGTCCCGGTGCTCCCGCACCAACAGAGCTGCAGGTAAAGCTTGCCGAAACCGTTGCAGGTTTTCTGGGAAAGCAAATGGAGGGCTGAGCCGTCCTTCAAAAGCGCACCATACATTTTTCGTATGGGGCGCTTTTTTATTTTTTGTGGTATACTCATGGCACAGAAAATTTTTATCCGTGAAATAAAAATCCGTTTATAAAACGTCTAATAGATGTCATGACAACAAGAAGGGATATCTAACCCATGAATGAAAACGAATTTGCTTTGTGTGTTCAACGGCTTCGCAGCCGATTGTACCGCACAGCCTATATGTACTTAGGCCGCGAGGCAGACGCTCTTGAAGCCGTAGATGAAGCTGTATACAAAGCCTTGCGCTCACTTAAAAAGCTTAGACAGCCCGAGTTCTTCGACACTTGGATTACCCGAATACTTATTAACGAGTGCAAAACTGAGCTGAAGCGCAAAAGGCGCTTTGCGCCCTTTGAGGAGCTTCCGGAAACCGCCGTCGAACAGTTTGACGCCCTGCCCCTTAAGGACGCAGTGTCCCGGCTTCCCGTGGATTTAAAGGAGCCTTTGATTCTGCGCTACTTTGCCGAATATACCGTGGCGCAAACGGCGGAGGCTCTTAAAATTCCCCAAGGCACCGCCGCCACACGACTCAGGCGGGCACTTTCCATCCTGCGCCTTGAATTATCGGAGGAGGATTACTTACATGAATAGAAATGACGAATTTAGCACACTTATGGATAATCTTGAAGCCACGCCCCCGGCGCTTGAATATACTGTAACCCGTGCCAAGGCAAGGGTGCAGTCCGCAAAGAACCGTCGCAGCCGGGCAGTTATTTTGCCCCTCGGCAGTCTTGTAATGCTGTTTGCAGTCTTTACTATTTTGGTTAATGTCTCACCCAGCTTTGCCTATGCTGCCGGGCGCATACCCATCATAAAAGACCTTGCAATGGCTGTTGCCTCATCGCCATCATTATCTGCTGCAGTGGAAAATAAGTACGTTCAGCCAATTGATGAGGAGCAGTCGGAAAACGGTATCACCGCAAGGGTGGAGTATATAATAGTTGACCAAATGCAGCTCAACATCTTCTACACCTTGAACAGCGATATGTACACCGCCATGGACGCTGCGCCCGAATTCAAATCCGCAGACGGCGGAGCTTTGCATGGTTATGCCTCAAGCTGGGGCGACTTCGGCGCAGAAAACGGCGATATACGAAAAATCACAGCGGATTTCAATGAAAACGGCGTTCCTTCGGAGCTTATTTTAAGTCTGCGTATCCACGACAATGGCAGCGTAACCATGGACGCTCCTGTAAAAAGTGTGGAGGATGACATGCTGGGTGATTACGAGGAGGACACCGCTCCAGAGGCAATTTCCATCTTTGACTTTGCCCTCTCCATTGACCCGTATTACACAGCACAGGGCGAGACTATCGAAATAAACCAGGAATTCATGCTGGACGGTCAAAAGATGGTCTTGGAAACTGCGGAGATTTATCCCACTCATATGCGCTTTACCTTCTCGGACTTCCCCGAGAACACCGCATGGCTTACATCTCTTGAATTCTACGTTGAAAATGAAAAGGGACAGCGCTTCGAGGGTGTAATTAACGGCATTTCGGCAATAGGCTCCCACAACAGTCCCATGATGAAAACCCATATGCTTGAAAGTGCATTTTTCTCAAATAGCAAGCACCTTACCCTGCATATCACCGATGTCACATGGCTATCAAAGGACATGGAAAGAGTCCATATCGACCTTGAAAATGAAACTGCGGATAAGCTTCCCCAAGGCGTAAATTTTGAGAGGGCTGTGAAAAAACAAAACGGCTGGATAGTTTATTTCTCCGCCCCCATGTATGAGGAAAACCATCATTATCAGTTATTCTCCATGAGCTTTTATGATAAGGACGGCGAAAAGCACGAAATCCGCTCAAGCTCCACCACAAGTGGCAGCTACTATGTTGAGGAAACCGGTGAAGCCATAGAGCTTGAAGGGCGCTTTGCGGTGTACTTCCCTTTAGCGAACTATACGGAAAACGAGGTTTGGCTGGAGCCTATATTCTCCCACTTTACAAAGCTTGACACCCCGGTGAGCCTTGAAATCAAATAACATTTTCCCGCAAAGATGTAAAATCGGCTAAATCGATTTACTCTTATAAAAATGCCGCCCTGCTTTTTTTTTCAGCAGGGCGGCATTTTTATAAGATATTTCGGACGAACACAGTACGCCCCTACAAATTTATTCCTTAGGCTCGTCGTCGTTCTTTACCACCAGCGGCAATATAACTGCAACAGCACCGCTCAGCATAGCCGCCACGGGGAACGCCAGCCAGCTTATGTGCCAGTTATTGTAGGTAAAGCTTATAATCAAATAAACAGCTATTGTAATGCACCAGATTGAGCCGTGAATCGCACCGGAAATCTTATCTGCCTTTGTCTGCGGACCATTTTCTCGGTTGTGCTCCCTTATGTTAATTTTTGCCTTCATAAGAGACGCACGAACAATAATGCAGGCCGCTGCTGCAATGAAAAGCATAAAAATTGCTCCCGCCAGCTCCTCACTGATGGAGGTTCCCAGACCTGCGGCCTCACTGCCCAAAAGAAAAATAACGCCTAAAAGCACAAGTCCCACGCAGGCACAGGTCGCCACAATGAACTGCTTTTCAACCTTATTCTTTTGCTCCTTGGTATAGAAATCCGCAACCTCGGGATGCTCCTTATTAAAACGATCGTCCAACAGCCCTGCTGCAACAAACGCCACGGCGGCAATGCCCACGAAACCAAGGAACACTATTGTTGCAAGCTCCTCCTTAATGCCAACGCCTACAAGAATGAACATTATACTTAAACCCAACAAAACAAATCCCACACCGAAGGTTATGGCATTGGCAAAGCGTGTCTTGTGGGCGTCATAGCCCCAGCGGTCCTCTATAAAGCTTTTGGACACATCCCCCCGCATCAGTGTATCCATGTCGCAGCCGAACATGTCACACATGGTAAGAAGTTTTTCCGTTTCCGGATATGCCGCTCCCGATTCCCATTTTGAAACGGACTGGCGGGACACCTCCAGCTTCTCTGCAAGCTGTTCCTGGGTTATGCCCTTGTTCTTTCTTAAAAATTGAAGATTGTCTGAAAAGCTCATTTTTCTTTCCTCCCGGCTTTCATTTGATGAGCTGATTTTACGAAAAGAGGGACGCAACCACCACCAATTTCATGTTACTTTTGAAAAAGATCATGTAACTTTGCGGTTGCATCCCTTGATTTTCAATGGTTTTCCTTAAAATAAGGTCATTTGACTGGTGTCGGGCATGTCACCCAGGGCACCCAAATTTTTAAGCTGCTCAATATGGGTTTTACTGACTTTGGGGCAAGCGCTCATAAGCTCCTCAACAGAAATAAACCTTCTTCCGCTCTCTCGGCAGCGGGCAAGATCGTTTGCCGCCGTTTCACCAAGTCCCGCCACAGCCACAAAGGGTGGAATGAGGGTGTTGCCCTCAATCACGAATTTTGTCGCTTCTGACTTGTACAAATCTATCCTGGCAAAATCAAAGCCCCGCAGGTAAAATTCGTACACCGCTTCCAAGGTTGTCAGTGTGTCCTGATCCTTGGCTGTGGGGTTGGGGTCATTCTTAATAGCCTTTATACGGTTTCTCACAGTTTCTATGCCACGGGTCATTATTGCCGCATCAAAGCTGTCTCCTCGCCGGTAGAAATAGCAGCTATAGTACGCCAGCGGGTGGTGAACTTTGAAATAAGCAATGCGAAATGCCATGGTAACATAGGCAACGGCGTGAGCCTTGGGGAAAAGATACTGAATCTTTCGGCAGGATTCGATGTACCACTCCGGTACGCCCAAGGACTGCATTTCCTCAACTATGCCCTCGGGCCAGGGCTTTCCCTTGTGGATAGCGCCCTTTCGCACCGCCTCCATGAACTTAAAGGCACGCTTGGGGTCCATTCCCTTTGAGATAAGGTATAGCATTATATCGTCACGGCAGCCGATAGTCTCGTTAACCGAGGCTGTTCCCCCGAGAATCAGGTCCTTTGCGTTGCCCAGCCACACGTCCGTGCCGTGGGAAAAGCCGGAAAGCCGCACAAGAGTGTCAAATTCCTTGGGCTGGGTGTCCACCAGCATTTGGCGGGTAAAGCCCGTACCGAATTCCGGTATGCCTATAGTGCCGGTTTTGCCCACTATGGGGTCGTCGTTTGTAAGTCCCAAGGGCTCTGCGCTGAAGAAAATTTCTCTGGTCTTGGGGTCGTCAAGGCGAATTTTCTTGGCGTCCTCCCCTGTTAAATCCTCCAGCATTCTTATCATTGTGGGGTCGTCATGCCCCAGCTCGTCCAGCTTTAAGAGGTTTGCCTCCATGCTGTGATATTCAAAGTGGGTGGTTATGATGTCGCTGTCCGGGTCGTCCGCCGGATGCTGTACCGGACAAAAGTCCGTAACGTCCATATTCTGCGGAACAATAACAAGGCCCCCGGGATGCTGACCCGTGGTGCGCTTTACGCCCACACAGCCTTGGGCAAGGCGGTTTTCCTCCGCCTTGGTGACAAGTCTTCCCCGCTCGTTAAGGTAGTTTTTAACATAGCCGTAAGCGGTTTTCTCCGCCAAAGTACCCACCGTGCCCGCCTTGAAAACGTGGTCACGACCAAAGAGGGTTTCGGTGTATTTATGCGCCTGTGCCTGATATTCGCCGGAAAAGTTAAGGTCGATATCCGGCACCTTGTCACCGCCGAAGCCAAGGAAGGTTTCAAAGGGGATGTCAAAACCGTCCTTAGAGAGCGGCTCTCCGCACACTGGGCAAAGTGCGTCTGGCATATCCGCACCGCAGCCGTACTCCGTACCATGGGAAAAGTCGGAATACTTACACTTGGGGCAGCGATAATGGGCGGGAAGCGCGTTTACCTCCGTAATGCCGGACATGTAGGCCACGATGGACGAGCCAACGCTGCCACGGCTGCCAACAAGGTAGCCTGCTTCAAGGGAGTTTGCAACAAGCTTTTGTGCGGACATATAAATAACGTCATAATGCCGCTCCAAAATGTCATGAAGCTCTGTCTCCACTCGCTCAAGAACAATTTTTGGCGGCTCGTCGCCATAAAGGGCGTGCATCTTGCCGTACACAAGACTTTTTAAATCCTCCGCCGAATTTTCGATGGTAGGTGGGTATAAATCCTTGGGCAAAAGCTCGATTTCATCGCACATGTCCGCAATTGCAACGGTGTTTGTAACCACTACCTCCCTTGCCTTATCTTCGCCTAAATAGGAAAACTCGGAAAGCATTTCGTCGGTGGTTTTAAAGTAAATCGGAAGACTTTTGTCTGCATCAGAGAATTTTCTTCCGGCAAGTAGAATATGACGATATATTTCATCCTCCGGATTTAGGAAGTGAACGTCACCTGTGGCAACCACGGGCTTATTAAGCTTTTGCCCAAGCTCAATTATTCTGCGGTTAAAGTCCCGAAGCTCTTCCTCGTCCTTTGCTGTGCCGTTATCCAGCATGAACATGTTATTGCAGATCGGCTGGATTTCAAGATAGTCATAAAGCTCCGCAAGTCTGGCAATTTCCTCGTCGCTTTTCTTGCGGGCAACTGCGTCAAAAATCTCTCCTGCCTCGCATGCAGCGCCGACAATTATCCCTTCCCGATATTTCATTAGTAAGCTCTTGGGGACAATGGGGTTTTTCTTGAAGTGCTCCAAATGTGCCTTCGAGATTATTTCGTATAGGTTTTTAAGCCCCACCTTGTTCTTCACAAGAAGGATAATGTGCCTTGTGCGGGCACGGCTGTCCTTGTTGCGAAGCTCCCTTGTGTACTGCTCAAGAGCGCTTTTTTCTGTGATCCCTCGCTCCACCAGCATGTCTGCAAACTTCGCCATAATGCGGCCGCAGGCCAGAGCGTCGTCATCTGCACGATGGTGGTTAAAGCGGGGCAGTCCAAGGCGGTCTGTGACTAAGTCCAGCTTAAAACGGCGCATATCGGGAAGTAAGCTTTGGGAGAAAACTAAAGTATCCATATATACTGGGGCAAATTTTTCAATCCCGCTGCGGCGGGCACAGGCAAACATGAAGCCCATGTCAAACTCCGCATTATGGGCTACCAAGGGCAAATCGCCCACAAAATCCATAAAGCTTTTTAGGGCCTTGTCCTCCTCGGGAGCATCAAAAACATCGTGGTCGGTTATCCCTGTAAGCTCAACTATTTCACGGGGTATGGGTCTGTGAGGGTTGACGAAGGTTTGGAAGTGCTCCTGGGGCTTGCCCCCGGAAAAGCGCACTGCGCCAATCTCCGTTATGCGGTCGTCATTGGCGCTAAGCCCTGTAGTTTCAATGTCAAAGGCCACAAAATCGTCGGTAATCTGACCGCTTGTATCGCCATAGATGCAAAGCTTGTCGTCCACATCGTTTATGTAGTAGCCTTCGGTGCCATAGATTATTTTTATGCCGCACTTTTTGCCCGACTGCCACATTTCAGGGAAGGCCTGGGCAACGCCGTGGTCAGTGATGGCAATGGCGGGATGACCCCAGTCCGCCGCCTGCTTGACCGCTGCCTTTGGCTCTGTCAAGGCATCCAGGGTGGAGTAGCGGGTGTGCAGGTGAAGCTCCACCCGCTTTTCCTCCGCTGTGTCCTCACGCTTGGGTTTTTTGCCCAACACAACGTTTCTGGGTTCAATGGCTATATCCTCATCATAGCGGTTATAGCCCACAGCTCCCGACACGGTAACATACATACCCTTTTTCAAATCCTTCAGCTCGCCCAGCTCATCCTCGGCTCTGAAATATTTGGAAACCTTTATTGAACCTGCATTGTCCGTCATATCAAAGGACAGCACCCAGCCGCCACGCTTTGCCACGTCACGGCTTTGAACGTCAAATATCTCGCCCCGAACGACCACGTTCCCGGACTCCACCGTAAGTGTATCCATACCCACGGGCTCGCCCTTGATTTGCCGTCCGAAAATAACCTTTCCCGCTGTGGGAGCCTGACTTCTTTTCTCGCCGACATTGCCCGCCGCCTTCGGCACGGCCTTGACGGGTGCAACGCTCCTTTTTTGTGTGAGCACAACGGTGTTCAGCCCATATTCAGAAATAATGCGGCCCTCAATCGTGTGCAGCTCCGCAGGCGCAGCGGTACGGGGAAAATCTGCCTCAACATTCATGGACATTTTTTCCTTGTTAACCACGGCGCTAAGCACAAAGGCCTTGTCCAAGCCCCCGCACATATCACGCAGTCCCTCGCAAAAAGGGAACATTTCAAGAAATATTGTTTTTGCCTGTTCGCTCATTTTTATGTATCGCTTTCCTATGAATTATCTTGTGTATATACTCTTTATCCTATTGAGATAATTACATCTCACTTAATATCAAATTTACCAGTTCATCTGCAAGTTCTTCCTCGGGTACTTTTTTTATTATCTCGCCCCGCTTGAAAATAATCCCCTCGCCCTTGCCGCCTGCAAGGCCATAGTCTGCCTCCCGAGCCTCGCCGGGACCGTTCACGGCACAGCCCATTACCGCCACGGTTATGGGTTTTTTAAGCTCTGATAGCTGCCGCTCCACTCTTTCTGCTGTTGCAATAAGGTCAATTGAGGTACGTCCGCAGGTAGGGCAGGACACAATATTCACTCCGTCACGGCGCAGACCCACAGCCCTAAGGATGGCAAGTCCCGCTTTGACCTCCTCCACCGGGTCGGCAGTAAGGGATACACGGATGGTATCGCCGATGCCGGAAAGAAGCAGCGCCCCGATGCCGGCAGCAGATTTAATAGTACCCATTTTTGGTGTTCCCGTTTCCGTTACTCCCAAATGCAGCGGGTAGTCGCAAAGCTCAGACATCATTTTATAGGCAGCAAAGCATTCCTGCACGTCCGAGGATTTTATGGATATACAGATATCCGAAAAATCCGCCTGCTCTAAAAGCCGCACATGATAGAGGGCGCTTTCACAAAGCCCCTTTGGACTCCGGCCGTACTTTTCAAGGATGGTTTTTTCAATGCTTCCTGTATTCACGCCCACACGGATGGGTATTTTTTTATCACGGCAGGCATCCGCCACGGCACGAACCTTGTCCGCACCACCGATGTTGCCTGGATTTATGCGTATTTTGGCAACCCCCGCATCCACGGACGCAAGGGCAAGCTTATAGTCAAAATGAATGTCCGCCACTACGGGAATATTTGTATGGCGGCAGATTTCCGAAAGCGCTCGTGCCGCAGACATGTCCGGCACCGCAAGGCGCACAATTTCGCAGCCTGCTTTTTCAAGGGAGTCTATCTGTGCCAATGTGGCCTCTACGTTTTCTGTCTTTGTATTGCACATTGACTGCACAGTAATGGGAGCCCCGCCACCTATCGCCACATTGCCCACGAAGATTTTTCTGGTTTTTTTTCTGTCCATAGCAACTCCTTGCTTTTCGCCCCTTCCGGAGCGGTATAGGGGGTATTGTCCTTGAAAAATACGGGTATAGGGGCTAGCGCCCCTATACAAACAGTTTTAAAACATCATTTACCATTACAACAGCCATCAGCCCCAAAAGGAGCACAAGCCCCGCCGCATGAACATATCCCTCATACTTTGGGTCAAGCCGGCGCTTGAAAACCTTCTCCACCAGAGCGGTAATCAAAAGGAACAGCACCCGTCCACCATCCAAAGCAGGAATGGGAAGCATGTTCATAACCGCAAGGTTTACGGCAATAAATGCCGCAAGATAGGCAATGCTGAAAGCTGCACCACGCACAGTCTCAGCGCTTTGGCCCACATCATTTATAATCTCAACGATTCCCACAGGCCCTGAAAGCTCCCGAAGCCCCACTGCACCGGTAAATAGGTCCGAAAGCCCCATCCAAACCATGCGCACAAAGTCCAGGGCGCAGTACCACGTGTTTTTAATCCCCGCCATTATTCCCGTCTCCTGAACGCCGAAATAAAGGCCGTATTTGGTAACGTTGACGCCCTCTATCTCATATTCCACGGGCACTATTTTATAGTCCTCAAGCTCCACCTTCTCACCATCGCGGATAACTACAATGTCATGCTCGCCGCTACTGCCGCCACGGCTTAAAAGAAGACCAATATTGGAGGAAAAATACACACGGTCGCCGTCTATTTTATAAAACTCATCGCCTTCCAAAAGGCCCTGTTCTCCCTCATAAGGGCAATCTTCAAAAAAGCCCGTAACCACCGGCGACATAAAGCTTGGAGAGCCCGGAACGATGAAAAGGAGGATAATAAGCCCCGTTACAAAGTTCATGCCTGCGCCGGCCACAAGGATTATAAGTCGCTTCCACCAGCTTTGATTGGTGAAAGCACGTGCATCGTCTGACGCCTCGTCCTCATCCATGGCGCAAAAGCCACCCAGGGGCAGAAGGCGCAGGGAATACATGGTTTCACCCCGCCGCCTTTGGAAAAGCACAGGACCCATACCGATGGCAAATTCATTGACCTTAACACCGCAGAGCTTAGCCGCCGTAAAGTGGCCCAGCTCATGGGTTGCGATAAGAACGCCGAAAATTATAATTGCAATGACTATATACATAGGTTACCTCAGAAATTCTCCCTGACAAAGCGTCTTGCCGCTCCGTCGGCATACTGAAGGGCTTCAAGGCTGGGTGCTCTATCCACAGCCACAGCATCTACTGCCGCCGCAACCGCATCGAAAATACCGTTGAAGCTAAGCTTTCCCTGCAAAAACATGGACACCGCCACCTCGTTTGCGGCGCTTAACACTGCCGGTGCAATGCCGCCTTTTTTAGCGCAGTCCATGGCAAGGGCCAAGCACGGCGTTTTTTCAAGTTCCGGCTCATAGAAGCTAAGCTTTCCCTGACTTGCAAAATTAAGAGCCGGCGATGCACCCTCGATCCTGTGGGGATAGGTCAAGGCATATTGTATGGGAAGCCCCATGTCCGGTACACCCATTTGGGCAATAACAGCGCCGTCATTATACTCCACCATAGAGTGTATTATGCTCTCGGGGTGGATTA
>CAZJYY010000004.1:0-78380 GCA_964550315.1 uncultured Oscillospiraceae bacterium | reverse complement strand
CCGTAGACGCTGCGGTGCTTTGTCTTAAGTCGGGAAATGCCTGCATACTCAGAGGGGGCAAGGAGGCCATTGGCTCCAATAAGGTGTTGGTTGACATAATGAGGGATGCCATCGCCGGCTGCGGGCTTCCAAAGGAGTGCATAAGCCTTGTTGAGGACACAAGCAGGCAGAGTGCAAATGAGCTTATGGGGCTTCGGCAATACCTTGACGTTTTAATCCCCCGTGGCGGTGCCGGCCTTATAAACACCGTTGTGGAAAATGCCCGTGTGCCTGTTATTGAAACGGGAAAGGGCAATTGCCACGTTTATGTAGACGAGGGAGCCGACCTTGAAATGGCTGCTCAAATCGTTGAAAACGCAAAGTGCTCAAGACCCTCTGTGTGCAATGCCATGGAGACGCTTTTAGTTTGCGAAAGTGAGGCCGAGCGCTTTTTGCCCCTTGTCCTGCCCAAGCTTCAGAAGTATGGAGTGGAACTGCGGTGCGATGAAAATGCCTTGAAAATACTGGGCAAATCCGCAATTGCGGCAAGCGAGTCGGATTGGGAAACAGAGTATGATGATTACATTCTGGCAATAAAGCTCGTTTCAAATATGGACGAGGCCATGGAGCATATAGCACGGTACGGAACGGGTCACAGTGAGGCAATCATAACCCAAGACTACGGGCGGGCACGCCGCTTTCAAAACGAGGTGGATGCTGCGGCAGTATACGTTAACGCTTCCACTCGCTTCACCGACGGCGGTGAGTTTGGACTGGGTGCGGAAATCGGAATTTCAACCCAGAAGCTTCATGCAAGAGGCCCCATGGGGCTTTCTGAGCTTACAAGCTGCAAGTACGTTATCAGCGGAGAAGGGCAGATTAGGTAGTTAACATAATGCAAAACTTTAAATATGTTTTCGGCCCCGTGCCATCAAGGAGACTGGGCAGGTCGCTGGGGGTCAGCCCCATCCCGGAGAAGACCTGCAACTATTCTTGTGTGTACTGCCAGCTGGGTCGTACAAACAAAATGACTAACACCCGCAGGGAGTTTTACCCCCTGGCGGACATACTTTCCGAGGTCGAAAAGAGCCTTGAAGCGGGCGTTCCCTGTGATGTGATAAGCATTGTGGGGGAGGGGGAGCCAACCCTTTACCTTAGACTGGGGGAGCTTATTTCCGGTATAAAAAAGCTCACGGATAAGCCTGTGGCGGTCATCACAAACGGGGCGCTTCTTTGTGACGAAAAGCTTAGGCAGGAGCTTATGGGAGCGGATATCGTTTTGCCCTCACTGGATGCTTTCGATGCTGAAAGCTTCAAAAAAATCGACCGTCCCCATGGAAGCATATCCTATTTGGATACATATGAAGGCTTGATTGACTTTTCGAGAGAATTCACCGGACAGCTTTGGCTGGAAATTATGCTTGTGGAGGGAATGAACACCTCTGAGGAGCAGCTTGCAGCCATTGCAAAATTGGCGAAGCAGATACGCAGCGACAGGGTTTATATCAACACGCCGGTGCGACCTCCGGCGGAGGGCTTTGTCCGTTCCGCAGACCCCGAGGTCATAGCAAAGGCGGCAGAGCTTATGGGGGGAATCTCCATAGACAAGCTGACCGACGGCAGCTTTTATAGCGACATTAAAGACGGCTTTGAAGCCATAATAACCATAGCAAGGCGGCATCCCATGAACCGTTTTGAAATTAAAAGCTTTTTGGAGTCGAGAAACGATAAGGATGTTGAGGACATATTCCGCCGACTTGAAGCGGACAGCCGTGTAACGGTACTAAATTATAAGGGGATTATTACCTACAGAGCAAATTGACAAATTTACATTATGTAAACCGAGGAAGCCTGGAACTTGTAACCCATAGGCTCAAGAAAGGACACAGAATGAAGATTACAGTATTGGGAAGCGGCGGCTGGGGAACAGCGCTGGCAATGCTTTTACTTGAAAACGGTCACGAGGTAAGCTTGTGGTCGTTCTTTGATAAGGAAACCCAAACCATGCGCAGCACAGGGGAAAACCCGTTTTTGAAGGGGGTAGCCATTCCAAGGGAGCTAAAGCTCACATCGGATATTGAATGTGTGCGAGGCTGCGATGCGGTTGTTCTTGCAACTCCATCCTTTGCGGTGCGTGAAACCGCAAGGCGAATTGCACCCCTGCTTGACAAAAAAACTGTGGTAATCTCCGTGGCGAAGGGAATAGAGAGGGAAACCTCCCTATGCCTTACCCAGGTGATAGAGCAGGAGCTTGGTGGCAAGAATCCGGTTGCGGCGCTTTCCGGCCCATCCCACGCCGAGGAAGTGGGCAGAGGTGTTCCCACGGCAGTGGTGGCAGTTTCCGAAAGTGACACTGTTGCCCAGTGGGTGCAGGAGCTTTTTATGAATGAGCGCTTTAGAGTTTATGCTTCAACGGACACTATTGGAGTGGAGCTGGGGGCGGCGCTTAAAAATGTTATTGCCCTTTGCGCCGGCATAAGCGACGGAATGGGCTTTGGTGACAACACCAAGGCCATGCTGATGACCCGTGGACTTACAGAAATTGCAAGAGTAGGAGTAAAAATGGGGGGGAACAAAGAGACCTTCACAGGCCTTGCGGGAATGGGCGATCTTATCGTCACATGCTGCTCCATGCACTCCCGAAACCGCAGGGCGGGACTTCTTATCGGTGCGGGAAAAAGCGCAAAGGAAGCAATGGACGAGGTGGGAGCCGTTGTGGAAGGATATTATGCTGCTGCATCCGCCTATGCAATGGCACAGAAGTACGGTGTTGAAATGCCCATTACGGAGGCCATATACCGTGTGCTTTATGAGGGTGCTCCGCTGGAGGAAACCTTCAAAGCCCTTATGACCCGACCCAAGAAAATGGAAACTGAGGAAAGCTGGATATAAAGCTTTATTTCCCGCAAAAAGCGCTCGCATTGGAAAATTGAAGATAATGATAAAGAGCCGTCCTGCTGATTACAGTCAGCAGGACGGCTCACTATTATAAGTATAGCATACTGAAGAATGATTGGGGTGCTTTTAAAAGCTGGAATATGTTGTTTGGGTAATGCCGCAGAGGCTAACAGCGGCTATCGTGTTTTGTGAAGGGCCATGAACTCAGAATATTTCACTGAAAGCTGGCTTCTTCGCTCAATATCAAGCTTTTGATAAATGTTGTGGGTGTGCACCTTAACGGTGCTTAGAGAAATGAACATTTTCTCGCAGATATCCGCATTTGGAGCGCCGCTTAAAAGGCATGGAATAAGCTCTGCCTCCCGTGGGTCACAGCAGTCATAAGAAGGATTAATAGCCACAGGTTGCTAAACTATAAATATAGTCTTGACAAAGCTTGAGCGAAGGATTATACTCCAGCTATACAGACTATAATTATAGTTTACGTCAAGGAGTGTGTCTTCATGAAGATTCCGCAATCAATACTGCGCGTCATGAACGTAGTATGGGAAAACGAAAATATTAGCGCAAAAGAGATATCTGAAGAGCTGAAAAAAAGCTATGGATGGAACAAAAACACCACATATACGGTTATTAACCAATGCATAAAAAAGGGACTGATAGAACGGCTTGAGCCCGATTTCATTTGCAGGGCAATTGTTTTGCGTGAAGAGGTGCAGGCGGACGAACTGAACGGATTGGTAGAAAACATATTCAAAGGCTCAGTAGGTATGATGCTTTCAACGCTCGCCAAAAACAACAAGCTTAGCAGTCAGGATATAGAGGAACTTGAACAACTTATAGAAAAGCTAAAATAGGAGGTCCGATTATGGCAACCTTAACAGAGCTTTGTATAACGGGCAGCCTGTTTGCAATAGTTGCAGCTATTCTTAGATTTACTCTAAAGCGCAGGCTTCCTAACTTCTTTTATTTCTGGCTTTGGAATATTGAGCTGTTTTTATTCTTTATTCCGATACGGCTTTCTTCCTTATTCAGCGTGTACAACTTACTGCCAAATACAAAATCTCTTGGAAACGCACTGTCACCACAGCTGCTCGTGCAGGAAATGACTTCATTAAACATTCAGAACACCAGCCGAGCGTTGGTGGACAACGCACAACCTCCAACATGGTATGTTGTAGTGTGGATAAGCGGTATGGTTGTCTGTCTGCTTTATTTTTTGGTAAACTGGATATGCTGGAGGATAAAGCTGCGAGGCACCTTTTCATTAGACTGGAAAGCCGAAAAACGAGGACGGAGCATTGATTTGTTGGTGGCAGACTGTGTTGACTCTCCGTGTGTTTATGGGGTTATTAGGCCCAAAATCATTTTCCCGACTTTTTGGGATTTTGGCGATGAGCAGGGAACAAAGCTGGCTATCACGCACGAGCTTGCGCATATTGCCCATTTGGATAACATTAGAAAAATTGCATTTTCTTTTTTGGTTTGTGTGCAGTGGTTTAATCCTGTTGTCTGGATAACTAGCTATATGGCTAATAAAGACATGGAGTTGTATTGTGATGGCTGCGTTATTAAAGGTGCCCAGGTCAGTGATAGGCAGAAGTACGCCAGCCTTTTGCTGCAAAGAAGAGCCGCTTTACCAATAGCTTCAACAGTTGGGTTTCTAGAGACGCAGAAAGCTTCATTGCGTGAAAGGATAGTGTTTATTATGACCGATAAGAAACCAAACAAAAGACTTAAAATCGTATCTATGTTTTGCCTTGTAGCATTGTTTGCTGCATTCGCAACGGCTGCCTCTCCACTTTTGTATGAGCAGGATAAAGGAATTGGTGAACTGGGCATTCAAGGTGAAGCTAATACTATACTGGCAAATCATCCTACGATGTACAATTATTCCAATTCCGCAATCGATTTGAGCAATGGTGATATTCTTTTACTAAGCGCAGAACAGTTGAAAGACGGGCAATTGCAGCTCCCTATCATTCCCGTAAAGGGTTATGATAATGGTCAGCCCGCACAGTACGGATATGTTAAAAACGGAAAACATGTTAGCCTTGGCGAGACGAACCTATATGACGGAATTGTTCTTGACTTTTCTAAATCTGCCAGTAATGCGGAAAAATACTATATCAAGAACTACTGCGTTGATACACTTCACATTTCTGAATAATAAGGAGAGATAAAAATGATTAAGACATCTATATGGGCTATGATGTCGGAAATAAAGGCTCGGGTACAGTTACAACCCTAACAGTTACAACAGCGGATAGGGGCACGACAAATGACATTATTATTCCGAAAACAGCTGGATACATTTTTTGGGTAACAAATATGTCTACTGAGACAAAAACATTAAGTAGCGCAAAAATAACAAACACGTAAAAACAAATTAATTTATCATGATTTCCCGCCTGTTTCTAAAACGAACAGTACCCCAAAAGTAGACAAATATTATAGTTAAAAATTGTTCAAGCAACTGAAAGGGCTTGTTGCCTGTGAATAGCAGGCAACAAGCCCTTTAGGTTTGCCTTAATGCGACGATTATTGTAGTAGTCAAGACAATCTACCAGCTCGGCTTTGAAGTGCGCCATTGACTCAAATTTGTGTTAATACAACAGCTCACTTTTGAGCAGTCTGAAGAAATTTTCAATAACGGCATTATCTAAACAGTTGCCCTATGCGCCTTGCTCTGCTGAACGCCTTTCTCCTTGAACATACGTTGGTACTGCTTGGTGCTGATAAAATTATATATTGCTATGTATTTATTTCATCACACTTTGGACATTTTAAAGCTAATCGTGTAGGTGGTTTCTGCGCCCTCCTCGGCCCAAACCATGCCGGATGAGGACGCATCCGTATAACCCGACAGCTCAACATCGCATATAAGCTCAACACCATGAAGGGTAAAGCTGAAATCCTTGTATGGCGCTTTAGTTATGTGCTTAACCACATTCTTTATATCGCCGGAAAGGGGGCCGCAATCTTTTTGCGCTTGAACAAACGACAGGATTGAGAGAAGCATTTCATTCTGATAGCTTGGAATCCAAATATCACCATTGTTAATTTCTACCGAGAATTGCATTCCTGTCATAAGATTGTTTTCCGCAGTGAAGGTGAACTGAGGCTCTTCATAAGTATTTAAATATATAATGTTCTCATCAATTTCAGACTTATGCCATTTTCCGTTATTATCGAGATAGCCGGTGGAGTCAAGCCCGTAATAATCCGAGAGCCGGTTGTAGTTTTCGCAGAACTGGGACACTGAAATTTCCCCACGGTGCTTGGGCATTTGAATCATTGAAAAGGCGAGGAGCAATATTCCAAAAACAATGGCGTAAGCGCCGATATAGCCCCAGGTGCGCCAGCTTCGCTCGTCCTTCAAGGTCGTTGCGGAATAATACTCCCAACTTAGGGTTTCACCGTCTCTGCAGGACTTATAGCTTTTCCATTGGCGCACAATACCATAAATTGGAAGGTTAAGACCAAGTCCGCTGCAAAATACTCCCCACGTTCGGGAGAGCGCTGCGGAATATGACAAACGGCGGTCATCGTTATCAGTGACCCTAAGACCAAGAATAAATTTTCCCGCTGTTGTTCCAAAATGCGAAAGCATAACAGGCTCTATGAAAAGCATAAGAAGCATTACCGCAATGATATCCAGCAAGTCCTCGCCTAGGCTGCGAGTGCCCATGTTTATGTTAAAAACCGCAGATAGGAAGATTGCCCACAGGGAGGAGTATACAAAAAAATCGAAGCTTCTTGCAAAAAACCGCCGCCAGGGAGAGCGCACCACCGCAATGGCATCCTCCATCAAGCTCGGGGGAGTGTTTTCTGTACCACTTTCGATTGCATCCAGATAACGCTGGGCATCAAGTGTTTGATAGCGCACGCCGTCACTGCGCATGATTTTGCAAATTTTCTGGGAAGTTTCAAGGTCAGCTCTGTCTGATTCCAGCTTTGCAAGCTGATGATTAAGGGCATCAATAAGCTCACAATCTCCGGTGTGCAGGGATTTTATTTCCTCCAAAGAAATATGCAGGGTGCGCAGAAGCTTAATACGCTTTAGAATTTCCAAATCATTGTGGGAATAATCTCTATATCCATTTGAGGTTCTTGCAGGGGAGAGTAATCCCTCCGCCTCGTAAAAGCGTATATTTGCCCGTGTCATGCCGGAAAGTATTTCAATATCTTTCATTGTCATATGGAGTCCCTCCTTTAGCAATGTGCCGTCATCAAGCATGATAAGCTGTAAAGCGGCTTTACAGTCAAGGAAAATTTGCAAAAGCCACAACTTTTATTCCAAATGTACTTTTATCGGCAGCGTGGGTATTAACCATCTCTTTATACCAATTATTGTAACATGCAGATCCTGCATCAGCAAGTGCAGTGGGGGCTACATACTGAATATCAGCTTTTTGAAAAGTGCCCAAAGGCCAAAAAACAGCGATAAGCGCAAGTGCTTGCGCTTATCGCCGCTATAAACATTTTCACTGGAAAAAAGCCATTTGGGAAGCCTTCTGCTTTAACCCTATGCGCCCTGCTCCTTAAGCTTTCTAAGAGCCTTGGAAAGCTGGTCGGGGCAGGAGGTGGGCTTTCTGCCGCAGGTGATGCCCTCAAGGTCGGATATTACCTTATCAACCGGCATACCCACGACAAGCTTGCAAAGGCCCTTTGTGTTGCCGTCACAGCCGCCGATAATTTGGGCATTGGTGATAACGCCGTTTTCAACGTCGATTATCATTCTTTGAGAGCATACGCCCTCAGGTCTATAGTTTATCTGCATATTTTAAACTCCCGATTATTGAAGAAAACCGTTAATGATTTGAGCCTCGGCCTCTTCCTCGCTGAGTCCAAGGGTCATAAGCTTTGTGATTTGCTCTCCTGCAATTTTGCCGATGGCTGCCTCGTGAATAAGGTTTGCGTCAAGGCAATTGGCAATGATAGCGGGGGTGGAAATTACCTTGCCGTTTTCCTTGATTATGGCGTCGCACTCAACATGGCCAAAGCATTCGGCGTTTCCGATTACCTCGGATACAAACTTCTGCGTGGAATCCTGCGTGGCAACGCTGCGGCTGGTAACCTGGCAGCTGGAGCCTGCGCCGTCAAGGTTGACGGTGAAGTTGGTTTCGGCGTGCTGAACGCCGTGGGTCATAATCTTTTCTGTAATGACAAGGCTGGATTTATCGCCCATCTTGGCTTCCGTAGTACGCACAGTGGAGTCAACACCCTTTATCTGGGTGGTTTCCATCTCCATGCTGGCGCCGCTGCCCATAGTCACTTCCGTAACCGGGTTCAGGATGCGCTTGCCGGTGCCGGTGCCTTCGCCATAGTGCTTTTCAATGTATTTCACCTTTGCACCTTCCTCAAGGAAGAAGCGGTGAACGCCGTTGTGATGGGAGTCGGTGCAGCCGTCGTTATGGATGCCGCAGCCGGCAACAATGGTCACACGAGCGTTTTTGCCGATGTAAAAGTCGTTATATACGGTGTCCAAAACGTCCTCCTGCGTGACGAGAACGGGAATGTGCATTTCTTCGCCGTTAGTTTCGGCACGAACATAAATGTCGATGCCGGGAAGATCCTTTTTGGGAAGAATGTTTATGTTAGGTGTGGTATTTACCAAAACAGACTTGCCGTTTTTGCGGAGACTGAATGCGCCCTGAGTCACTCCCGGAATGTCAGCAATTGCCATAAGGAGGGCGGATTCCATCTTGTCCAGTTCAACTTGCTTCATGGTGATTCCTCCTTATATTCTCGGGCAGACCTTAATGTCCTGCTCGGCGATGAAAGCTTCAAGCTCAGGTCCCTTGGGGATAACACGCTCAACCTCGCCGCCGGAAATAAGTATTATTTCATCGGCAATGCGGAGAATGCGTTCCTGATGGGAAATGACGACTATGCTGCCGTCAAGGCTTTCTTGCATATTGTTAAAGACCTTAATAAGGTTATTAAAGCTCCAAAGGTCGATTCCGGCTTCCGGCTCGTCAAATATGGTGAGCTTGGAGCCGCGTGCAATGACAGAGGCGATTTCAATTCGCTTCAGCTCACCGCCGGAAAGAGAACTGTTAACCTCACGGCTGAGGTAGGCGTTGGCGCAAAGACCCACGGTGGATAAAAGCTCGCAGACCTCCTCGTGGCAAAGATTGTCCTTTGCAGAGAGGTTCAAAAGGTCACGAACGGTTATGCCCTTGAAGCGAACCGGCTGCTGAAAGCCGAAGGAAATGCCGAGATTTGCCCTTTCGTTAATGGGGAGGTTGCTGATGTCCTGACCGTCAAATAAAATGCTGCCGCTGTCGGGCTGCTCAATGCCCATGATGATTTTTGCAAGAGTAGATTTACCGGAGCCATTGGGCCCAGTGATGGCCACAAACCTGTTGGGATCAATTGTGAGATTTATGTCCTTTAAAATTTGCTTTCCGCCTGCGGAGAAGCTAATATTTTTAAGTTCTAACATAGGTGTTTCCTTTCCTCTGTGAGTAATGATAGAAAGTTTTATCCTATCGTGGTTGTATTATAACATGCAAAATGACAAAAATCCAGCAAATATAGGACATAAAATGTGACAAATATACCTTTTGATATTAGTAACTATTATCAATAAAACGGTGCAAAAATTTTTTGACATTGGAAAAAACTGTGGTATAATAACTGCTGTTGACAGCTGTTTTGCCTGTTTTGTTTTTGTAGATGCGGGGAATTAGCTCAGTTGGTAGAGCGAGCTGTACAGTTTTGCGCATACAGCGAAAAGAGAATATACGGGGAATTAGCTCAGTTGGTAGAGCACCAGGTTCGCAATCTGGGGGTCAGGGGTTCGAATCCCCTATTCTCCACCACGTCGGAGCAAGCTGCGCTCGCTCCGCTTCCGGCTAAAGCCGAAAGCGGAGTATGCTTCGTTGCTCCTCCTTTCAAACCGCAACCCACTTTGTTGGGCTTGCGGTTTGTTGCTTTTAGAAGCTCAAATTACCTGAACGCTTGCGGCGACTTTTTTCAAAAGTCACCGTGCGCTCATCCTGCTGCGGCTCCTTTTTCGCATCAAACCCGCTTCGCTGGGCTTTGCTGCGAGGAAACGGGAAAACAGCATCAAATCAACGCGACCCGAACACTTCAGACGACTAAAAGTCGTCTGAATTTTTTTGTGCATCAAAGCTTTCGGCTTCTGTTCCCATAAGCTTTGCAAACTGCTTATAGCTTAAGTTGAGCTCAATTTTAAGGGCGTAGTCTCTGGAAACGCAAATCCTCTTTATTAGCTGCCGGATTATCATTTTCTTCCCCTCAATAGTGCAGTCCTTGTAGACAGCGAGAAGATTTTGCAGACTTTTGTTCAGAGGGGGATATAATGAAGTGCTTGCTTGTAAAATGTCGAGGCAGGAGTGACGGCGTGCTGGTAGTCCCAGAGCATAAGTCATTTGTAAAATGGGCGGCATACCTTGCGGAGACCCATGATTTAGCCGCTACCCATTAAACTTAAGTTGATAAAAATACAAATTCCACATACTTTTCTTGACCTAACTATTTAAATTGCCGCAAAAGCCTCCAGCTGTTGGATAATACCACGACTGGAGGCTTTAGTGTTCTAAATTTAAACGCAATGAACATAAAATATTATTTTCAATTTCTATTGCTATTGTTCGAGATATAGAATAGAATATCAATATCTAACGGCACCGGAAATGGAGGTAACACAAAATGGACATTATGCCAGCCAGAACCGCTGCTGAGAAGTGGGGAATTTCTCAGCGGCGGGTTGCTATTCTGTGTGCAGAAGGCCGTATTCCTAACGCACAGCGGGTGGGAAATATGTGGGTAATTCCCGAGAATGCAGATAAGCCGATTGATGGCCGAAGTCTGCGCTATGTGAAGGAAAGACCAACGGCAAAACCATTTGTAAAATGGGCTGGTGGTAAGGGTCAGCTCCTGGAGGATATACGCAGGACCTACCCTGCCGAGTTGGGGAAGAGCATCAAAAAATATGCTGAACCATTTGTCGGCGGCGGTGCGGTGCTGTTTAATATACTAAGCAGCTTTAAGCTTGAAGCGGTTTATATCAGTGATATTAATTCCGAGCTTATTGCTACATATGGCACTATACAAAAGAATACTGAGAAGCTTATCCGCGCCCTAACCGCTATTCAGAGCGAATATCTTGCTTTGGATATTGAGGAACGTAAGTCTTACTACTATCAAAAGCGTGATAGGTATAATGTGGTTAAGATTGGTGGTAGGGCGGAGGACAAGCTGGAAGTAGCTTCGCTGTTTATATTTCTTAACAAGACCTGCTTTAACGGACTTTACCGAGTGAACGCAAAGAACAAATTTAATGTCCCAATAGGTTCATATAAAAAACCTTTGATATGCGATGAAGAGAACCTTCGTAATGTCTCCAAGGCTTTGAAGAACGTGGACATTGTGTGCGGAGACTACCGAAAATCCGAAGAGTTTATTGATGGGAACACCTTTGTCTACTTTGACCCGCCATACCGCCCGCTAAATGCCACATCAAGCTTCACATCCTACACCGAAGGCGAGTTTGATGATACAGCGCAAAAGGAGCTTGCGGACTATGTGCAACGACTTGACGGCCTTGGCGCTCATATTATGCTTAGCAATTCCGACCCCAAAAATGTAAACCCTGATGATGACTTTTTTGATGAACTATATGCCAGACAACAAATAAAGCGTGTTTCTGCAACACGAATGATAAACAGCAATGCAGGTTCAAGAGGGAAGATTAGCGAGCTGCTAATTTGCAATTATTGAGGAGGGTGTAATCCAGTGAAACGTGATTTTAACGCATGGCTTTCTAAATTTAGAGATAGCATCTCTGACTACGATTACTATGTTGATTTTGAGAAGGTCTACCGCAATGTGGACGCGATTAAGATTGAACTGAATATACTCAACTCCCTTGTGGGGTCAAGGAATATTGAGGCGGATTTTGATAAGCTGGTAGAAAAATATCCAGAAACGCTCAAATGCATTCCGCTTCTTTTGGCTGTAAGGGGAAGGGAAATCTTTGCCATGGATGCAGATGGCGAGTTTACATACTCCTTCAAGGAACCGAACTGTTCAATTGAACAATATAAGGTATTCATGCGTAAAACAGGACTCTTTGGTCTGCTGGAAGAGCATATCGTATCAAACATTGTCGATTACGCAACGGGCGTTGAAACCGGCTTGGATTCCAACGGCAGAAAGAATCGTGGCGGACATTTAATGGAAAACTTGGTTGAGGGCTATATTAAAAAGGCCGGGTTTGTACGAGACAAAGACTATTTTAAAGAGATGTACCTCAGTGACATTGAAAGCCGTTGGAAGATAAGCCTATCTGCAATTTCAAATCAGGGAAAAGCCGAGAAACGCTTTGATTTTGTAGTAAAGACTCCAAACATGATTTATGCCATCGAGACAAACTTTTATGGCGGGGGAGGCTCGAAGCTTAACGAGACTGCACGCAGCTATAAAACACTGACAATCGAGGCTGACACAATTGATGGCTTCACCTTTGTCTGGTTTACGGACGGCAAAGGCTGGACAAGTGCAAAAAACAACCTTGAGGAAACCTTCGATGTGCTGGATACCGTTTTCAATATCGACGATATGGAGAATGGAATAATGAGTGAAATATTCAGATAATAGTGGATATATCGGTGAGCATAAGACCGGTACAGTACATAGCTAATAAAGATAAACCATCTACACAGAAATAGAAATTATATATTGAGGAATTACCATGGCAAATAAGATTACTAAATGGGAGCCGGACGACTTTGAGCTTGAAATGACAACGTCGTGGAGTTTTCCTAAGCGAGGCAATTGGGCTACGCATGACGCCAAATATCGCGGAAATTGGTCACCATATATTCCACGAAACATTATCCTCCGCTACTCGAAGGAGGGAGATTTGGTGCTTGACCAATTTTCCGGCGGAGGTACAACGCTGGTTGAAGCGAAGCTGCTTAATAGAAACATAATAGGTTTTGATGTGAACGATTCTTCATTGGAACGCTGCCGGGAGAAGTGCGATTTTGAACGTGACGGCTGCGGCAGTGTGACGATTGCTAAATGCGATGCAAGAGACATGAGCTCAGTAATAGATGAAAGTATTGACCTAATTTGCACACACCCGCCCTATGCAAACATTATCCAGTACAGCGAGGACATACCAAATGACCTTTCCCACTGCAAGGTTCCAGAGTTCCTTAAGGAAATGAAGAAAGTAGCTGCCGAATGTTACCGGGTTCTTAAGAGGGATAAGTTTTGTGCAATCCTCATGGGCGACACAAGGCAAAAGGGCTGTGTAATCCCCATGAGCTTTGAGGTGATGCGCATATTTGAAGAGACCGGCTTTAAAACCAAAGAAATAATTATAAAAGAACAGCACAACTGCAAAGCTACAGGCTACTGGAAGACTAACAGTATCAAATATAACTTCCTGTTGCTGGCACATGAGTATTTGTTCGTGTTTAGGAAGTAATACTGTTGAACGGTACTGAAAAGACAGGCTTGAGCGTATTATTTGTATGCTTAAGCCTGTCAGTGATTTCTGGATAAAATTACATCAAATCTAATTTCTGAGAGGGAGGAGAAAATCTTGCGAGAGAGCCATTACTGCCTTGAAATACTTCTGCAAAGAAACGCCGGAGTATCATATTGCGGCGGCAGGAAGCTTGCTGGGTGTAGCTATAAATAGACAGCACTATTCTTTTCCGCTGGTGCAAAATGAGATTCTCGATAACTATATTGCTGATATGGCTAAGTATGCCAACAACACCGAGAGTGTAAAAATCCGTGCTTGCTATAACTCAATTCCCGCCCAGCTTGCCAAGGAAAATAAGAAATTTCAATATAAGGTCGTGCAAAAAGGCGGTAGTGCCAGTGTGTTTGGAGCATCAATTGAATGGCTGAACCTTGCGGGAGTGGTATTGAAATGCAGTAGCATAAGTCAAGCAACTGAGCCTATAGCGGTTTATACTGATTTGTCCGCGTTCAAGTTGTATATGGGCGATGTTGGGCTGCTTACAATGGGGTCTCACATTTTAGGACATCCCAGAAACCAGCTGAATTGCAGTAACTACACAGCGAGTAAGAGCTGGCGGTCAAAACAGAAGTTACCATGGAAACTTTTGGGTGCATGGCAAGAAGGGCGTCCATGAGGGAGATTCAGTAGGGCATGTGTGCAGAATGCACACTTGCCCTTTGCGGAAGATGCGGGTATACTGTAAAAAAACACAATAGGGAGTGGGGATATGGCAGGAACAGAAGAAAAAGTACGAACCAGCACGCTGCTGAAAGGACTATTTAAAACGCGCAACCTCCCTACTTTTATCAGGCAGAATGAAGCTTTTATGAAGGTCCCAAGTTTTTTCGAATATATCACAAGGCTCGCCGAAGAACGCAATTTGGTACCGGAGCGTATCGTCAAGCTGTCCCAAATCGAACGAACCTATGGCCATCAGCTTTTTAACGGTACCCGCAGACCCTCTCGTGACAAGGTTCTGCAGCTCGCCTTTGGCTTTGGACTGAATGTAGAGGAAACGCAGAATCTACTGCGTATTGCTGAAAAAAATGAGCTGTATCCAAAAATTAAACGTGATGCGGTGATTTTGCACTGCCTTGCGCGGAGAAAAGATCTCTTTGAAACCCAGGATGTCTTAGCTGCATTTGACCTGACGCTACTGGGAGGTGAGACAAAAAATGGAGACTGAATTTCTGAATGAATTGAGCGCCTGTTTGGATGAGTCCCGCTTTCCAGCAGAGCTGACCGATTCCTGTGAACTGATGGAATGCCTATCTCACAGTGAGGGATGCGAGACTCTGCTCGCAAAAGATAAGGCGAGTGGGGCGCTGTATGTGACCAAGTGCTATGCGTCCACCCACCCCATGTTTACCGAAACCGAGCCGGAATCAATTCGTGCGCTTCGGCACCCCGGCTTGCCATGTTTTGTCGCGGAATACAAAACGGACACCATGCGCTGCGTGTTGCGAGAGTACATAGAGGGCGAATCCCTGAGCATGCTGCAAGTCCCGTTCAATGAGGAAGCAGTACGCTCCATCGGGACTCAGCTATGCGAAATTTTGACTTATCTCCATGGGCAAAATCCGCCGGTGATCCACAGAGACATTAAGCCCCAGAACGTCATTCTTTCCGAGGGTGGCAAGGTAAGCCTCATCGACTTCGGCATCTCCCGGCTGTATGCCAAGGAAGCAAAGGCAGACACCGTGGCCTTTGGCACGCAGGCCTTTTCCCCGCCGGAGCAGTATGGCTTTGCCCAAACGGACTGCCGCTCTGACATTTTTTCCTTGGGCGTGCTGCTGCACTACCTGCTAACCGGGAACACGGAGTTGGATCACATAACCACTTCCCCCATGGAGCGTGTGGCTGCCCGCTGTACTGCATTTGATCCCAAAAACCGATATTCGGATGCCGGTGCTGTCCTGCGGGCACTGCGGAGCACCGAGCCGAAACGCAGACAGCGGCGTGTGCTTTTGGGAATACACGCTGTGGTGCTGGTGCTTCTTGGAACAGTAATTGGGGGACTTTGGTGGAAAAGCTACCAGCCTATGAGTGACCCCAATCACACCCCTGCGTACATCACCTCTAAAGATCTGCAAGTGGAAGCGGCGGATTATCTCAACGAGCGCTATGATACTACGCTCTTTGAAGCCAGCGACAGGGGCGGCGATGTTGGTTATATTCGAGCGCTGTTGGTCAACGTGTTCGGCTACGATACGGACTACGCCTATGCCATGCCGCCGGCCAATCCTCCTATGGAGGTGGCGGAGAGCTTTCTGCCGTGGGCCTTTGAAGATGACGAAACACTCTCCAGAGACATGACCGTATATATGATAGTCAAAGTTTTTTGGCCGGATATCGTTGGCGATTGGTCATCCCTAAAGGAAGACACCGGAGAATACCCCGGCGTGCGGGTTTCAATTCCCTTTGCTGAAAAGAAGGGGGTTCTTGACGGACTGAATCGCCCGGATCACCTGACAAGAGGCGACATTGCGCTACTGTTTGCCAACGCCTCCAAGGCTTACGGGGATGAGCTTCCGCCGCAGCTTGCCGCTGTCGGAGAAGCTGATACAGAAAAAAAGCCGTCACCGGCCGGTTTTACCGAACCGCTCATCGAGCAGGCTGTGCGCGCCATGCTGGGCAAGAGCGAGGACGCGCCCATCTCAGCCGGGGAGTTGGCGACGGTTACAGAGCTCTACATTGTAGCAAACAATGTTCAGACCTCCCCTCAAGACTTTTACGCAGCCATTAACACCTGGTATGCTGCAGGGAGATCCACCCGAGGGAGCATTCGCACGCTTGCGGATGTTGCGCTGATGCCAAATTTGAAAACTGTGGGTGTTGTGGCGCAGGAGCTGGAAGATATTTCAGCGCTGTCAACGCTGACAGCACTGGAAAAGGTAGAGTTTAAGCACAACTATATCCGAGATGTGACCACGCTGGCCGACAGACCGAACCTGGTAAGCGTCGGATTGAACGACAATCCAGTCACCGATTTGACCCCGCTGATTTCTTGCCCTACCATCGCTTATCTCGACCTTTGCGGTGCGCAAAGCTATGACCCGGTGTTTCTGGATGAGATGGGCAATTTTGAATGTTTGGATATCTCCAACACCACAGGAAGCCACCTGCACCTATCAGGGAAAACCATACGGGAGCTAAAGCTTTGCTGGAGCGGAATAGACTCGCTGGATTGCCTTTCTGAAGTGAGCGGAATGGAACGGCTTGAAATCAACAACACGGCCGTAACCGACCTTTCAGACCTTGCAGCGCACCAAACACTGAAGTATTTGAAGCTGAGCGGGCTTGCCGTGGACGACCTGTCCGTGCTGTTGAAGCTGCCAAATTTAGAGTACGTTACGGTGAGTCACGACATGGAAACCATCGTAAAGAAGCTTGGCATGGTATCCTTTGAAATACAATACGAATAAAATAATGACAAACCGCCAAAAAGTGTGCTGCCTGCACACCTTTTGGCGGTTTATTTTTGTTATATTCAAACAAACGGATGATGATTAACTAAAAACTGAATTATTTATCAGCAAACCTGTTGAAAGACAGTGACGCAAAGCTAAAGGGCCTGTTAATGGCAGCCAGCTGCAAACGACGGGTTCCGCAGGATTGTGGAGCTCGTTTCTTATAGGAATCATAATGCAGATGCGATAAAGGATAACCCAAAAAAGAGGAGGCATTTCTCATGAAAAAAAGACTGATCAGCGTTTTCCTTTCTCTGTGCATAATCATTTCACTGCTCCCTTCTGCCGCGCTGGCGGTATCTACGGATGAATTTTCGGATTTTCCGGCATCATCCCATTGGGCGTATGATGCGCTTTCAGCGGCTGTTGACAACGGCTTGCTAAAAGGCAACAACGGCAAGCTGATGCCAGAGGGCCTGCTGACCCGTGCGCAGCTTGCGGCGGTGATTAACCGCGCTTTCGGTGCCACGGAGAAAGCGGATATCAGCGGTTTCACGGATGTTCCGGCAACTGCGTGGTTTGCCGAGGATATCGCCAAGGCCGTACATATGGGAACCTTCTCCGGTGATGGCGGAGGGCTTATGCGGCCCAACGATGCCGTTACCCGGCAGGAGGCCTTTACGGTGTTGGCACGTGCCTTCTGTCTTGAAGGCGGAAGTGCTGCGGAGCTGGTCTTGTTCACGGACAGCGGCAGCGTGGCATCTTGGGCCGTTTCGTCTGTGGCGGCCATGGTAAGGGCTGGTTATGTGAAGGGCAGCAGGGGCGCCATTCGCCCGCTGGACACAATTAGCCGTCAGGAATTTGCTCAGGTTATGTATAACCTTGTCTCCCTTTACATATACGGCGCAAACACCCATGAAAGTCTGCCGGCCGGAAATGTTGTAATAAACTCCCCCGGTGCGACCCTTAAGAATGTCACGGTCAGCGGTGATCTTATTGTTGCCGTCGGCGTTAATGACGGTGGGATCACCCTTAGCGGTGTTACGATAAAAGGACGTATTGTTGTCTGCGGCGGTGGAAGCTCTGCTATTAATTTCAACGGTAGCACCGCAAAGGGCGAAATTGTTGTTACTGCCGCAGATGCGGGCATAGTTGCCGACGACAGCTCCGTTCTCAACCAAATAACAGTTGGGGCAAACAATGTTACTATAACCGCTAAAAGCGGCACCGTTACGGTACAGACCGGCGTTACCGGTACCAAGGTAAACGGAAAGGAGCTTGCAGGCGGGCAAAAGTTCGAAATAGACGCAGGCAGCTCTGGTGGCGGCGGCACGCCGCCCACGCCTATGGTTGCCACCACCACTCTAAACATCAAAGCGCCGACCACGGTGTTTGTAGCGGGAACGGGCTATGATGCCCTCACCGCATCCCGCAACAGCGGCGCAAACGACGCACTCACATGGGAAAGCGACGACAAGAGCGTCGTCAAGGTCAACGCCACGAGTGGAAAGCTCAGTGCGGTGGGTACCGGCTCTGCTGTTATTTCGGCGGAGTCCGCCAGCGGCGTTGTGGGCTCGGCGACGGTCTATGTGGTCAATCCCAGCGACAGCGACCTTACAGACAATAAATTTGAATATACCATTACAGAACCGGGCACGGTGCTTGAAAACTGCTCCTTTACCAAGCTCACCATCGCCGCGTCCGTGGGCACGGGCGAGGTCACGCTGCGCAATGTCACCGCAGAGGAAATGATTGTCCTTGGCGGGGGTCAAAATACGGTGCAGGCGATTAACGGCTATTACAGACATCTTTTCTTCAACGGCACCTCGATCGAAGGCACGAGACTGCTTGTTTCCGGAGATGCGGTCGTCAGCGAAATCGAGGTTGGCGGCGGCGCGTCAAACGGCGTCACCGTGGAGAAGGAGACCGGCTCGGCTGCCAGCATCGGCGAAATAACAGCCGCTGCGCCCACAACCATTAAGGGCGCGGACGTTGCGAAGATCACGTCAAGCGC
The DNA here is from genome assembly GCA_964550315.1 of uncultured Oscillospiraceae bacterium. Classification (GTDB taxonomy): domain Bacteria; phylum Bacillota; class Clostridia; order Oscillospirales; family Oscillospiraceae; genus UBA2658. Next base: position 59,563 of record CAZJYY010000004.1, on the reverse strand, counting down.
CGATTTAACCGTTAGAAACAGTACTGTGACGCAGGTCAAGACAACAGGAAACTCGCCGGCTGTCACTCTCACCGACTCCACGGTGGCCAAGGTAGATGCCTCCGCTGCCTCTACTATCATCGGCGGCAACAGTGCGGTGCAGGAAATTTCGGCGAGCGGTGCGGTTACCACCGGGGCAGACACCCCAGTCGGAACAATTGCCGCAAGCGGTAGCGCAAACGTCACTGCAAACGGAGCCGTAGGCTCCATAACCGGCACGGCGGGCAAGGTCAGTCTCAATAACTCCGGCGCCACTGCTGTCACTGCAAGTGCCGATAGCATCAGCGTCTCCGGAGAGAGTAAGCCCACCGTCTCCGGCACGGTTCCAACCGTTACTGTTGCCGCTAACAGCGAGGGTACCAGCGGCGTCACCGTAACCGGAATAACCGCCAGCATTAACACCATCGGCGCCGGCAGCGTGGGTGAAATCAGCATCGGCGGCAACGCCACACCCACGGTGAATACAGGCTCGACGCCGGCTCTGGTTTCTGTGTCCGATACTGCCGGTGCAACTGTTACCGGAAGTAATGCCAAGGTTGTCAATACATCAACTGGAAGCAATACCGTTACCAATAGCGGTACTCAGATTGCGGCAGTCACCCCCGCTTTGCAGTACATTGCCGTGACCTCTTTGCCTACAAAGACGGAGTATGCGACGACTGACACAGCTTTGAATACGGCAGGACTTGTGGTTACCGGATACTACACGGTCATCGGATTCGACGGAACTATAAGCAAGGCTATTAACGTTACCTCTGGTATGCTATCCGGATTCAGCGCTGTTGCCGGAACGCATGAAGTAACCGTTACACACGAGAGTAAAACCGCCAAATTTAATGTCACAGTTGTTGCAAAGACTGTGTCGTCCATATCCATAAGGACTGCGCCGACGACCAGAGTCTATGACCTGTTCAATGGTGCGCAGACACTGAACGTGGCGGGTGGTACCGTAACCGTCAATTACACCAGTTCACTGTATCAGGCAGAGATAGTCGATATTACCACCGCTATGTGTAGCGGGTATGCGCTTACCGCTGCCGGCGCAAAGACCGTCACCGTGACCTATGGGGGCAAAACCGCCTCCTTCTCGGTGAACGTCATCAACAGCGCCGCCGACGCCTTTGCTCTGGCACAGTCCAACGCCAAGGCAGAGTTCCTTGCCTATGTATCGGGTAAGCTGATCGATAATACCTATTCCGAAACAGGCAAGGCATCCGTGAAGAAAGCCCGGGAGGCGGGCGTTGCAGCCATTGGTGCACTGACTTACCCTACTAACGACACAACGGCAATTACCGCCGCTATTACAGCCCACAAGATGAATATAGATAACATCCTCACTCAGGACGGCGAATGGATGCGGGACGAAAACAGCTTTAAGTCCACCCACAGCGTCATCCTCGCCACGACTGCCGCCAACGTCCTTATCAGCGACAAGGCTGCAGTCTCCACCGCACTGAACGCCTACAATGCGCTGGAAATCGGCGTTAAGAACAAGCTGACGGCTGAAAAGACTCTGCTTGACAGCTTGCTTCAAAAGATCGCCACCCTTGAAGCTGCGCAGACACTGGAAACTGCCCAGTCAACGGCAAAGTCTACCCTTACAGCAGCCCACGGAAAGTATTCCACGGGATATGCAACAAATAAAAATGCCATAGACAGCGCCAAAGCGGCGGGCGATAGCGCCATCGAAGCTGCCACCACTGTCGCTGCTGTCACCGCAGCATTGGATACTGCGCTGGCGAACATGGCAAGCTTCAAGAGCGATGTGCAGCTTCTGCTGGATGCACAAACCTCTGCCATAAACGAAATTAACACCTATCTCCCCAATAACATGGCACAAGTGACCTATAACAGTGCCTATAACGCCACCGGCAAGGCACAGATTTCCGAGCTTCGCTCCGCAGGTGTGGAGGCCATCAACACCGCCACCACAATTGCGGAAGTTATCTCTGCCCTAAATGCAGCCAAGGGCAGCATTGACTCCGTTCTGACCGCCGCCCGGATGACTGCCGCCACGCTGGCAAGCGCAAAAGCTGCCGCCAAGACGGAGTTGAATGCCTATGGCAATGCAGATAATTACCGTCAGGCGCAGAAAGCCGAGCTGACAAACGCCAGAATCACGGGCTGCACGGCAATTGATGCCGCAACCACCACCGCCGCCGTTACCACTGCTCTTAAGGCAGCAAAGACGACTATCGACACCATCAAGACCGATGCCCAGCTCACAGCCAGCGAGCTTGCCGCAGACAAGACTACCGCAAAGGCAGAGCTGAACGGCTACTATCCCACAGGCAAAGCCGAAGCCGATTACAGCACCACGGGTAACTCCCTTATTGCCGCTATGCGCTCCGCTGGCTGCACCGCCATCGATGCCGCATCGGACGCCAATGCGGTTGACACCGCCCTTAGCTCTGCCAAGACCAACATCGACGGGGTGAAAACCATCGAGGGCGAGAATACAGACGTCGTCGCCGCCGCAAAAACAGCCGCCGAAGCCGCGACCTATGCGACAGTGGCGCAGGCGAGCTATGCAACAGAGGCCTCCCTTGCTGTCTACGTAAAGGGCATTGCCGAGACCGCCGTCGGAACGGGCATCACTGTCACCGTGACGCAGACGGCCTACACTGCTCCCATTGCAGGAACGCTTGCCGACCTTGACGGCACAGCCGGTAGCTATTCCTTTGCCCTCACCCTCACAAAGGATGGCGCCAGCGCCACAACCACAGCGAAAACCGTGACGATTACTGCCACACCCTATACCGCAAATCCCGCAGTTGCCGTGACGCCCACAAGCGCAAGTGTCGACTACATGGGCGGCACAACCCTTACTGCCGTAGCAAACGATATTCAAAATCCTACCTACCAGTGGTATAAGGACAGCATAGCTATAGAGGGCGAAACCACCGATACTCTTACCCTCACAAATCTCACCGCCGCCGCCGTCTACTACTGCATGTGCGGCGAGGTGAAATCAAATGAGGTCGCAGTCATTGTTGAGGCACAGGGCACTTCGGCTGTGCCGACGGCGGTCATCAGCGGCATGGCGGCAAGCTATACGCTGCCGTACAGTAAAAACATAACCCTGTCTGTCTCACAGGAGAGCACATATACCTATAAGTGGGAATACAAGGATGCTGGCAGTAGCACATGGCAGCTTCTTGGAACAAGCCATTTTGTGGCGGTTAATACACTGCAAATAGGATGGAACGGACGCCAGTACCGCTGCACTGTCACCAACACCGAACTAAACAAGCTTCCAGCTACTGCTACCAGCGAGGTCGTCACCTTGAGCATCCAAAAGGGTACGCAGGCCGCACCGACCGGGCTGGTAGCCGTGCAGACATCCTATGACGCAAACGACGGCAAGATTACAGGCGTAACCACCGCAATGGAGTATAAGCTCTCCACCGTCACGGGTTACACGGCCTGCTCCGGCATGGAGATCGCCGGGCTTGCCGCAGGCACCTATCTGGTGCGCTTTGCCGAGACGGCAAACCTGAGTGCGTCTGACGACACTGAGATCACCGTGACCGGCACCGTTGCGCCGCTCATGGTCAACGGGGTCGCCTACACGGAGCTGCAAACGGCGCTCAATGCGGCGCAGGCGTTGAGCAGCGTCAACGTGGGCGAAATCACCTACACGCCCTACCAGCCTGTTGAGGTGGTGGACGTCTACACAATAACAAGCAGCACCGTAATTACTGTTGAACAGGGACACAGCATCGTGGTGAAGTCTGGCGGAAGCCTGACCAACAACGGAACCATTAAATACCACAAGAGCAGCATGAGCTACGCCATGTTCGACAGCGGCGAGGTCTGCGTCGAAAAGGGCGGCAGCTATACCGTCGGCACCACCAAACTCGTTGGCGGCGGTGACGCCCTGTTCAACCTGTTGGACAAGGTGATGGACAGTGAGGATAGCACTAAGGTTGCTGTGGAACAGGGAGAAGTGTGGATCACTGGCGTGCCTATGGATGCCACGGAGACCGAAAAAACCTACGACAGACCCTTCCTCATCCTCAACGGAAATATTGAGGTGCCAACCGGCAAAACCTGCACGGTATCTGACACCGACTACATGACCTTTATCGCCGGCGGTGATCTGTCAGTGAACGGAACACTGACCTCCACTGCCTTCAACGAAATTCGCGGCGGCGTCACGGTTGAGAGTACCGGCAGCCTCATCCTGAATAACAGTGCGCAGACTGGCGGCCCCGCCTACTCCATCGGTGACGAGAGCGTCCCGCACTCCATGGGCGGCAGCGTATTTGTCAAATACGGCGGAAGCTACACCGTGGGCACGACAAAACTAATCGGCACATCGGGCGCAAAGCTTAACATGGTGCAAGACGGTGACGCAATAATTTGCGGTCAGCCCGCCGACGGCGGGGAGAATCCCTTTGTGTTCCTCTTTGACGATGCAACGGCAGCTGACTCCAACTGGGAAAGCTACCACTTCATCGTGGATGCCTACACGGATAATGGAACAACCCACTCCGCAACGCTGACCATCCCCGCCGGTGCGGAAGTCACCCTGGGCAGCAACGAGATTCGCGGCAACATTATGAACAACGGTAATCTTGTTGCAACAAACGGTTTAGGCGTTGACGGCAGCATTACGAACAACGGCACGATTACAAACCGTGACACCATCCATCTGCTCCCTGGCTCGTCTATGACCAATCAAAGTGCGGGCGTGATAAACGGCCTCTGGAATAGCAACCACAACCCTGAGGATGCAAATGACGGTTGGTGGCAGACGCAGATACTTGTTGAGTTCAGCGCTGACCCAACAACACTCGCAAACCCGACGCTCACCAACAGCGGTGCGATAAACGACTCTGTCACCATCTGCGACTTCTTTGGCAGTGAAGCAGGCAGCGACAAACTCACTGCAGTGACAAATAGCGGCAGCGGAACCATCGCAGAAACCTACCGTGTCGCCTATGTCGATACCACGGCAGGGCTAAAAAGAGCGATTGCCGATACGACTGTCGACGAGTATCATCCCATCGGCAACTTTGTTCTGACAGAGGATGTCACCATCCCCGCAAACCGCCTGCTCTACATGCCGCTCGAGTGGTACAACGGCAGAGGTGAAGCAAGCGTATGCACCTTCACAATTAATGCCGGCGTGACGCTCACCAATAACGGTGCTGCGGAGTTCATTGGCCTCACCAACGTAAACGGAAGCATTGTCAACAACGGCTATATCTATTCCGAGACTCGCTACCTTGCAGACAGCACGAAGCGCGGTATTTGGGGGAGCGGAAGCGTGACAGGATACGGAGAATATAACGTCACAGCCTACGTTTGCAGCGCAGCGGGCATTGTAGCGGCGGCTGACAACGGTTTGGTCTCGGAGATGTATCTTTGCCCGCCGTCGGATTACGATTTCTATAATGAAACCGACAATGTGGCAGCGCGCACAGTCACGCTCTCTGAAAACGTGACCATCCCTGAGGGCGAGGTACTCGTAATTGACCGCCTGGACGTGAATGACGGCAGCACCCTGCCTGTTGTTCTCACGGTTCCCGAGGACAAGACCCTTACGGTCAACGGCGAGCTTATCTTAAAGGGCAAGCTTACCATTGAAAGCGGCGGCACAGTAACCGGCACCGGCACACTAACAAAGGATGACAGCGCAGAGATAACAAATAACGGTACACTGAACATTTCCGCCACAAGTGCGAATGTCACAACCGAAGCTCAGCTTAGAAGCGAACTGGTTGACACATTTGCAACTGGCATTACCATCGCAGAGAGCATCGATCTTTCCAGTGACCTCGAAATCACCAAGCCCGTGACCATTGCGGAGGGCTGGGATGAAGACAACGATATGCCTACTGTTACCCTCAGAGTGCCGGAAGGCAAGAGCCTTACCATAAGTGCCGACATAGACGTAAAGGGCGGACTTGTGGGTGAAAACGGCAGTATTACTATTGCTGCAGGCAAGACCGTGACAGTCAGTGGGCGCATGGGCTACATAAGCGGCAATGCGGCAAACGCCAGTCTCACGGTCAACGGTACGCTGATTTTAAGAAACGGTGCAGGGCTTGTGCTGGGCAGCCGTTATCCCACGGATACCGCTACGGCGGCGGGCAGCCTTGTGAACAGCGGTGCAATTGATGTCATACATGGCTGGGTGGACTTTATAAGCTCCGACGAACAGACAGTTGTGAGTGGCACTGCCATCAACCGTTTCGCCAACCGTGCCGATTTGGCTCGGGAACTTGTAAACCGCCTTTCCGGCTATCCCAACATGGTCGAGCCGTTGGATGGAGACTTTGAAACCTACGGCAACTCCTATTCCGACTGGGGCGATATGTACGGCAACGATGAGAACCCGGATAACGACGACTCCGACTCCGCCCACGGTCTTGTGTGGCTGCTTAAAAACGGCATTATCGCCGAATCGGGAAGGTATATCCGACCCTACGGCGAGCTGCCAGCGGCGGAGGCAAAAGCAATTTTCACTGTGCTGGCGACAAGAATTCTGGGCGAGGATTATTCCAACACCGTCATGACAACCTTCCTCTTCGGCCTGAGCGAAAACGGCTACATCAGCATTGCAAACATTCATATCGAGGAGGGAAATTACGACACGAATGCTCTCAATCAGCTCATCGACGGCTTCATTGCTGCGCTGAATCTCAGCAGCGAGGACGTAACCACCGAAACCGAACTTACCGCCGCACTGGCAAAGAGCTATGTCACGGAGATTCATATCACGGGGGTCAATGGGAACCTGACCATCACCGGCAAAAAGGACAACGAGTCGGACACCAACAAAAGCTACTATCTCTCTCCCAGTGAAAACGGCGACCGGCGCATCTACATCAATGCGGGGGTGACCCTCACCGTGGGCGATGGCACGAACCACACCAAGCTGGACATCAATCAGAGTGCGGAGCTGATAATCGTTGAGAGCGATAGCGGAAACGGGCATCTGACAATTGCCGAAAACAGTGGCATAAACTGCTTTGGCGGTCTTAAGCCCGACAACTGGGGCGACGAGGGCAAAACGCTTGTCACACAGGCGGACGGCAGCTACCTGAACTTCTTCCCCGATGTGATGGACTTTGGTCAGCGGCTAGTGGAGAAGGTCGGCACAAGGCTTGACGCCCCAGAGGTGACGGAGGAAACAAAGAATTCCGCCAATGAATGGCCCAACGGCGACGGACGTATTGCGGGCTTTGAGTTCCTTGTCGCCTACGGCAATCTTAACTACAAAACGGAAACGGACGGCTACAAACACTGGACGCCCTATGATAAGCTGGAATACTCCGTAGCCATCGATGTGCTGACAAGCGTCTACAAGGCCATCGAAACGACCGCCACAGCGCTGCCAAATACAGTTAAGCTGGATGGCTATCAGAATGATTACCTCGTTAACGACAACGACCTAAGTGCGCTGTTAGAGGAATTTGGCAAGGTGCTACCTGCGCTGCCAAATGAGAATGACACAACCGCAAGCTTCACCGTGGACGGCACAAATCCGACTTATAGCAACAAAAACTACACAAACACCGTCACTATCAGCTATTCCGGCATACCCGAACAAAATGGATGGGGCGGAGAGATTCGCTTTGAAAACTGCACCTTTGCCGCAGGCGTGGCTGTCAATTACAGCGACAGTGCCCGCTTCGCCGTGGACTTTTCGGATAATTGCACCGTCACTGACGGTGTGGGAGTCGTTCCAAACAACAGCACAACGCTATGGAAAAACAGCAATGTGGAGCTGTGGGGAGCCAAGGGGCTCACGGTTACCGCCACTGCCCCGACAAGCATCTCCTGCGGCAGCGACGAGAGCTTTACGTTAAATGGAGTGGTTGTCAGCGGTACTTACGGAGAAACCCAAGACGAAAACTGGTTCAGTGCCAATATCCGCTATAACTGCGATGCAAAGCATGATGAAAGCTTCGACTGGTCTAACGGTGGCAACCACAGTGCGTGCAAAATGCCAGATGGAACAACCACTGCCACAACCTCCCCCGAGTTCCAGCTCTGCACCGGCACGGACGGCACAATTGCCGCATCCAATACGGCGGAGATTGCAATGAACGTCCGCGTGGAGGGCAACGCCGATATCTCCGGCCTGTCTGTTGCTAAGGATTATGAGATAACCGTCTCCGACTACAACCGCGCGGCAAGCGTGAACATCGGTGCAAATCCGGTGTATATCTACGACAATGGCAACAACGGCTACGCCATCACAGGTACAACCGGCACAGCCACGGTTCGCGGACAGATATTCGGAAATGTTTCGGGGATCACGCTTGGAACCGTGGACCTCGGCACACCCCACGTCTTTGGCGACTCCGCCAGCGGCTATCAGATTTTCGTGGGTTATCCCAGTAACGGCAGCGCGGGAGATGTCAGCTTTACCGTGCGGCAGGGCGATACTGTTCTGACGCATGCGGTTGACGATCAGTATCTTGACTCTGACGGCAAGCTACATCTTACGAATGCAGGGGAGAGCGCATGGATCACCGACCCCGGCAACGTCTGCCTCATCGTCACAATTAGCGGCGTTAGTGTGGTCTATGAGCCGCTGGCATTTAAGGAGACCGTTGCCGCCACCATCGGCAGCAGCAACTACGAAACCCTCGAAGCCGCCATCAATGCGGTCACAGAAGGTCAGACGGTGAAGCTGGAAGATGACGTGGAAACCAGTGCGGTTATAACTATTAGTAAAAGCTTGACAATCAACACGAATGGGCACACTATTACCCGCACCAACATCACTGAATCAGACACACGCATTTTCAAAATCACCGGTGGTACCACAACGCTGAATGGCGGCGGTTTGCTAACGATTAGGGCGCTGAACGGTGAGACAATATCTGATAACAGCATGATATGAGTGGATGCCAATGCGGAGCTGATTGTAGACACCGTGACCGTTCAAACCGCAGCATATGTGCGCTATGCAATCGGCTTGCCGGAGGAAGTCTAACCGTTAATACTGGTGCGGTAATTGCAATTTATTGTTTCATGAAGTAAAATGGTATATCAACATCTTAATTTGTGACAAGAGGAACGCATATGAGAAAGAGCGCTCAAACAAAAATTTTATATACTGCGGTGGTGCTGCCCTTTCTGCTATTGGGCGTTTTACTGGTCGGAGTCTGGGGTTTTCGCCTGCCGAGCGAGACGGTCACAACCACCGCTGTATCCATCGTGGGCGAATACAGCACGGATGGGGTTTCGTGGCTGCCCTTGGAGCAGGACGGGACGCCTGTAAAATCCGGCGCTGAGCTCGTCCATATCCGGGGGTACTTTTCCCAGAGCATCCCCGAAAATATGCTGCTGACCTTTGTCCCCAACAATCTGCGGGCCACGGTGCGCATCAACGGAGAAGCGGTGCTGTCCTTTGGTGCGGCCGGAACCTTTCCGGCGTTTTCACGCACCTCCGGGCAAGCCATCCGGCTTTATGCATCGCCCGGGCTCACCACCGGCGATTTGGTGGAAATGGAGCTGGAGAACTATTACACGGAGCTTTCCCCCGACGGTATTTCCAAGTTTCTGACACGGATGACCGTCGGGCATGGATATGAACCGTATACCGCATTGCTCTCCCAGCGTGGGTTTGGCACAGTGATCGGCTTGATTATCATGATGCTTGGTCTGGAAATGCTGGTCATTGCCGTGCTGTTTCGTGACGACAATAAAGCCATGCGCCGCCGTGTGCTGTCGTTTTCCTTCTTCGCGCTCTGCGGCGGCTTCTATGTGCTTTCGGATACCCTCTATTCCTACCTGCCCCTGCTGATCCATAATCCGGTTCTGTGCAACCTGCTGGATGTCCTGCCGGTGCTGCTCATCATTCCGGCGCTCTGCCTCTATTTCACAAGCAATTTGGAGCATTTCAGGCTGCGCAAATGGATGAGCGCCGTGTCCGTGGTGATGCTGCTGGCCTGCGCCGCCGGGCTCTTGACGCAGCTCCTTGGCATTGCGGATTTGTATGCCACCCAGCTTCCCATTGGCGCATTGGGCGCAGCGGGAACGCTGTTCGGTCTTTTCTGCTTGGCGTATGACGGCCTGCGGGGAAAGAACCGGAACGCACGGTTTACGCTTCTCACCTTCCTGCCTGTTTTTCTTGCGCTGCTTTTGGAATATCTCAATTATTATTGGCGCTTTATTCCCATGCGTGTTGCCGCATCCATGGGTGTGCTGCTGACCGTCCTGCTCCAGCTTCAGCAGCTCCTCCGCCTGGCGGCGTTGCAGCGGCAGGAGGCGGAGCAAAAGCGGCGGCTGGAAACGGAACTGACCCAATCCCGCATTGCCGTAATGCTCAGCCAAATACAGCCCCACTTTCTCTACAACGCCCTCAGCTCCATCCAGTGCCTGTGCCGTGACGATCCGGCCACCGCCGAAAAAGCCACCGAGAACTTCTCCATGTTCCTGCGTGGAAATATGGACTCCTTGACCATGGATAAGCCCATCGGCTTTGACAAGGAGCTGGAGCATACCCAGCACTACCTCTCGCTGGAGCAGCTGCGTTTCCCGGACAAGCTGCACGTTGCCTACGACATTGAAACCACTCTGTTTCGCCTGCCCACGCTGACCTTGCAGCCCATTGTGGAAAACGCCGTGCGCTACGGCGTGACCAAAACGAAGGCGGGGGGCACGGTGAAAATCTCCACCCGTGAAACCGACGCCGCCTTTGTGGTCACGGTGGAGGACAACGGCGCAGGGTTCGACCCCATGCAGCCCCATGACGATGGGCGCACACACATCGGGATTGAGAACGTCCGTGACCGCCTTGCCCGCATGAGCGGCGGCACGCTGACCATCGAAAGCACCCGGGGCGTTGGCACAATTGCCGTCATTGCCATACCGAAGGGGGAAAAGCTATGATTTTTTACGCCGTAGACGATGAGCCCCTCCAGCTAAAAATGCTGACCCGGGCCATTACCGCAGCCGAACCGGGCTGCCGGCTGCACAGCTTTACCTGCGGGGAGGAGCTGCTTCAAGCGATGGACGAGGGCGGCCCCGCCCCAGAGGTCGCTTTTCTCGACATTGAGCTGCCCGACATGGGCGGACTGGAGCTGGCGTACCACATCAAAAAACGTGCGCCGAGGGCGAACATTGTGTTTGTCACCGGCTTTTCCCAGTATGCCCAGGAGGCATATTCCCTGCGCCCCAGCGGCTATGTGATGAAGCCGGCCTCCAAGGAAAAAATCCGCACGGAGCTTGATAACCTCCGCAATCCGTCCCAGCGGACAGTCCCCGGCAAGCGAATTCGCATTCAATGCTTCGGCTCCTTTGAAATTTTTGTGGACGATGTGCCGGTTTCCTTCAGCAGGACGAAGTCCAAGGAGCTGCTGGCGTATTTGGTGGATCGTCGCGGCGCCAAATGCGCGGCGGGCAAGCTGGCCGATATTCTGTGGGATGATGGGCAGTATGACCGCTCCCGGCAAAAGCAGCTCGCCGCCTTCCGCAGTGAAATGCTGAAATCGCTTAAAAAAGCGGGCGCGGCCCATATCATCAGCGAAACAAACGACTCCATCATCATGGATTCCGGGCTGTACGACTGCGATTACTATCTGGCGCTCTCCGGCGATACCACGGTACTCAATAGCTTTACCGGCGAATACATGGCGGACTATTCCTGGGCGGAATTTACGGCGGCAGCGCTGATATCCAAGTTCGGCGAGTAGTAGCCGGCCTGAGAAAAAATTTTATTAACCCCCTCGATTTCACACGAAATCGAGGGGGTTTTGTTGTCATTTTGATGTCATGGTTTCGTAAAATTAGGATGTTATCAGATAATCGCCATGCGGGAAGTCCATAAAACCAGAGGAAATCCGGGCGTTGGCGATGGAGGAGCAGGAGATTTGCCCTGAGGAGCTGGACGGAAGGCAGCGCCTGCAATTTCTGCTGGCAAAAAACCGGATGCAAGCACAAAAATTTTGAATGAGGAGAGAATGATATGAGGAAAAGATTTTTCAGCCTTTTACTCGCACTTTGTATGATGCTCAGCCTGCTGCCAAGCGTTGCAATGGCCGAGGGCGAGGTGACGCTGTATGTCAGCAGCTCTGCCGCAAATGACAGCGCCGTCAGAGCCGAGGGGGCGGAATACAAAACGGTAAAGGGCGCCTATACCAAAGCCCAAAGCGGCGATACGATAAAGCTTAAGAGTGATATCACAACGCCCAGCAGTGAAGCGAGAGCCTTTACCACTGCTAATAAAAGTATCATCTTCGACTTCAACGGATATACCATGAATTGCTCCTACAACGCAAATACGGTTTATGGGCTTTATATATCCGGTGCAAATTCTGTTTTAACGGTTACAGATAGCAGCATCGAAAAGACCGGAAAAATGGTTATGCTGTCAACTGAGGACGGAAAATTTCTTAATACCGGGATAGCTGCCAGTGGCGGCGGCAAGGTTGTTGTTGAATATTGTACTATTGTTGCCCCGGAAGCGGCCAAGCTGTCCACACATAAAAGCTTTTTTGCTTTGGCCTCCTTTTCGACTGCGGAAGTGATCGGTACTCTGAATGTAATAGGCGATTGGTCAGAGGAAAGCCTTGCCTTAGGCGGGAATTTGTATGCCATTAGAAGCAGCGGAACAGGGGCGGCTGCGTATGTTCGTGACGATGCTGTGGTAAGTGCTTCAGGCAGCGTGATTCAAGGTGCAAATGCTCCGGTGTGGTTTACCTCAAGCTCTGCAAAAAGATTAGTATGCAAAGGAACAAACGGAACCGTTGCAATTCCACTGACAGAAAATATGACACTAACTAAAGATTTAGATAACGGAATGCTCTCTTTCCGTGTGCCGTCAGCCTCTGATGTAACGCTTGATCTAAACGGCAATGATTTAAGTTGTCAGCAGATCAACATTGTCGTTGGCGCTAATGCGAAGCTGCATATTACCAATGGTGACAACGCTGAAAGCAGAATTACCAACAATGGAACAAGTGCGCATAATATTGTAAATTACGGTGATTTGATCATTGACGGTAAGGTGAAGATAATTAACCGCTCTGACTCCAGTGTACATGCCTGCATTTATCAGGAGGGCGATAGCTATCCTTTGGCGGTTAGACCAGCAAACTATACACCGACTATTGCAACCAGTGTATTAGGTGAAGAGGTTATATTGGATGCCAATTATGCCGCCATGTATGTGGACTACTCATATCGGGAAACAAGCAGCATTACGATTAACGGCAGTACACTCAGTTCTCAGAGGGTGTCGCCGCTGCAAGTACCAAACGGAATGGTGACAGTAAACGGGGCAACCTTTGTAGCTGCACTTGATGATTTGTTGACAACAAGAGTAGAGGGCTTTTTTGCCGGGACGAACACAAGGTTTGTGATAGATTTAACCAAGTATAAGTACCATTGGCTTGAAAATGTTTGGCTAAACGCCTTCCACGATGTGAACATTACCGCCCGTGACAACGGAATCTATCTGGACGAACGCCTTCAAAACGGCGACAATGCGACAGCGAGCTTTACTTTTTCTGACATCACTGTAAATAAGAATGCTGAAAAGCCTGCACAAACAGGAATTATGAACCTTTCCGGTAAAAATATTACGCTTTCGGGAAAGGATACATATTTTGTCTGCGATACTCTTTACGTCACCTCAGACAGCTATACATGGGATTCAGACGGAGATGGACATAACGACGTTGTGCTGGGGTTCGCTGATCCCGCAGGCGCACTCACCGTCATCGGCGGCGTTTACAGCGTTGACCCCGCCGCCTATGTGCCGGACACCGACGGTGTGAAGGATTATGCCATACTCAGCTATGACGATGCTGTGGTGACAAATGGTTTTCTCGTTGCTCCGTGGACAAAGGTCGGCGCAGATAACACGGTTAGCCTGTATTATGCCGCAAGCGCTACCGACACCACCACAGCCTCTGACGATGTGAGTATCCTTGCGCTCGGGGACACAGAGGGCGTGGTGTCCGACCCCACTATGGTACAGGCGAAGCATTTTACACTCTCATCTGCCGCCGATAGCTTTGTGGCGATTGATGGTCTGACGGTGACGAGCTTCCAAAACGGCAACCGGCTCACCGTGCAAAAAACCAAGGCCTGCACAGCCACGGAAGCCTATGTTTGGTACGGCGGCAGAAGCGTGGGGAAAATTATTTTTGAAGTCAAAAACGAGCCGACCTACGATGTTGGCGGAGAGATTACCGGTGCGGACGGCAAGCCCACGGCATATCTCATCCGCAACGGCGTGAGGTACGATGCCACTGTGACCGGCGAGACAAACCCCTATGAATATCTGGTCAAGGACGTACCGTCGGGAACCTATAATCTGGTGGTTTCCTCCGCTGTTACCGGCGGCTCGGATAACACAATCACCACCACAGTGCTCGTGGACATCATAAACCACTCAATTGCCCAGAATGTTGTCCTGCCAAGCAGCATTTATAACAGCGTGGTCACCACAGAGGGCACAAAAACCCCCAACGTAGAGGCCGGCGGGCTGGATGACATCGCCAAGACCGTTGGCGCGCCCGATGCCAACACTTTTGTTCTCATTGAGCTAAAGGTTTCTGAAAATGAAAGTTCGGATAATGCAGATGATGTGAAAACCGCCATAACCGAGGACGGCATGGTCAAGGGTATCATCATGGACACAGATGTGTTAAAAACAGTCAACGAAGAGGAGCCTGTAAAAATCACGGAGATAGACCCGACTGACCACGGTATCTCCCTCATCACAGTGGTGTTCCACCTGCCGGAAAATCTCCAAGGAAAAGACGGCTATGCGATTTTCCGCTATCACGGCACACAGGTGGACAAAATCACGGAAATCCCCAATGCAAACGGCGAGTACATGACGGTCAATGCGGATAAGGATACTATCACGGCACGGCTGTGCAAGTTCTCCACCTATTCCATCGCTTACGCTGAAAACCCCACTGTGACCTTCGACCCGAACGGCGGCAGCGTAACCCCCACCAGCGCAAAAACCAACGCAGATTCCAAGCTGGACTCCCTGCCTACCCCGACTAGGAGCGGCAGCTATCGCTTTGACGGCTGGTACACCGCCGCAACCGGCGGCACCGAGGTGACCACCGACACAGTATTTGCAAGCGACAGCACCATCTATGCTCACTGGACTTACACAGGCGGAGATTCCTCATATGATTACTACACCATCACCGCAACGGTGGGCATAGGCGGAGCGATTTCTCCGGCGGGAAACCTCTCTGTGCGTGAGGGTTCGGACAAGCGCTTCACGATTACAGCCGCTTCGGGCTACCAAATTGCGGCTGTCAAGGTGGATGGCGTAAGCGTGGGTGCTGTTAGCAGCTACACCTTTGCCGATGTGAGGGCGAACCACACAATTGAAGCGGTTTTTCAAGCAACAGACCGTCCCACCCTCAACACCGCTGACCACTTTGCCTATATGCAGGGCTACAACACCGGCGCATTCAGTCCGGACGGCAACATGACCCGGGCCGAGGCGGTTGTGATGTTCTCCCGCCTGCTCACCGAGCAGATGGATGTGGACAAGACCTATTCCTCCTCGTTCAGCGACATCAGCGGCACAGAATGGTACGCAAATGCCGTGGGATACATGGAACGGTTCGGTATCATTTCCGGCTATACAGACGGCACCTTCGGCGGAAATAAACATATTACAAGAGCAGAGTTTGCGGTCATTGCCTCCCGCTTTGACGCTCTGCTGCCGGACAGTGAGAATACCTTTAGCGATGTGTCGGACAACTATTGGGCAAGGGACTATATTGTGTCTGCCGCCAGCAAGGGGTGGGTAACCGGCTATTCGGACGGCAGCTTCCGGCCGGAGAGCGGCATTACCCGTGCCGAGGTTGTGACCATTGTGAATCGAATGCTGAATAGGCAATGCGATATGGCTTTTGTGAGCAACAATGCAGACAAAATCAAGAGCTATACCGATTTGACCCCGGCGCACTGGGCGTACGGGCAGATTTGCGAGGCCTCCAATGCCCACGATTACACCAAAAACGCAAGCGGAGAAGTCTGGACAGCGCTGCAATCATCAAACTAAAACGCATTGGAAGGGAGTGGAATACTTTGATTATTCTTGCGGTTGACGCTGACCACAGTGAGCTGGAGCAGTTGGAGAACAGCTTGAAAAGTGTGTTTACTACGGCGGAGGTACAAACCTTTGACAATGCGCTCAACTCCTTCCGATATTACCTAAGCCACAGGGAGGACGTTGATGCCATCTTTTTCCCGCTGACCATCAAGCCCTTTGATGGATTTAAGTATTCCAAGCTTATCATGCAATCTTCGTCATTAGTCAAAATCATTTTCACCACGCAGACAGACAGCGAGGAAATTCGGGAACTGATTCGCCTCAACGGCGGCAATCGGCACATTACAAAGCCCATAACACCGGAGAAAATGAAAACGATAGCAATAGAGGAGCAGGAAATTTGTATCGAGGAGCAGGACGGCGAAGCCAATAAAAAATGTGAACACTGCATTTACCACTGGTGCAAAAATTGGAGCTGTAATGAACGTATTGCAAATGAGGAGATTATTGTATGAAAAAGAGATTACTTAGTATGCTTTTGGCGCTCTGCCTGATCCTTGGGCTGCTGCCGGCGATGAGCATCACTGCGCTGGCGGCAAGCAGTAGTAACCCAACAGTGTCGCTTTATTATGGCGACGGATACGGCAACGAATATTTATACAACACATGGAGCGGGGAAGGCAACAACATCTCCAATGCCATGGATGTTATCAACCGGAACAGCCAATGGGGACAATATTGGCGTATGCATTTTTCCTATTCGGGGACTTCTTACGCTGATTTGGGCAAGGATATGAGCGGACTTAACGATGCATGGATTGAGCTTCGGCCTGCTCGGCTTGTTTTGACCACAGATTATTATGTAGAAGCTTGGTCGGGTCGGGGAGATAGATCCAATGTTGAGGTACGAGCCAACAGCTCCCTTACCATAGGACCAAACGTATATCTGCGGTCAAACGCACAGTCCGGCGCATATATACACACAAGCAGCTCCTATGTGGTCGATCGGGGCGACAGCAGAAACGTATTCAAAGGTCAGACGGGCAACATAAACGTTTTACGAACGCTCACCCTAAACGGCAACGGCGGTAGTAATGCCACAAAATCCGTTTATATGTACGACTACCTGCCCCTTGTGGGGTATGCGACCGTTTCTACCCGCACCGGCTATACCTTCCTCGGCTGGTATGACGGCTCCGGGTATCAGTGGTTTGACGGCAACGGAGCACCGGTCTCAAAGCGGCTGGTCACAGGCAGTACCACCCTGTATGCCCGGTGGCGCATTAATCAATACACAGCGACCTTTGACAAACAAAACGGCACAGGCGGCTCGAATTCCGCCACGATTACATATGGTTCCTCCAGTGTATCATCCCTGACCCCGCCCACCCGAGTGGGCTACACCTTCGACGGCTATTACACCGCCGCAAACGGCAGCGGCACACAGTATTTTGATGCAAATATGCACATGCTGAAGGCGTGGGATATCGCAAGCAGTCAAACCCTCTACGCCAAGTGGACGGCGAACCAGTATCAGGTGACGCTGAACGCAAACCGTGGGCAGGGCGGGACGACAGTGGATGCCACCTACGACAGCGCTATGCCCAGCGGCGTTACTCCCCCCACTCGCCCCGGCTACACCTTTGCCGGGTATTACGACGATGCAGCGGGCACCGGCACAAAATATTATGATGACCAGATGGCCTCCGCACAAACATACCAAACAGCAGGCCCTCTGACCCTTTATGCCCAGTGGGCGCCCCTGCACTACAGTATTAATCTAAACAGTAACAACACCTACATTAAGACAATCAGCGACGTTACCTACGGCGAGCTGTATCTCCCCACCCAGAAGGATCTGGCGGACGAGGGCATTGACATCGCCCGGGAGCACTACATTTTCCAGGGCTGGAACCTCTATGACGGTCAGAACTGGGCAATGTATCAGGCCGGACAGACCTATCATGTGGGCTTGACAACGGCTGCGGGGCAGACGGTGGTTGTCTACGCCGCATGGCAGATTTTGGACAACTACACCTTTACCTATGACCTCAACGGCGGCACAGGCACCTTCCCCATTGGCAATGTGTTCAAGGGGGATAACTATGCCATCAACCTAACCGAGCCCACCAGAGCGAATTACACCTTCCTGGGTTGGAGCACGGACGCAAACGCAGCGGAGCCGACCTATTCTACCGCAAAGGGCATGACCATAAACGATGTTCAGCACTCCTACACCCTTTACGCAATTTGGAAGTTGAATCCCTCGCTGAGCTACAATGCCAACGGCGGCAGCTTCGCCGCCCAGCAGGACAAGCAGTTCCCGGCGGAGGGCGACACGGTTGACGTGCAGTTTGAAAACACCCCCACCTGCACCGGCTATGTGTTCACCGGCTGGAACACCAAGATGGACGGCAGCGGCGCAAGCTATAAATCCGGCGAAACCACGGAATTTACTATGGGCAGCGAGGACATGATTCTCTATGCCCAGTGGGCGCCCGCCAAGCTTACCATCAGCTATCCCACTGCGGCGCAGGGTGAATACCGCTTTGACCCCGCCCCCGCTGACACCGACTATGGCACAGATTACAGCTTCACCCTCAAGCTGCCCGCCTACATCGACTGTACCGGGCTTTGGGTGGCCATTAACGGCGTGCAGCAGGTGACCCCCGCCGCTGCGACCGACGCAAGCGGCAAGAGCTTTACCTACAACGTCGTCGCCCCGACGGTGGCGCAGACCATCACCGTTGGCGGCTACACCATGCAGACCTATTCCGTTGCACTGAACACAGACGGCGGCACAGTCACCGAGGACAATGTGACCTCTTATATCTACGGCGGCGGTGCGACCCTGCCCACCAACGTTACCCGGGCGGGCTACACCTTTGGCGGCTGGCATGCCGAAAATGACCCGGGACAAGTAAGCGTAACGGAAATTACCGCAACAGATTTTGGGGACAAGAGCTATGTTGCCAAGTGGACGGCGAATACCTATACCATCAAATTTATTGCAAACGGCGGCAGCGGCACAATGTCCGACCAAGAAAATGTTACCTATGATAATACGGTTGCGCTGGCCGACAATACGTTTACTTATGGCTCCCATGCCTTCCTCGGCTGGAGCACCAGCGTCGACGCCGTTTTCCCGGAATATACGGATCAGCAGAGCGTCAAAAACCTCGCCACCGAGGGGGCGGTTACCCTCTACGCCGTGTGGAATTTGCCCAGCTTCACCGTTACCTACAGCGCAAACGGCGGTACTTGGAACGCTGCCGCTCCGGGCAGCGGGCGCTACAAGACAGGTGCGGAGGTGGAAATTCAGTTTGACAACCTGCCCACCCGCACAAATTACACCTTCGACGGCTGGACGGACGGAACGACTGACTATGCCAAGCCCAGCGAGGGCGACTCTGCGCCAACCCTCACAAATCTCTCCGCAAATGTCGTGCTCACAGCTAATTGGAAGGGCGAGGGACATACCGTTCGCTTCGATGCCAACACTGGCACGGGCGACATGGATGCCCAAACCTTCACCTATGGTGAGGATGCGCAGGCGCTGACCGCCAACGGCTTCACAGCGCCGGACACAAAATGCTTTTTAGGCTGGTCAACCACCGCTGATGCTTTAGCTCCCAGCTATCTGGATGGGCAGAAGCTGCGCAATCTGACCGAGGATATCACCCTGTATGCCGTCTGGGGCAATGCACAGATATATTACGTCAGCTATGACGCCAACGGCGGTACCTGGAAATCCGGCACAGTTCCTTCGGCCGAAACTGGCTCCGTTACCGTAGCCAACGGCAGTACCCTGCTCACGAGAACAGGCTATACCTGCACCGCCTGGGAAAAGGGCGATAGTACAGAGGTGCGCTTTGACGCAACGATTGACACGATTTCAGAAACAAGCAATACCATTCTTTACGCCAAGTGGGAGCCCATCACCTATACGGTCAGCTTTGAAAGCACCACTCCCGCACTCTCAAGCAGCACCACGCAAACGCTGACATTTGATAAAGCAGAGGCCTTGACTGCAGCCACGACAGACGATGCGAGCTATAAATTCTTGGGCTGGTCAACCAGCGACGCCAGCGACAGCGTGGTATATCAAGACGGGCAGACGGTTCTAAACCTCACAAATAAAGCCGAAACCATCACACTTTACGCCGTTTGGGAGCCGGAAACCGCATTCCCACTTGTGTATAACGCCAACGGCGGCACCGGTGCGCCGTCCTCCGTCAGCGTCGCCAAGGATGACACTGTCACCCTGGACTTCACCCCACCCAGCCGCACCGGCTACACCTTCCTCGGCTGGAACGCAGCACCCAACGACATTAACCCAACCTACACGGCGGCCGGAATGAGCACCCTGACCATGACGACCTCCGTCGTGCTCTATGCCATCTGGTTGAAAAACCCCACCTATACCGTGAGCTATTTTGCAAACGATGGCTCCGGCATTGTTCCAAGGGACACCAACGAGTATCTTAAGGGGCAAAAAGCGCCCGTGGTGTATCAGCCCGCACCGGTCAAGGTGGGCTATCAGTTCACCGGCTGGACGGACGGCACGAACACTTATGTGAATGGCACAAATAATGAAACCGCCGCCATCACCGCAGATGTCAACCTTGTGCCCATGTGGGAGTCCAACACCTACACGGTTTATTTCCACAACGGCAATGACGACGTGAACACCAACAAGCAGGAATTCACCTATGGCACAGCCCAGGCGCTAAATTGCTCCGCAACCTTCATAAATCCCGGGCACACCCTGGCAGGCTGGAGCACCATGCCGGACAGCGGTGCAGCTTATACGGTTACGCAGAGCGTTAAGAATCTAAGCGCCCAGCAAAACGGCGAGGTTCACCTCTATGCCGCATGGACGGCCGGCTCTGCCGAACTTACCCTCGATCATGGGGGCGGCATCGGTCAAACCGGCAAGCTCACCGCCACCTACGGTCAGCCCATGCCCACCATCACCGTAAGCCCCACAAGGGAGGGCTACACCTTCGGCGGCTACTTCACCGGGGAAGATGGCGGCGGAACGCAATATTATTCCGCCGAGCTGAACGGACTGTTCTATTCCGATTTTTCAGCCGCCACGACCCTTTATGCCAAGTGGACGCCCAGAAAATACACCGTCGTCTACTATCAGGACGGCGCCGCACTGCCACATACCCAAACACTGAACTATGACCAGTCCGACGTTAGAATTTATAGCGGGACTGGGGCGGGCGCTGACGTTCCCACCGGTTTCAGCCTCGTCGGCTGGGACACAAATCCGCTGGCGCAGACGGTTGTATACACCCCCGAGCAGAGCGTAGAAAAGAACGCACTGTGGAATAACGGCGGCACGGTTCAGCTGTATGCCGTCATCCGCAACGACACAAAGGTGACGCTGTCCTTTGACGCAAACGGCGGCACAGGCAGACCTGCCAGCGCAAGCTACAGCATAAATCAGCTGGTAACGCTGGACTTTACAAACAGCCCCACCAGAAACGGCTACACCTTCCTCGGCTGGAGCACCGACCCCAATGCCGCTGCGGCGGACTATTCACCAGCAGGGCTCACGCAATTTCCCATTCAGGAGCAAACGGTTCTGAATGCCGTCTGGGGTACCAATCAGTACACCATTCGCTATGAAGGCAACGGCGGCAAGTGGAAGACCGGTGACTCAGCTTTTTACAGCGTACCACAGGACTGCTGGACGGAAGAATTCAGCCTGTCGAGGGGGGCGGGGCTTGAAAGGGAAAATTATGAGCTTGTGGGCTGGAGCAGTTCTCAAAACGGCGCACTGACCTATGACCTTGGTCAAACGCTGTATACCGATCTTGCCACGAAAAACGGCGTCACCGTTCCCCTCTACGCTGTGTGGAAGGCAGTTGGCTATCAGACCGGCATCACAAGCTACTCGGGAGCATACGACGGCTTAGCGCACAATCTGGTAGCCACGCTCACCGCCGGGGATATGCTCGAAAGCACAAGAAGCTATCAGTGGTATTGGAACGGCAGTGCCATTGAGGGCGCAAGCAAGCAGATTTATCCGGTTAAAAATGTGGCTGACAGCGGTGAATACACCTGCAAAATCAGCGGGGTGGACTCCCAAGGTGTCCAGCAGCAGACCACTACCCAGGCTGCCACTGTCAGCATCACAAGGGCACCGGTGACGCTGGAAGCCGCTGCCACCCTTGTTTACGGCAATAGCTTCCAGAGCGCCAACCTGCGATTTGCGGGGCTTCAAAACGGCGAGACGGACAGCGTGATTTCCGGCAAGGAGCTTGTGAACGTAACCACCGACTATGCCCGCTACGGCAACGTCGGAAGCTACCCGCTCACCGTGGAAGGGGCGGACAAGCTCTCCTCCCCTAATTACAGCATTTCGCTGTCGGGAGCGTCACTGCTCACCGTTTCCCCTCGCCCGGTGACCATCACCTGGGACTATGTCCGGCGGGTACATACCGGCAGCCCGCTCACCATCACCCCCACGGCGGGCAATCTCGTCAACGGCGACACGTTGACGCTCACCGTGCAGGGCAATACCGAAACAGACGAGGGCGACTATACCGCCCAAGTCACCGGCCTGAGCAGCAGCAACTACACCCTGTCAGGCGTCGCCACCGCAACACAGACGTGGAAAATCATCCCTGCGGGCGGCACTGAAATTCCCGGCGGCGGTGGCGGTAGTGGAACCGGCGGTGGCGGCGGCGGTATCAGCCCAGCCTACACCGTTACCGTGAACCCTGCCACCGGCGGTGCGGCTGTATCTTCCGTTGCCACGGCGGCAGCCGGAAAGAGCGTCACTATTACGATTCACCCGGACGACGGCTATTCGCTGAAGGAGCTGGTTGTCGCTGATGCCGACGGCAAGTCGGTTCGTGGGACGAAGAATTCGGATGGCAGCTACACCTTTGAAATGCCGGCAGCCAATGTCACAGTGACGGCGAGCTTTGTCAAAACGCCCCTCAATCCTTCTGACACCGGCGTGGCCGACCTGCTCCAGACCGACGACCACATCCGCTATATCAGCGGTTACTCGGACGTCACCGTCGGCCCTGAGCGCAACATGACCCGTGGCGAGGTGGCGCAGATGTTCTACAATCTTCTGCTGAACAAGGATGTCACCATCACCAAGTCCTTCCCCGATGTGCCGGAGACCCTCTGGTGCTCCAAGGCGGTGGGTACGCTGGCATCTCTGGGTATCATCGCGGGCTACTCCAACGGTGAATTCGGCTGGAGCGATTCCATCACCCGTGAGCAGTTCTGCGCCATTGCGGTTCGGTTTGCAACCAAGATGAAGGCGGGCAGCATGGACTATACCGTATCTTTCCCTGACGTGACTGCGGGAAGCTGGTCTTATGACAGCGTGATGACTGCGGCGTCTCTGGGGTGGATTAACGGTTATTCCACCGGAAAATTCGGCCCCAAGGACACCATCACCCGTGCCCAGGTCATGACCATCGTGAACCATATGCTGGGTCGCTCCGCTGATAAGGATTTCGTGGATTCCGCATCCGGCATAAAGACGTTCACCGACCTCGCAAAATCCCACTGGGCGTACTATGACATTATGGAGGCCACCAACGCCCACGACCACACCGCCGACACAAGCGGTGATGAAACCTGGACAGGCTTAAAATAATTTTAGGCATAATTTAATCGTGCCCCATTGTGAAAGCTTACGCAGAAGGGCGGCTGTTCCATTTTGGAACAGCCGCCCTTCTGCCTATTTGAACCCCAATTTTTATTACAATTGAAAAACAACTTTAAAACTCACGAAAAAAGTGGTAAGATAAAAAAAGAAACACAAAACTGGCGCTTTTGAGTAGTAAGGAGACGTTTATGTCGGAAAAGTACTTTTCTCCAAAGCTGATGAAAAAACTTGGGATGATTTCCAATTGTGCGTTCACTCTGGTGGAGGCTCCCGCAGGGTATGGCAAAACAACCGCCATACGCTACGGAATTGATATGGATAAAAGCGCCAACATCCAGTGGTATACCTCGGTTGAAAGTGCGCAGGACGGAAGTGCGGATTGGTTTATAAGCCAAATCGGGAAGCTGGATGCATCCACAGGTGCAGCCCTTCGGGAGCTTGGACTTTTAAACCGCAGCAACGCCCCCATTGCCGCAAGGCTGATTCAAGAGCTTAGTGTGGAGGAAAACTGCTATCTCATTTTAGATAATTTCCATCTTGCAATTTCAAGCTGGCAAGCACCAATTCTTCAAGCCTTAGCTCAGCGCAAGAAGGATGGACTTCATGTTATCCTTATTTCGCAAAACTTTGGAAGAATATATTCATCCTTAAAAAACACGAGTCCCATTTGTTATATAAACTATAGGGATTTATCTTTGGATAGTAATGACATAAAAAGCTTTGCACAAACGCTCAATTTAGCCTTAAGCGATTCTCAGGCAGAATTTATTTTTGGACGCACCGAAGGATGGGCGGCGGCGGTTTATCTTTATCTTCAGCAAATAAAAGAAAATCCGGGAAAGCTTGCGGAATTTAAAAGCATAGATGCTCTGCTGCTTGAGCTTTTCTATCGCAACCTAAAGCCCTTTGAAAAGGAAATAATCCTCCGGGCCTCGGTTTTTGATTTTTTGAGTCAGGAACAGATTTACTATCTTTTGCCCGCATATGCGGATAAGCTTACCTATATATTCAGCAGAGTTCCACTTTTAAGATATGATGAGAATGCATATAGCTACTATCCCCATGAGATATTAAGGAACTTCTTGCTTAAGCAGCTGTCTTTGAAAGACGACGATTTTAGATTCAGCGTTTTTCATGAGGCAGGGCAATGGTACAGGCGCATAGGTGAAAATAAAAATGCAGTGGAGTGCTTTTTCAGGGTTGGGGATTACGATGGGCTGCTTTCCTGCGAGCTGACCGGCCTTCTTAGCGAGGATTTCAACGGCGCTTCTTATACCGCCCTTGCAAAAAAGGTTTTAAATACCTGCCCTGAGGCAATTTTGGCAAAGCATCCCGTTTCCATGCTCCGGCTATGCATGGCACTATACGCCGGTGCGGAGTTCGATGAATTTGCGAAGGCAATTGAAAAAAGCTGCGGCATTATCGAAAAAAGCGGAGACACCCACATGCTGGGAGAGTGGTTTTTGATATCGGCCTTTTCGGAATTTCCAAACACGGTGGAAATGAAAAACCGCTATCTGCAGGCCGAGACTCTTATGCAGGGCCCATCACAGGTAATTGATAAACGTGACCCCTTTATGTTTGGCACCACCTCCATGTGGTATTTATTTTACTCAACGCCCGGTCAAATGATGGAGGAGGCAGAAAGCCTTCGGGAAATGCTCCTTGTTTATAATCGCCTTACAAATGACCATGGTGCGGGGGCCTATGAGCTTTACATGGGCGAGGCTCTAAGTGTTCAGGGTGATTATGACCAGTCCGACATTTTCGCCCATAAGGCGGCGCTTATTTCGGAAAAAAGCCAAAACGCCAGCGTAACCTATGGTGCGGCCCTTTTGCGGGGGATAAATGCCATTTACCAGGCGGACATGCTGTCACTGCAAAGAGCCATTGAATATCTTGAAACCAAGGCGCTGTCCTATACCTTTTTAAAGGGCACCGCCATCAACCGTCTGATGACGGAGACGGTCCGTGGCTACCTTTTGGGGCTGATGATGGAGCCGAGCCAATCTGCTGATTGGACACGGGGGGAGGCTGACGCCTTAGACGACCTTACCTTCACAAATTTCATGATTAAGACAAACCGTGTCACCGATTTGATTCTCAAAAAGCAGTATAAAAAAGCTATTGCCAGCGTGGAAATTTCCCTGACAATGGACAGCCGTCTCATTTCTCTGTCCACAAGAAACTTTATGTACGTTGGTCTTTCCCTTTGCTATCTTGCCATTGCTCACCCCATTAAAGCGGCGGAATGGCTTGATAAATCTCTGGATATTGCGGAGAAGGACAGGAATTTTACTTTTCTTGCCTGCTTTCGCAGCTATTTATCAGTGCTGTTTTTGTTCCCTTCCATAAGGAGCAGGCATGAGGAGGCAATTTCTCAGATTAAGGCAATGAACATTCGCTACACAAAGGCAGACGAAAGCCGAATTTTCGCCATGATTAACACCTTGCCCGATCAAGCTGAGGAACTGTCTGAGCGAGAGCGTGAGGTGGCAGAGCTGGCGGCACAGGGCTTTCACAATAAGGAGATTGCAAAAAAGCTGTTTATCTCGGAGGAAACCGTTAAAAGCCACATTCGCAGCATTTTCAAAAAGGCAAATATTGACCGACGCAGCCGCATTGTTGAGCTGCTAAAATAGACAATTTTACCCATAACCCCCCTTTTGGGGGATACAAAAAAGCACAGGATTTCTTTACAATGATAATGTAGAGAATTCCTGTGTTTTTTGATGAAAGGGGGAGTTTTATGAGCACGGCTGTAATCGCAATGGAAATTTTGCCAAGGTATCGAATACTGCTGAGCTTTGCCAACGGCAGCTCTGCAACTGTTGATATGAGTCACCGCTTAAATTCACTTCGCTTTGCTGCTCTTGAAAATGAGAGTCTTTTCAAAGCAGCCGTTCTTTGTCAGGACACACTTATGTGGAAGGACGGAGAAATAGAAATTAAAATAACAGTTAACGAATTATTGGACTCTATGCAAATCATATGACTAAGCCTATTTTGCGTACCTGGCGGTATGACCGACAGTAAGAAGGCATAGTACTGAAGATCCATTTATTGTTTGCGGTTTTAAACAAATTGATTGTCCGCATTTTAGTAGGCGAATGTTTTGAGGAGGATAAAAATGAGTAAACACATCATGAAAAGTGTGGTCTGCTGCCTAATATCCCTTAGCATGGTTTTTGAGCTTGCCGGGGGAGCATTGGCATATGCACCAGGCAGCAAAGATGCCGGCAGCATTACCACCGCAGGAGACAATTTCCTTATTACAGACAAGGACGGGAATACAACAGAGGTTGACGAGAGCTGGGAAGCCAAATACCCCTATGGTATTTTCGTTTTGGAAAATAGCGAGCTGAGCACATCCGAGGATGGCCAGGAGCTGGTGCTAACGGTGTTCCGTCTCGGCGGAGCCAAGGGCAAGGCGTCGGCAATTTTCCAGTACATGCCTGCGGTTCTCGGCAATCAGGACGGTACCCTGAACTTCTACTCTGCCTTGTCCGCAGACGATGTTGAGCTTACCGTAGAAAAGCCCTTGGCCATAACCCGCTATCAGCAATGGGGCATGCCCGAGGCACCGGAGGTGTCCGGCACAGTGCTAAAGGCCGAAGCGGGAGTTGACGGCGAGGGTGAGGAATGCACCCTTATTTGGCCGAACCTCACCAAGGAAGCGGAAAAATACGAGTGGTACGCACTTTACGACGAAGAGTGGATGCTTGTTGAATCCTCTGACACGGGCAAGCTGCCTGTGAGCGACGAGGATCTTCAAAAATATGATTTCCGCTGCGTCTATACCCAGGACAAAGTGCGCTTTTGCACCACCTCCTTTAACGGTGTAAAATACGAAAAGCCCGAGCCTGAAGTCCTTGAGGAAATGCCCGAGGACATAGTGCTTAACGAAACCCCAACATATCAGGCTCTCGACCTTTATCAGGGCAGCAGCGTTTATGACGGTATGCTCTTTGAGCTGTGTTTTGCAGAGGGAGAGCTGCAAAAGGAAATACATATAAAAGCCAAGGGCGATGATATTGCCGAGGCTGACGAGTTTGCAACCTTTACCATGCTTGGCTCTATTGGCGGCGAGGTGATGAAATCCATGAACACCACGCTGCTTCGTGTAGAGGCTAACGACATGGATAACGATGCTCCGTCTCAGATTGGCTTTGATGCTGCCGAGATTTCTTTTGATAAATCCATCGGCACGGCAAGTCTGAGTGTAACACGCACCGGAAGCCTTGTTAAAGCCCTGTCTGTGGACTGGGCGACTGTTTCCGGCACCGCTGTTTCCGGTAAGGACTATGTTGAAAGCTCCGGAACGCTCTATTTTGCTGCCGGACAATCCACGGCAGAGCTTGAAATAGAGCTTGTTAACGACAAAATAGAGCAGACGGAGGAGAAAACTCTTACCGTTGAGCTTTCAAACCTTCGGGGCAACGGGGACGACAGCTCCTCCATATCTGATTCTCAATGCGTTGTGGGTCTTTATAACACCAACACAGCCGAGTCCACAAATCTTGCCAGTGAATTATATAATGTAGCTGCCGTTGATGTTTCAAACCAAGTGGTTGAACAAGCGGATGCCCAGGTTGCCACCGGTGAAATAAGCGGCACACAGGTAAGCGGCGGGGGAGAGCTGGACACACTGGACACAGCCGACAGCAAGTGCGAAATTGACTGGGAGAGAAAAACGCTTGATCCCCTGCTTTGGGAGTATAATTACGGCTGGCCGATTAGCTTCAGTGGCGGCTCATGGGGTGCTACACACTATTTAAATGTGTCCCATAGCGGTAACGGCACACAAAGTCCAACTTTTAACACGACCTCCGCTGAATATATCGGCAAAATGTATACAGGCTTCTCCACTTCGTTCACCGCATACGCCAGCTTCCGCAACTGGACGGATTTCTGGTACGGAAACGACGAGATTGCCACCACAAGATTCATGTTCGAAACTTCCGGAAGCAACAGCACATGGACCTATGACCCCGGACTTTATAAAGATGGAGCAACGATGTATTATGCTCCAAAAGGCAACATCACCGCATCAAAAAACTGGGGCTATAACGACTATGATTACAATAGCGGAACATTTTATCTTGGTCTAGTCCCCTTGGGAAATGACGGAAAACCTGGTGCAGAAACCATGAACGTCAGCTCTAAAATCGGTTTAAACAGACGCACAATAGATGGAGACATTTATCTCAAGTGCTTTACGGCAAACGATGAAGATGTGCAAAACTCCGATATTGCAAAATACGCCTCAGTAAACTACAGCGAGTTAATTAGCGATATCAGTATTACCGACGGCGGTGCGAAAGACGGCAAGCTTTATGAGGGCTCCACCGTGAAAATCACCCTTGAAAGCTCCAACCTGGTCTGCACCGGTGCAAGGATTTATAATGAAAAAACCGGAAAAGCAGACAATAACAGCGTAATTTCAGGAAATACAGTAACTTTCACAAAAATCATGGTTGAGCCCGGAAGCGAGAATAGCTACAGTATGCAGCTTTTCTTCCAGCGCAAGCAGAACATAGACATTGACATCAGTACATCAACAGACCCCGATAATATGAATGCCTCCGGATATAATTCCGCCTATGAGCTCATGCTTGGACGCATGAACAAAAAGACGATTACCGTGGGTTACAGCCCCGAGAGCTCATACAATGTTGCAAACGGCACCGGTGCAATGCTGGAAAAGAATATCGACCTTTCCGGCCACACAGGGCTTTCTCAGGGCAGCCTTTCCATAGCAACAACCGATACGCCCAACATACAGTGGGTTAACTTCAACCTGCCTGAGGATGACTTAATTGTTATAAATAAGAAGGCTTATCCCGGCAATGCCAAAATCTGGCTCAAGAGAGCGAACCTCATGACGGGAAATTTGACGTTTTATTACTATCAGAAGGATTTCCTCACTACAGTGCGGCCGATGGTTGCAAAGCTTGACGCTGCTGCGATTTACTATGATGGAGACGGCAACGGCCAGATTGACGGATATTTTGACGCTGAGGCAGGCTCCTTCGTTGTGGACGATGCAAGCGGAGACCGCTTCGTGGCCTTTGCTGACGGCGACTACAACGAAACGCAATTTCGCCCCACACTGGGTAGCGACGGAAAGCTGCGCCAGTACTTCATCCGCCAATACTACACCGCAAACCCTGTTGCCATGGTTCTTCCCGAAGGGGCGAGTGCAGACGAAAGAATGCAGGTAACCCCCAACTTTATTACCAGTATTACAAATGAGGCCGCCTACAGCAAGCTGACGCCCGAGCAAAAGTCCTACCGAGCCGTTGTAAGCGGTAAGACACGCATTATGGAAGAAGGCGCAGCGCAGCCCTCAGATTATGATTATTCGGCGGACAACCATGTAAAGTACGGGGCAGAAGCCACGGCGTACAGCTATGTGGATATTCCTTTGGGCGGTGATGCAGCCCCCTGTCATCAAATGACCAATACTGAGCTGGGAAAAGCAGGAGTAGATAACCAAAAGGTCAGTGTCGGCGGGCAGGATTATATGATAAACAATGGGCTTGTGTATTACTTTGACGGAACTACAACCAGCGGTATAGGTGCGGCTTTGTTTGCGTGGAACTCTAATTTCTGCGGCAGCCTGCTGAAGAATTTTGCCTCACCGTCGCTTATATACATCGAGCACAACGAGCTTGGCGACAATATTCCCGTTACAAATGAAACTGAGATGTGGTATCAACTGAAAACCGGAGAGTGGACCACCACTGCACCTACGGATACAACAAGGGAAAATTACCAAGCTACCGAAATCGGCCTGTACATTACGGAAGAAAGGGCCACGGCAAAGGGTAAAATAGCCCTAAATGAGTATCTCGGCAGCTTGAGAAGCAACGACACCTATGCGCTTATAGTTGCAGAGCAGGAAAAAAATACTGACGAAATAATAAACGGTCTTGGCACACTTGAGGACAAGGCGGAACCGGATAAAAAGCCCACTATTTCCATTGGCAAGGTGGGCGTTATTCCCGACAGCCAATATATGCTAAGCGGCGACGGTAAGCAGACCGGCGGCGGTGGCGGCAGCGACGGTCAGGGAGAGATGGAGGAGCTCAACCTCAGTGTGAAAAATGATCTTACCACCTTTAGTGCGGAAGGACTTGCGCTTTTTGGAGCGGAGACCGACGGGCTGGAGGTCACACTGACTATCGGCATCCCTCTTTACGGCAAGGATAACGGCGGGGGTACCGGTTCCAGCGCCTCCAACACCTTTGATGACATTGGGGAAACCGCTGAGAAGCTCAAGAATTTCTGGAATGCGGCAAAGGAAAAAAAGAGCAGGCAGGAGAGAAATAAGGCCCTTGCCCCGGAAGAACTTCTTGATGAAAACCTAAGCTCAAAATCCATAGAGTTCTCCGTGGGACTAAGTGCTGCAATCACCTTGAAGTACAATCCCATGGACAATACCTTTATGTTCAATAAGCTGGCTGTTATCCTGAGCGTCGGGTTCGAGATAAGGCTACAGCACAGGTTCTCCTTCTGCCCGCTTTTGTATGTTTATTTCCAATTCAGCGCCGAGGTCTCTATCCAAAGCGGCTTTACCCGTGAGCGTGAGGCGGTGTATCAAAGCGGAACAGACTCCGTAGTGGACAATAAAACAATAACCCTTAATAGCGACAATAATAACAAGAACCTGCAATACTGGTTCTCAACACCGTATAAGGGCTTCGGCATAAAGTTTAAGGGAAAGCTATATGTGGAGTGCCATGAATACACGGAAAAAAATTCAAATAGCCAATACGATCCCGGCGTGGATGAATTGAATCCCAAGGTGCTGGAGGGCACAAAGCCAGGCTACATTACCTCTGACGGAGAGAGCATCACAGACGTTATCCTCCTACAGAAGGACGGTATGATGCTTGATAAAAATGTGGTGGTAATCCTTAGCTATGTTGCACCCAAAAACGCAGACGGAACCAGCATGACGGCTGAGCAGCGGGAAAAGCTGTCCACAGAAGCAAAGCAGACTGATATCACAGGTATTTACAGGATAACCGATATCGAGGACAACTATTTCTGGAACGGCTTCAGCTTCAATATCGAGCTTGGCATCGAGGCAGGACTTGGCATTGGAATCGAAATTGTCAAGGCCGAGGTGTACATACACGCAGGAGTGGAGTTCGGATTTACTCTGGGTGTTTACGACAGAGAAAAGGATAAATACGGCCCTGCCCAGGTGGATTCCTTCGGGCTGTCCGCAGGCGTGGGCGTAAGAGCGCTATTTCTTTTCTTCAGCTTTGAAATGGAGCTGGCGGAATACCACCTGAACTACGACTCGGAAGAGGACAAGGATGGGCAGGACGTTGTGTCAAACAGCGGCTGGTCCCACGGCTGGTCGGCGTTGGGCGGCAATTTTGGCGGCGACGATAATCCGCTGAGCCTGCAAGGCACGGGGGGTTCCTCCATCATGCGCATAAAGTCCCCCAGTGCAGTAAGCGAGGAAATATATGAGGCCGGCATTTTTGAGCGGGCAGAGGAAACCGACACCTTGGCAGTTGACAGCAATACCGAGGACTTCCAGGTGTCCGGATATGGCTCAAGCTCCAATGCCTTCCGGCTCTTTAACGGCACAGAGACAGGCTATGACTACAAGATTGTTACCATTGGAAACTACAATTACCTTGTCTTTACATATCACCGTACCGGCACAGCGGGCGTTGATAAGACTATGCTTGCCGTATCAAAAATTATCGAGACGGACGATGCATACGGTCGTGTAAATCCCATTGCAGGAAAAGCAACGGATACCCAAAACTGGTATATCCCCGTTGATGACGACAAAACCGGAGATTTGGACTTTACCGCATGGGCAGAGGGCAGCAACATCCATGTTACATGGGTGAACTATAAAACGGCTACCACAGTGCCCACAAAGCCCTCAGCAAGCGGAGCCTATGATGACACAAGCACCCCGAAAACCTTTACCGCAACATCGGGCGGCGAGGGCTTCACCTATAACGGCACAGCCTTCACAGCGGAGGAGCTTACTGCCGGTACTGCTTCAATTACGGAGGTTACCTCAGCAGCTCAGCCGGTGGAGACGGACTACTATTCGGAAACCGAAGTAGCAGGCTTTACTAAGATAACCGAGGGAACAGGCGATACTGCCAAGGACTGGTGGCTTGCCAGCGCTTATACCACCCTCGCAGAGGCTCAAGCTGCATATACCACCGCAAACAACGCTTATCTGAGCTACACCGCCTATACCGAGGCAAAGGCGTCCTTGAAGGAATGGAGCGACTACTATGCCGGAGCCGACGAGGAAGCTCAGCTTATTGAGGCATCTAAAAACACGGAGGTCAAAACTGCCGTTTTTAATACGGAGGACACAAATTCCACGGGCTTCAGCACGCCTGTCACTCTCGGCACGGGAGTAAATTACAAATTCCTTCCCACAAGTGCCAGCGGTCTTACGGCATATGCCCAGTCTGTGCCGTATACCTCCCAAGAGATGAGCAATATGCTTACTGAATACCGTCAGTTTGTCATAGACACAAACGACACGGGCACAGTGGCCCTTGACCCGAATTCGTATACCTATAAGCACATGGCTGCAGAGGTGGATTACCGTGTTGCCATGCAAAAGGCAATGTATAACCTTTATGGCTGCAACAGCACCATCACTATTTCTGCCACCGACGGCACGGCATATGCCGACGGCACGGTATATGTAAGCCGGCATTCAAAGGACGGCGACGGAACCACTGAGGACAAGACCGATGAAATCTTGACCGCTATAGATATGACCGCCATAGGCGATACATATTATCTTGCCTACGTCACGCAGCAGGAGGCTGTGGTAAAGGATGCGACATCGCAGAAATACACGGATTCCCGCACGATTCAGCGCCTGTATCTGCGCAGCTTCACCGTGGCGAAAAATGACGATACAGCAGTCGGCGCCCCTGAAAATAAGCTTGTTTGGGGCGAGCCGTATCTCTTGCGCACCGCTGTAAACTATGAAAGCAGCTCCGACAAGGACGGACTTTATGATTCCTCTTTGTCAAGGACCGCAGCATACACCGACCCGTACATTTCCGGGACAAGCTTCTTAAACGGTGTGATAGGCAGCAAGCTTTCCGGCGAAAATGAGGAATTTCAGCCCTTTGACGAGGAAACTGCAGAGGAATTCCTTATCTTTGAGATGAACGGTGACACCTATGTAATTAAGCAAGCGGACATCCAGAGCATAACCTCAAGTGGAAGCGGAGCCATTATACCCTTCTTCACCTATAAGCAGCGCTACGGCAAGGCGCTCCAAAACGAAGGCAGTGGTGAAAACCTCAGCTCCGGCAAAAACGAAGTTGTTATCGGTGCAGACGGCAGCGGCAACGTGGCCGCTGTGTATACTGCAACTGTACCCAACACCTCGAATAACGCTATTTATATCGCATACTGGGATCCTGTCCTACTAAAATGGAGCGACGGCGCTATGCTTGCCATGAACAACATGCAGGTTTATGAGAATGCTGCGGCCGAGGGATGGGATAACAAAACCACTGCCGAAGCTTATCTTGATGCCGCAAAGGGCGGTGACATGACACAGCTCCGGTTCTCCAACCTTGTTGTTGCCCTGGGACGTGGGCCAAAGGGGGAACTGGGCGGTGCAGGTCTTGACACCCAGGAGGCAGATGTTTCTGTTTCCACAGGCGAAGCCATGTTTGGCGAGTACCTTACAAAGCTTGGCGTAAATCTTGATGCAGATGGGGAGCTTGCCGGACTGTCCAACTACTCTGCGGCAGAGCTCTATGCGCTGCGTGAGCAGCTTGAGCTGATGGGCGCTGATGTGGGCGCGCTTCAGGCGTCGTCGCCGGAGCTGCTGGTCATAGCTCAGGGCACAAAAACAGAGCTGGAAAAACGTCAGGTGGGAAGCAGCAGCGACTATGTCGTGGTTGCCAAAACAGCAGGTGATGGCGACAACAGTATGGAACCGGCAAACGTGGGCGTTTATGCCATAAGCTACGGCAAGGGCAGCCAGCAGGTGGGCAACGTGGCTTTGAGCTTCGCTTACAACGAATTTACTGCATCCTCACGTCTTTACGCAAAGCTCAGCTTTAAAAACGTGGGAGACGCCGCAATTCGAGTAAACAATGAAAAAGCCACAAATATTGCAGAAAAAGGACCCGTAACAGTAACGCTTAAGCTCCGTCACGGCGGAGTCGACACGGATATGGCCTCTTGGAAGATTTACGAGAGCATTGCTTCCGGTCAAAGCGTTAGCCTTTCAACAGACACCGCACCCTGCAAAACGCTGACGGATAACCTTGTGGCGGGAGATTATTTCTACATCACCGTTTCCGAGGACAGCTATTTCGGCGATGGCGCATACAACTACAATTCCTCGGATAGCGCAAACCCCAAGGGCTGCGGTCTTAAGTACACGATCGAGGACAAGCCCGAGCTTGGCGTGGAGAAATTCACCTCTGCCATTGCCGGTGTTGACGATAAGGGCAATGCCTCCGTGGATGTGAGCTTTGACGTAACCAATCGTGGCGGCAAAAAGGCTGAGGGAGTTTTTGCGCAGTTCAGCTACGTAAGCGGCTATACCCAGGACGGTGAGGAAATCTATACCCCCTTGGATCTTACAAACAGCGAGCTTTATGTGTCACAGCAGCGCTACATAACGGGTGAGTTTGGCACTCTTGACAAGGATGATCTTGCAAACGGCATCATTTATCTTGGCACAGATGAGAAGTTCTATACACGTGACTACTATATAAGCAAAGCGCAGTTTGATGACATTTTGGCGCAGCACTACAGTCTTAATCCCGTAAGCGGCTGGGTAAGCGGCATATATAATGAAACGAGATATTACTATAACCCCGTAAACTATATCTCCGCATATGCTGCGTATACGGCAGGACAGACAGCCGTTGCCGGCTGGAAGGACGCCGGCGACAACACCCACTATTACAACAGTGCATACGCAAGCTTTTCTGCTGCGCAGGCTGCAGCCGAGGCAGCAAGAAAAATGGAGTATGTTCTCAATTCAGAGCAGTATAGCAATCTTACGCCGGCGCAGAAGGTTGGCTGGAAGTCTGACGGCGGTAGCTACATCCCCATTGGCTATGCAAATCTTGCAGCGGCCGAGAAGGCCTATGAGGCCGCAAAGAGCGATGCCACCGACAGCATTGACAAAAGCTATTGCCGCACGGTGGAGGGCACGTTCAGCGCTGCTCCCGCTCTCTTCAAGGGTAACCTGACGGGAAGCCTCAATATCAAGGTAGAGGTGTTTAGTGACAGCAGTAATGTTGGCTTGAACGGAGCAATAAAAACCTCAGAGCACGAAGACGAGTACTATTCCCACAACAATAGTGCATCGGCACAGCTTGAGCAAAAGACCTATATTTCCGCAGCCAACAGAATAACCCTGCCCGTTAACGGAACACAGCGACTGCCGGTAAGCGTACGCACTACCACCGGAGAAGCTCCCGAAATCAGTGTGTACGAGGTATATGACGGTGTTGGTTTAGATGAGGACAGCAATGGAGACGAGCTTGGAATGCTGTACTACGAGCCGGACACCGATGGCGACAGCGTTCCCGGAACACAGACAGGTTCGCTTTATATCACGGGTCTTAGGCTTGGCTCCGGCGTTATCCACATAAAGGATGTTGCCACCAATGAAACCTATCCCATAGCCTATACGGTGCAGGCAGAAGGAGACGGAATAAATATCTTCAACGACAACTCCATGTTTACCTTCTACAATGCCGACGGAACAAAGTTTGACCCCGACAAGACCAATCAGGACTGGGAATTCGGCACATACCTTGCCTGGCCTGACGGAAAGGGCGTTACCTATCTTGATAACCTTGCAGTGGCAAAAGACGGGGCATACTTTACCTTCAAAACAAAGGCGAGCACCGTTAACCTTTCACTTCAAAACGATGCCGAGGTAAGAAGCGACGCATTTATTGCAAGCGGATATATTTACGGCGGAGACGGTAGCTACTTTAACGAGGACTATGCAATAGATTTTCTTAACGACACAAGCGTGACGCATACAGTAACCGTAACGGCAAGAAACGAAAACGAGGCAACGTATTTCGACACGCTTATCCTGGGGTATGACGAGGAGTACAAGCCCTCGGACGACAAGAATTCGCCGGGTCTTTATTTCAGCCGCAGCTTCCCCGCCGCAGGATCTATACAAAGCGGCACTGCAGTTAATCTAACTGTGTATGCCGTGGACGACAGCGGACTTGCCTCCCTGAGATTCAATGGAGCAGCTGCGTCAGGCGTGAAGCGGACGGACAGCGGACTTTGGGAATACACCTTCGACGTAACGCAAAACGGAAGCTTTACCGTGGCGGCGGCGGATAAGAACGGAAACACCACAACACGCAGCATTACGGTGGATTGGTTCTACTCCGGAGAAAAGCCTGTAAACACCGAGGCTGTTCCCCCTGCACTTGCAGCAACGATTGAAAAGCATTATAAGGGTAATACAAAGCCCAATGAGGACCTTTACGCCGTTGGCGCAAACGTTACCTTTACCAGCGAGGATGCGCAAGCCGCAAATACAATTGAATTCAATGCATCCACCACGGATGCGGGCGCTTTACTTACCTACTACGCCTTTAATAAAAAATCCTCTGCGTTCGAGGAAATGAAGGCGGGTGATACGATCCCGTACAATGGCTACTATATGGTAAAGGCAAGCAATGCCTCCCACAGAACCTTGAGCCAGAAGATATTCTATGTTAGCTGCTTTGAAAATTTGCCCACAATTACGGTTAAAATGAGAGCTAACACGAATACCTGGGATTGGGTTGCCACCAAGGACGAGGAATCCACGGCCTCTTTGAAATCTGTTACTCTCAACGGAATTGAGCTGGACACAGAGCTTGCACTTCAGAGTAAGAGCAGCGTTTCCGGTTCGCTTACACTTCCTTATGGCGGCGAATACACCTTTAAGGCCACCGACACAAAGGACATTACAGGTATAAACAAACTGGACATCTCCGTACCGGTGACACCTGAAAAGGACGCCATAAGCGTAAACGATGCGTGGGGACAGCCGGATAATAGCGGGGCTTTGCATGGCACTATCACCGTGGACTTCTCCAAGGTGAGCGGCGGCGACTTTGCCAACACAGAGCCGGTAGAAAGCCTTTCCCAGCTTGTGGGCAGCTACGAGTACACTGTAATCAAAACGGAGGAAGCCGGCGGGGCAATTCCGGGTGACGGAAGCGAAAGCCCGAATTACACCTGGCTTGACAGCCTTACATGGAAGCCCAGCTCTGAAAACACCGCCGAGGTTACCGCAAAGGCCGAGGATAAGACGGAATACACCGTAATCATAAGAGACAGCAATAATAAGACCGAATATGCGACTATGGCAGCGGTGAAGGTATCTGTGGACGATAAGGCCATTGATGTTCTAAGCCTTTCTGCGGGACTTGCCTCCGGCGAAACGGCTGCCGACGGAAGGGTGTATATTGTGGCAGACGGGGGCGAAACCGGATATTACCAGTTTGCCATGCTCCCTGCCGGCAGCAGCTTGACTGCGGAGTCCTTCAAGGCCGATACTGTGCAGTGGCATAACGCCAGCTGGATAGAGGGCATTCCCGGCTACGGCGAGCTTGAAGGGGTGGTTCCCGGCGAGTATCAAATAGCTATTCGTGCATTTTATAACGGCGGCACGGAAAAAACGGCAGTTGGCGAGCTTTTCGCCCTTGGCACAGCAATTGACAAAGCACAGGCGGCGCTTGATGCATTCATGGAAGCCCGCGCAAGCGCAGCAACCTCAATGGAAATTGCGATAGAAGATGCCAGCAGGGCATGGCGGACAGCCAGTGAGGACACAGAAAAGAAACAGGCAGCCTACGATAAGCTGATGGCGGCAAGTCCAGTCGACACAGCCGCTGCGGACGCAGCCTATGATGCGCTGACGAATGCCAAAAATGCGGAAGATGTAGCAAAGGCGGCATACATAGCAGCCCTTGGCTCAGCCTCCACAGCGGAGCGGGACAAGCTAATTGGCCTTCGTGGAAAATGGCTCTCCCTGGGAACAGGAGCTGAAGCAGATGCTGCATACAGCGATTATGCCGCAGCAGTAAAAGCCTTCTGTGAAGAATATCAGAAGGGCTTGTTCGAGGACAGAATAAGCGGCGCCCAGCTTGCTCTTACCAATGCATCCGATGACTATGATGCAAAAAGCGGTGAGCTTACCGCTGCGGCAAAGACACAATATTTGAACAATCCGGAAAAATGGGACGGAATGCTTACCGGCGCTGATACCAAAATAACAGTGGAGTTCGGCACAGCAACCTCCCTTAAAGCGATTCCCTCAAGCTCAATGCCAAGCTCTCCCACAGGCAGCATTTCAGTTACCGCTGAGGGCGGAAAGGCATATGACGGCGGCAGCACAATCCATTATCAGTTTGCAGTACTCCCGCTTGAGGACGGCAAAAAGCTGGACTTCACAGGGAAAATGGCAAGCATTGCAGACCTTGGGCTTAAGTGGCAGTTTGCAGACGACATGGAAAAAGACCCGCAAAAGGCAGTTTTGGAAGAGCTTTCCGCCGGAACATATCAGGTGTTTGTGCGCCAGGTATTTGACCCGAATATGCGTGACAGCAACGACACAAATGAGAGTATATATAAGCCCGGCGACGCAAATTGCCTGTATGCGCTTTTAAAGGACTACCAGACAGCCGAGGCAAATGCGCTTCCCGCTGCCGTGAAGAAGCTGGAAACAAGCGCAATGACCCTGTTTGCAGCATTTGAATCCAGCGGCAAGGACGCAGACAGAACGGCGTTCCTCGATTATGTCGGAAACGACGCAGAGGCTGCGGCAAAGCTTTTGGCTTGGGAAAACGCTGAAAAGACAGCCAAGGACGAGGCGAAAAACGCCTTGACCAAAGCAGCATCCGCTTATTTCACCACCCAGAGACAAGCAGAGCGTGATGCGGCCTATCTTGTATACAGCACGAAGCTCAACCAGATAAATAGCGAAATAGACCGTGCATATTCTCAAACGCCCGGGTACTACGACACTGTATCCTATACCCTTGCAACGGTGGGTACAGTTCCGCAATCCGCAATTATAAGCACTGTAAAGTTAAACAACAAGGTTACCTACCAAATCAGCGGTGTCATGGAGCTTACCCCAGAGGATGCCAAAAATATTTTGGCTGCTAACGCTGAAAACGAAGTGGTTTTGGTAAGAGAAAAGGTGAAAATCGTTATTCCTGCCGGTATGCTTAATGACGCAGCAGAGATTCAGTCAATCTTAGGCAGCTTTAAAAACGGCAACGGCAACGTAGTTTCCTTCACCGCTCCGGACGGCAAAACCTGCATAGTGCCTTCTATTGTTGAAAATGGCAATGTGGCCTTCCTGTACATCGGCAAGGGAAGCTACGCTGTCACGGAAAACAGGGAAACTTTCAAGGACACACAAGGGCACTGGGCGGAGGACAGCATTAACTTTACAGCAGGATTGACCCTCTTTACCGGCGTGGGTGAAAATATGTTCAATCCCGAGGGCCGTGTTAATAGGGCCATGGCAGTAACCGTACTTTACCGTATGGTAGGCTCGCCAAAGGTCAGCGGAACAACTCCCTTCGTGGACGTTCCCGAGAACAAGTGGTACAGTGATGCAATCCTTTGGGCATATCAAAATAAGGTGGTGGACGGTATGACAAGTACCAGCTTTGCTCCTATGCTTGATATGACACGTGAGCAGCTTGTAACGGTAATCCACCGGTTCCTAAAGTCCTACGGCCTGGCGGCAAATGAAAGCGGCAGCCTTGGCGTATTCACTGACAGCACAGATGTATCGGCTTATGCACGAGACGCCTTTGAATGGGCAGTGGCGGCAAAAATCATCAGCGGTGTAAGCGAAGATTTGCTTGCTCCGGGAAATAATGCCACCAGAGCGCAGATAGCAACTATTTACGAAAGGCTGACGCACTATATCCTTGGCTGATTATAAGCACACGAAAATCCAAACCGCCGCATTTTTGCGGCGGTTTGGAGAGTTTGGAGGTTTCCATGCGCAGACACAGAACTATCGCCGCAGCGGTGCTTTTTGCACTGCTTGTGAGCCTTTGCACCGTAACACCTGTTATGGCAAGCGAGGCAGACACACCTGAATACGACGGGTACATAATGAAACTTCGGGACGACGCATTCGTTTTGCTGTCGGATGATGGGCCGGAGCAAGTGGCATTTTGCGACGGTGTTTATCTTATAGACGAGCCCGCCGATGCAAGGCCGTATATTGAAAGCGGCCTTGTGGAATACATAGAGCCCAACTATATTCTTGAGCTTTTAGATGATTACCCCAACGACCCGAATTATTCGGAGCAATGGACGCTTGATGCAATAGAATACCCCGTCCTTTATAAGAGCGGGAAAAACGGCGCCGGCGTTACTGTGGCCGTGATAGATTCGGGACTTTACGCTTGGAAGGAGGGCGGGCAGTACTACGGTCAGGAGGATTTTGCATCCGTTTCCATATCGTCAAAAAGCCGCAACTTCCTTGGGAAGGACGCTGCGCAATACTATTATCGTGACCAAAAAGGGCACGGCACCTTCGTGGCAAGCCAGGTGGCGGCAAAATCCGGAAATGCAGTGGGCATTTCCGGCGTTTCGGATGGAGTAGAGCTTATGATACTGCGCTGCATAGCGGCAAACAGCTCAAATACCTTCCCCTTTGACGCCGCCATAGATTCAAACAGCGGCAGTGCTGCGTTGGTTGCTTCCGCAATTCGGTACGCTGCCGATAACGGCGCAGATATAATAAATTTGAGCCTGGGCTCATCAAATGCAGGCTCGGGTGTGACGCTGAGTGACGCCCTGGCGTACGCCTCAGGCAAGGGGGGTATCTTGGTAGCCGCTGCCGGAAATGCCGGCAGCTCGGCAATATATTATCCCGCAGGCAATGAAAACGTTATTGGCGTGGGCAGCGTTGATAGAAGCCTTGAGCGCTCATCTTTTTCCCAGCACAACAGCAGCATTGATGTTTCCGCTCCTGGGGGTGGGGTTTTTGGAGCGAATATCTATTCAGGTAGCACAGGAAACGCACTTTCTGCAAGCTATGCTTCAGGCAGCGGCACCTCTTACTCTGCCCCGGTTATAAGTGCGCTGGCTGCCATCGTTAAGGAGTATAATAGGGCACTTGACCACGATGATTTTATGTCGCTGCTGGCAACCACCTCTACTGACAAGGGCGCTGCGGGCAAGGACAATTATTACGGTTACGGCGTTGCAAACGCAAGGGCGCTGCTTTCGGCGCTGGATGCCGAATATAGTATAGAGTATATTTTGAATGACGAAAATGACTCTCCAGCGACACTGCCCGAGGGCTATGCAAGCACCTACACGCTGGGCAGGACCGAGGAGCTTGTTCTTCCCGTACCCACAAGAGACGGCTATGCCTTTACCGGTTGGTATGAGCTTCCCCAGCTTAGCGGTACGCCAACGGCGGTTCTTCCAAAGGGTGCGCTTGCCTTTGCAGAATATGATCAAAGCAGCAGTACATACAGCATCCCCCCAATTAAGTACTATGCCGGATGGGAAAGCTATGACGCCGCAATGCTCAGCTCTGTTACCGTGAAGGGCTACACGGCTGAAATAAGCAGCGACGGCACTTCATATTCCGTAAGACTGCCAAAGGGCAGCGTTGACGCCGTGTCCTCGCTGGGTGCAGGGGACTTTGAAATCCACTGCGCAGACAAAAGCGCACAGGTAAGCGGCCTTAACTCTGCCGACGGCGGCACTACATGGAGCTTCAAGGTGAGCGCAGGCTCCGCTATTGAAAAAACCTATGCCCTCACTGTCACTCTTTCTGAGCTTGCTATCCCCACGGCATCGGTGACACAGCGCAGCGGAACGGCGCTGCTTGCCTCGGTAGACGGCAAAAAGGCGGCTTGGGCGTATACTGCCGACATGTCCCCGTGGTTTGACAATGAAACTCAGTATTCCGTGATAGAAAACAGCGGCTCGGGAATAGCGGCGGTAAATGGGTCAAGCCTTTCATACCTTCCCGGTGACGGAGATTTTAAAGACAAAAATATAACTCTGACCCTTGGCGCAGCAAATGCTGATTTCACATCCAAGGACACTGTGGTGCTTACTATAGCTTTAGGTCGAGCACAAAGCAATTCCACGGCGGCACCGGCAGCCAAGGAGCTTGACGTCTATACCGACACAGCCTTCAGTGCGGAGCTGACGCTGTACGACAATACGCTGGTATCCGTAAGTGCGGGCACAAAGGCTCTTTCCGAGGGCGTGGACTATACCCTTTCCGACAGTGAGCTGGATACGGCAAGGACAGTTGAATTTAGTGAGAGCTTTTTAAAAAGCCTCACGCAGGGAAACGTCAGCATTAAATTCAAATTCAGCGGGGGAGAGGACGCAGCAATTGCGCTTACCGTTACCGACAGCGCCCCACGATACGACGTGAAGTATTATCTTGAAAGTACAGATAAACAGCCGTATAGTACCTCGAGTATCCGTACCGGCAGTGCGATAGGTACGCTTCCGGCAAACCCCACAAAGGAGGGCTCGTCCTTTACCGGCTGGTATCTTAAGGACAAAACAACAAGAGTAACTGCCAATACGAAAGTTCTTTCAGCTTTGGACGTTTATGCTGCCTGGCTCGCCGATGGAACATCAGGCGGCGGTAACCCTGGCGGCGGTACCCCGGGCGGCGGTACCCCGGGCGGCGGTACCCCGGGCGGCGGCACCCCGGGCGGCGGAACATCAGGTGGCGGTACATCGGAGCCTGAGCACACCGTTCCCGTGTCAGGAATGGAGGCTCCGGTGAATATCAAAGAGACAACAGCCGTGCTGGAGCTTACTGACGAGGAAATAGCCTTGCTCCTTGCCAAAAAGGATGGTGTTAGCGTAGACATTTCCGCCATAGAGGAAGCCGATTCTGTGCTTATTCCATCTGGGCTTTTGTTGGCAACGGCTCTTGAAATTAAGACCAAGGACGGTACAATAGTACTTGATAAAGAAACTCTTGCAGGGCTTTCTGCCCGTGGCGGAGATTTAACAGTGTCTATAAAGCGTGTAAAGGACAACAATGGCCGGACCGCTTTTTCCCTGACATCTTTTCTGAACGACAGTCCTGTCACGGAGTTTGACGGTACGGTCACAGCCCATCTGCCCTATAGTTTGAAAGACGGAGAGAGTGCCCAGGACGTGATTGTAGCACTCCGAACGCAAAAAGGAATATATGAGCAAACCGACTGTCAATATGACCGCAAATCTGCCACAGCAACTATAAGACTAAAGCATTTTTCGGACTATGAAATTACAGTTTTCCCCTTCGACGATGTGGACACACAAAAATGGTACTACGGCAGTGTGCTGAACGCCTATCTGAACGGTGTTTTTGTGGGGGATGCACCGAGAAGCTTTGCCCCCGCACAAATGACTAATAGAGCGATGTTCGTCACTGCCCTTTGGCGGATGGAGGGAAGTCCCCTTCCAAAGAGCCCCGCCGGTTTCAAGGATGTGTCCCAGGGAAGCTGGTATTCCTCCGCAGTTGCGTGGGCAAGCGAGAGGGGAATTGTGGATGGCTACAGCGGCGATTACTTTGGCCCTCTTGACAAATTGAATCGTGAGCAGATGATGACAATTCTTTACCGCTACGAGAAGTATAAGGGCGGCGGATTTTCCGATGATTGGACATTCCGCCTTGGCTTTGCAGATGCGTCAAGCGTTTCCGACTGGGCGTACGAAGCAGTTTGCTGGTGCACTATGAAGGGTATAGTTGGCGGCGTTGGCGACAATATGCTGCAGCCCTCAGGCAAGTCCGACAGAGCACAGCTTGCGGCGGTTTTGTCACGGTACGCCTCAATTTAGACGGTGTGGCGACAAGGTAAATTACATTAGTAAAGGGACGGTTTTTTGAAACCGTCC
This sequence comes from uncultured Oscillospiraceae bacterium, assembly GCA_964550315.1. GTDB lineage: Bacteria > Bacillota > Clostridia > Oscillospirales > Oscillospiraceae > UBA2658. Next base: position 14,948 of record CAZJYY010000004.1, on the reverse strand, counting down.
CTTTGTGTTGCTATTTAAATTTTACCTTCCAAGCTTGGATTACAGGTCTATTTGAACTGGCGATAGAGGAAGGTGACGACCTGAGCACGGGTGCAGCTGTCGTTGGGGGAGAAGGTGGCAGCAGTTGTGCCCTCAGTAATCTTTTGAGCCACTGCCCACAAAACCGCACTCTCATAATAGGCGCCGGACTGCACGTCGGTAAAGGGATTTGCCGCAGTCTGCGTGGGCTTGCCCGCCGCTCTCCACAGGAAGGTGACGGCCTCGCCACGGCTGCAGGTCTTGTTGGGGCTGAAGGTAGTGTCACTGGTGCCGCCGGTAATGCCCTTTTCAACCGCCCACAAAACCGCCTTGTAATAGTAGTCGTCAGCCTTTACATCTGTGAACGGATTGCGTGTGCTTGCAGGCTCGGGGCTTCCCATGGCACGCCACAGGAAGGTAAGCGCCTGGGCACGGGTGCAATTGTCGTTGGGGGAGAAGGTGGTGGCAGTTGTGCCGGAGGTAACGCCACGCTCCACTGCCCAGTCCACTGCGTCCTTATAATAAGCGCCGTCTTTTACGTCGGTAAAGGCGCTGGGTTTAACCCACTTTGCGTAAACAGTGGTGCTGGCATTCAGCGCTACAGAGGTCACTTCACGGGTAAGCTCCTTGTCCGCATACCAGCCGCCGAACACATAGCCCGTGCGGGTGGGCTTATAGTTTGCAAGGTCAACCGTTGTGCCGGAAGCCTTGGAAACGCTTTCAATGGCGCTGCCGCCGTTTGTTTCAAAGCTCAGTGTGTAGCTTGGGGTTCCAATGGGGATATTTGCAAACTGAGCGGTGGCAGTTTGGGATGCGAGCTCAAGGCTGGCAGTAGCGCTCCAGAAGTCGGGCAGGGTGGTGTGAACGCCGTCCAACCCCTCAAAGACCCAGCCGGTGAAGGTGTAACCGCTCTTGGTGGCGGTGGGGAGGGCGGTGCCCACGTCGGTGATGGAGTAGACGGCTTCCTCCGTGACGCCGGAGCCAGAGTCAAAGCCCACAAGAACGGTGCGAGTATCCGCCGCCATCAGGGTGAAGTCGGAGAAGCCGTTGGTCACGGTGAAGGTGGCGAAATAGTCCTCGCTGACTTTTGTGACCGCCGCCTCATAGTAGTAGACCTTGCCGTTCTCCTTGACATGCTTGATGGTCAGGGAGTTGTAGGTGCCGGAACTGGGGGAGGTTTCAGTGGCCATGACCGCAGGAATCTTCACCTTGATGACCACAGGGGTGCCGGTGGGCACGGTCATGGGCTGATTGGATTTGGTGACAACAGCGTTTTTGACGCCTGTTTCACCCTCAGTTTTGATATCGCTGGGGTCGGTGGTGGCAATGATGTCGCACACCGCCTTGATGTCCAGTGTCAGCTGATTGGTTTCCTCATCATAGCTCTTGGGTGTGACGGCCAGCTTGGGCTGCACCACCACGGTGACCTCTGTCTCCTCGATGATGATACCCGCCTCGGTCAGGGCTGTGGAGGCCTCAGCCTTAACGCTTTCGGTGACCTTGGCAGCCTCATTGCCGCCCGCCGCCTTCAAGCCGGTGTCGCCGGGGTCGGTGGCAACGGTAACCGACTTCAATTCCTCCGGTGCATCGGAGGGCACCGGATCAGTCACTGTCTCGCCAACGGAGACCTCAACACCGGCCACCTCGGCGGTCTTGACCATAAAGGTATACCCGGCCTTGTCACTGGTTCCGGCAATCTTGCCCTCCGCCAGATAAGTAGTAGGGTCGGAGGTGAAGTAGCCGCCGGAGATGAAGCCGGTGTAGTTTTCACTGTAAATCGCTACGGTGCCCCCGCTGGTGGCGTTCAATGATCCTCCGCTAATGAGCAACGAAACATTTGAAGGATCTCCATCTTGGGGGTCACTTTCGTAGACGGCAGAAAAACCGTTGACCGTGCCATCGGAGATATTTACCGAAACAGGCAGTCTCGTCGTGTGCTGAGCAATGGCAATTCCAACGCCATCGCTGGTGCTTCCGCTGCCGTTTGGCTGAATCGTTGTGGGCACATTGGTTCCCGTAATTATCGCATTTCCGGAAACAGTGAGAGTGCCAGCACGCATTTCAATGCCGTTGCCACCAGAAATCTCTCCGCCGGTAACATTTAGAACGCCAGACTGAGGGTGGTAAATTGCCAGCTTGTTTCCGCTGTGTGTAACTTTGGCTCCTGGGTAAATATTGACCTCTGTTCCGCCGCAGTTTGTGGAGCTGTTTACAGTTCCATTTCCTTGAATAGCTGAATATGCACCCTTGGATTCAAGGCTTCCATACACATCAGCCTTTGCGCCGTTACCGTAGTAGAAAATGCAGCAGTTACTTTCTGATACGATAACGACACCATTGCCAACAACCAGCTCTGCGGGTGTTTTTTTGCTTTCCCATGTACTTGCGGTTGTGTTGCCAGTAAGAAGGAACGCATCGCCAGAGACCATAACATTACCTTCTCCGGCGAGAATTGCTTTTCCGTTGGTGATTTTGAATGCGGTCGCCGCCGTGGAGGTGATGGTTTTGCCGTTCATGTCAAGAGTAATTGTTTTACCTTGAATTGTTACAGTGCTTGCGATTGTGATTGCACGCATAAACCGAATCGTGTCCCCACTCTGGGCGGCGGTTAGGGCCTCACTAAAGGTGCCGTAGGCAACGGGCGCACCGCCGTTCGTGATAAGGGTGGCCTCGCTGTTCTCCGGGTCTACAGCAAAGCGGTATGTGGTGTTCTCGCCGCTTATCGTATTGACGGCAATGTAGTTGGCGTTCGGTGCGGTCAGGGTTCCGGCTGTGCCGGTTTTGACTGTCATCGAAGCGCCTCTGGCAAGATTAATTGTGCCATCATTGGTCAGCGTGCCATTGACGGTGAAGTCCGATTTTAAGGCCAACGTTTTTCCACTGTTGATCACATAGGTCACATTGTCATCTAACACAGTAGGTTCGCTGACAGTTATGTAGCCCAACTGGGTTACGGTAACATCCTCGGAAAGGGAGTTTGCCTTTGCAACCGCATCAGAGAGCTCAGATACACCATAGTTGAAGGTTTCTCCACCCTGCTGTGCGACAGTTAGGGCAATAAATGCAATGGTAACGGTATAACTCCCATCGTTGTTATTTGCTACTATAGTTTTGTAATTCGTTTTTGGAGTAATCTGTCCGGCAAAGCTGTGGTTGTGTGCGTACAGGGTGAATACATTTGTAATGCTCACTGCTACGGCTTCTGTCACGTCTTTTTTCAGATGAATGGCGGGATAAGAAGTATTGATCTTTGCAAAGGCTTTTGCCATGTCAAAATATACATAGACGGATGAGGAAGCATTTGGAGTTTTGTACTCCAAATAGGCCGCAACAGTGCTTTCTTCCACTGGCGTGCGGGTATAGGTTTCAACCTTTCCAGTTATGGTTTTTGCGTGGGTCATCGTGACCCCTGTCGCACCGTAACCAGAAGCGTAGTAATAGTCTGTATTGGTGGTGTAGGAGCCAAACAGTGCGGGGTATCCAAAGGCGGAGGCTGTTTTATCGATAGAGAAGGACTTTTCATAGGCGTTGATGTTGATGGGATCTCCGGTAATCGCAGCGGTAAGTGTGATTGTCCCACCATCCGCAACAGCCGCAATGGCGCTCACCAGCTCATCCCGGGTGCCAGCCACAACCCCCGTGGACTCCCCCTCTGCCAGTGCCACGGTGGGCAGCAGGGTGAAAAGCATGCAAAGGGTAAGCAGGATGCTCAAAGTTTTTTTCTTCATGGCATTTTCTCCTATAGCATAAAATTTTGTTGTGTCCGGGTATCGCAAAGTTCCATGTAGTGTCGTAGTTCTCCCAATTAAATTGCGCAAGAAGGCGTAGCGCTTTTTGCAGCGGCTTTTCAATTGCTGCCCCAAAGTACAAATAAAAAACAGACTTTACCCATGGCAAAGTCTGCTGTGATTTTGCAACTGGCTGGCATTCCGCACGGAGAAGCCCCTATAGCTTTGCGTCACTGATTTTCAAACAGCTTTGCCCAATAATATGACGGATGTAATGTACCCCTTCACGTGATTTCACGCTTCCGACTCACATCTGCTTTTTTCTTATTATATATGCGTTCTCAATAAAAGACAACAGGTTTTGGTAAATAATATGGAAAATTTCCACAAAATTAGCCTGAAGGCAGCGGTTGTAATGAAAGGCAAGCCGTCTGTACCCCTAAGAATTGGGAAGTATTGCTGCTCATGGCTATGAGTTTTGTTGACAGCAGGGGAGAGATATGCTATCCTAACAATGTTGAATATTCAACTATTGAAATTTCCACAGAAAGGAGTTTAGAATGGATTTTAATTCGATTAGTCTGCTGTCGCAGTTTGCAAAGGAATATGGCCACGCAAGGATTAGGGAAGCGGGAGTGACTGACACCGAGCACAAAATCTGCACCTTTCTCTATTTTCACAGCGGCTCGTATCAGGACTTGATTGCCAACGCACTCATGCTGGATAAAACCACGGTGGCAAAGGCACTTGTGTCCCTTGAGACTCGGGGCTTGATTCTGCGCTCGCAAAATCCAGCCAACAGGCGCAAAAACATTTTGACAATCACCGATGAGGGAAAAGCTGCAATTGCAGATATTGTGCACATATATGACGAATGGCTTATGCGGATATCCGCCTGCCTTTCGCCGGAGGAGCAGCAGCGCTTTGACGAATATTGCAGCCGTCTGCTGGCGGCTGCAAAGAAAATAAGTGAGGAGGAGTAGCCATGAGTTCATTTAAAGATCTTCGAATAGTAGATAATTTTTATCAGACATCCGCATTCTTTCCCATGCCCACGGTGCTTGTGTCAACCATTGCCGACGATGGAAGCACAACCCTTGGGGCGTACTCACTGTGCTTTCCATATTACATAGCGGGCAAGGACTACTATGCTATGCTGCTGGAATGCCGCAACAGCTCAAATACCGCGCAGAACCTTTTAAAGCGCGGCGTTTGCGCAATTAACTTTATTGAGGACGCAAAGGACGATTTCAGGGAGGTCGTTCGTTTGGGCTTTCCCGGCGAGACCAGTGCGGAAAAGATGAAGGACTGCAAGTTCGCTCTTGAAGCTGGTCAGTGTGACGGTAACCGTCCGTTGGTGGTTAAAAAAGCGTATCAGGTGATGGAGTGCACCTGGGATGACACATTGGAAAATGCCTTTGAGGATAAATCCCGTGTGGGTCAGCTTGAAGGCGTTGAGCCGCCATATCGCAGTTTTAATGGCATTACCAGTAAATTCGGCTGTCATTTCATCCTTAAGGTCGACAAGATGCTTATGAAGGAGAAATTCTACAACGCCATTGTTAACGGGGTAAAGGCGTCGGAATTTCCCCATGTGCCGGTGGACTACGGTTATAGGGACAGCACAAACTTCTGGTATACGAAATTCCGCCGGCCGATTGCCATGAAGATACCCGCTGCACGGGAGGCTGATTTGACGGGAGTGGTTTACGCCGCAAATCGCATAGACGACAAAATAAAGTTTACAGAGGATGCCTGCAAAATGATGACAAAGGTGCCTCGGGTGTTCCTTAAGGCGGCGCTTCAGGGCTGCGTAAGCTGGGCACGGGAGAATAACGTGACACTGATTACCCCTGAGCACATGAAGATTATCAATGACAAACGGGCAAAGGAAAAGAAAAGATGAAAATATGCGTGATAAATGGCTCTCCGAAGGGCACGCACAGCATTACATTGCAAACGGTTCTGTATTTGCAAAACAAGTATCCCAACTGCCAATTTGAAGTTATCAATGTGGGACAGCGGATAAAGGGCTTTGAAAGGGACATGAGCGAAGCGCTCCGTGCCATCAATGACGCAAAGCTTCTTCTTTTCTGCTATCCGGTTTACACCTTTATTGCGCCGTATCAGCTCCACCGATTTATTGAGCTTCTCAAGGAGGCGGAGCTTGACCTTTCCGACAAATTTGCCGCACAGCTTACCACCTCCAAGCATTTTTATGACGTAACGGCCCACGGGTATGTTCGGGAGAACTGCCTTGATCTGGGACTGAAATATCTTGGCGGTTTGTCTGCAGATATGGATGACCTTCTTACCGAAAAGGGCCGTGGGGAAGCTATAGCGTTTTGGGATTACACACTCTACTGCGCCGAAAACGGCCTGTGGGACACGATTCCCGCAAAAAAGGAAAGCCCCGCCAAGGAGTACAGGACTTCTTTAGCGGAGGTTCGGAAAAAGGACGGCTTTGACACCGTAATTGTCACCAACTGCCAGCCACAGGATGAAGCTCTTGCTGCGATGATTGCTGATTTCTCGGCAGTTTATCCTTATAAAACACGTCTTATCAATATTGCGGAATACCCCTTTGCGGGGGGCTGTCTTGGCTGCTTCAACTGTGCCGCAGACGGCAAGTGCATCTATAAGGACGGTTTCGACAGTTTTCTGAGGGAGGAAATACAAGCCGCCAGTGCCATAGTATACGCCTTCACCATTAAGGACCATTCAATGGGCGCATCCTTCAAGCGCTATGACGACCGTCAGTTCTGCAATGGACACCGAACAGTGACCATGGGGATGCCCATGGGCTACATTATAAATGGCGATTATGCGGACGAGGCAAATCTGCAGCTAATTGTTCAAGGCAGATGCGAGGTCGGCCATAACTTCCTTGCGGGGTGTGCCACCGATGCAGATGAAATAAAGAAGCTATCGGGAAAACTTTCATATGCGCTGGAGCATAAGTATGTGCCGCCCCAGAATTTTCTGGGCGTGGGCGGCATGAAGATTTTTAGGGACCTTATCTACCTTATGAGAGGCTTAATGAAGGCTGATCACAAGTTTTATAAACAGCACGGCATTTATGACTTCCCTCAAAAAAAGGTCGGCACAATTCTCAAAATGAAGCTGGTGGGCTCTTTGATGACCAATCCCAAGCTCAAGGCCAAAATGAATGGTAAAATGAACGAGGGCATGATTGCACCATACCGAAAAGTAATAGAAAAGGAAGAGAATCATGACTTCCAATAAACAAACGGAGCTCATGGGCGAAACGCCCGTGGCAAAGGCAATTTTAAAAATGTCCATTCCCGTTGTGTGCGGCATGATGGTTCAGGTGCTATATAACCTGGTGGACACATTTTTCATAGGAAAGCTGAATGACCCCAACCAGCTTGCGGCGGCAAACATTACAGCCCCCATCTTCATGCTGATGATGGCAATGGCAACCATTGTAAGTACCGGCGCTGCGTCCTACATATCCAGGTGTCTTGGAAAAAAGAACGATGAATCCGCAAATAGAACGCTGTCAACGGGAGCTGCCATATGCACAGGTCTTGGCATAATCGTTATGGCGCTTGGTTTAATATTTCTTAAGCCCTTTATTACGCTTTTGGGTGCAACAGAATTGGTATATCCTTATGCGTATAGCTATGCCGCAATCATGTTTATAGGCACGCTGCCCGTAATGCTGAGCTTTACGGGAGGACAGCTTGTCCGCAGCGAGGGGGCGGTTATGCCGTCCATAGTCGGAATGCTGATTGGAACGCTAATCAATGTCATCTTAGACCCGATTTTCATTTTTGGACTGAAAATGGGGATACAGGGTGCGGCAATTGCCACCGTTTTGGGCAATGCCGGTGCTATGGGCTATTATGTGTGGTATTACCTGTCGGGCAAATCTCTTGTGAAGTTCAAGCCAAAATACATATGCGCAGACAAGGAAATATGGGGACAGACCTTTTCCATAGGCATTCCTGCGGCACTCAGCCAGTTTTTGATGAGCGCTGCGCTTATTGTCTGCAACAATCTCGCCAAGCCCTACGGCGAAAATGCGGTTGCCGGAATGGGTGTTGCAGCGAAGCTTATGTATATCGGAACCTTCATCTTCATGGGCTTTTCCGCCGGCTGTCAGCCGCTTGTGGGCTTCAATTACGGCGCAGGGAACTTCCCCCGTGTTAAGGCAATCATCAAAAGCGGTATGCTGATGACCGAGGGCATCGGCGTTGTGCTAAGCGTCCTTTTTGGAATCTTTGCCGCAGGGCTTGTGAGCATTTTTACGCCCCTGCCGGAGGTAATAGAGGCGGGCGCAACGGTTCTTTGTATATACATGTGGTCGTTTTTGGTGCTTGGTCCACAGATGCTTGCGTCCACCACAATTCAGGCCTTAGGCAAGGCAAAGGCATCGCTGCTTTTGTCAATTGCCAGGCAGGGTCTATTTTATATTCCGCTTTTATACTTATTAAACAGCAATTTTTCCTTCAAGGGCCTTTTGTGGGCGCAGCCGGCTGCAGATGCGCTTACCCTGCTTCTCGGACTTTCTTTGCTTACCGTTATTCTGAGAAAATGCACGGGGGGCGCAGCTGCTGCGGAGCCTAAAATCACTATGGAGGACGATATGCCAAAGCTTTTTAACGCCATAAGCTGCGAATATGAAAGCGACGGGGGAGAGATTGGTGAAATTGGCGAGAACCCTTGATACGTTCTTTATTAACCTGCGGTAAATAAAATAAACCCTTAGCTTAACAACTGCTCAATAGTATTTTAACTGCCTCCGTGCTAAAATCATGCTATAATAATTGCAACGCAATTATTATAAGTTTTAAATCAGGCCGTGCCGTCGGAGACGGCACATGGCCATGTTATAGCATGACAAAATCATGCTATAACAATCGCAAAGCAATTTAGCACGGGGGTAGTTTTATGAGTATAAGCGATATATTGCGTGACAAACGCAAGCTGTTAGGCTTAACACAGGAGCAGGTGGCAGGCTGTTTGGGCATTACTGCACCGGCTGTAAACAAGTGGGAGAAGGGCTTGTCCTGCCCTGACATTACTTTGTTGCCCACACTGGCACGATTGCTGAAAACAGATCCGAACACCCTTTTGTGCTTCAAGGAAAGCCTATCGGATCAGGAAATCGGATTGTTTCTGAATGAAGTGAGCGCAGCAATAAAAAGTGATGGATTCCCACTTGGCTTTTCCTTGGCAATGGAGCAAATAAGGGAATATCCCCATTGTGAAAAGTTGAAACAAAATTCAGCCCTGCTTTTAGAGGGGGCAATGCTTACTTCCGACCTTGCCGAAAATGAGAAAACAAATTATGGACTTCAAATCGATAAGCTTTACGAGGAAGTGGCGGGATGCGATGACGTGAATTTAGCAAATAACGCAAAATTTATGTTAGCGTCAAAATATTTAAGACGAAAAGAGTACGAAAAGGCGGAAGCATTGTTAGACCAAATGCCGCAAAAGTCCGAGATTCCCGATAAGCGAACATTGCAGGCGAATCTGCTGTCCATGCAGGGGAAAGACAAAGAAGCCGCAGTAATCTTGGAGCGCATGGCATTAAGCAGCTTGCAAGAAATATTGATGGCAGTGACTAAGCTCATTCCCATATTGGTTTCTGAGAATAAAATATCACAGGCGGAGCATTTGGCAAAAGCAGCTCAAACGCAGTATGAAGCCTTTGGATTGTGGCAATACAGCGCATATCTTGCGACCATGCAATTGGCCGTTTCAAAGCAGGACGTATCCGAAAGTGTTTCGGTCATCCGCAAAATGCTGAAGTCCGCAGTGACAGCATGGGATTTTGCTGCTTGCCCCCTTTATGCTCATCAACCACGCAAGGAAGGCTCAGATAATATTACTTACACATTTCTGCCGTCGTTGCTATTGGATTTGCAGAGCAACCCTGAGTATGCTTTTCTTCAAGATAACCCCGAATTTGCTGAGCTTATTGCAGAATATAAGAAAAAAGTCAGTTAAAATAATTATAAAGCGAGAAGCTATTAAGCTTCTCGCTTTATGATTTGTTTTAGACCAAGTGCTGTTCGCACATATGGGGTGAGACGCTCAGCGTGAACCATGCAGGCAGCGCAACGCTATTTTACCTGCCAGTTTAGGGTGATGCGCCCGTCCCTGGCGGGGGCAATGGTTCCGGCGGCAGTGATGTAGTTTGTCATCATCTCTTGGGGAGTTCCCACCTCCGGAAATTGCTTTACAGTCTCCGTAATATAGCTTTCATCAATGGTAGTTGCCAATGCGGCAACGGTATAGGTTGCGTTATCGTCAATGGGTGTACCGTCAGCGAGCGTTACTGAAACTACATTCTGGTTAGCATCTGCCCACGGCGCATACTCCACCTTCAGTCCGGAAACGGCATAAACCTGAACGATTTCCTTCTCATACATCATCGGATGCTCAAGCATTTTTTTGAGATTTTCGCCGGTGATGCTGTAGGTGGTCAGATAATCCTCTGCCGTAAGTCCCTTGATGTAGAAGCGGGACGGTACGGAAATATCACCCTTGTGTATCGAAGTCAAGTTTCCTCCGAAATAGGAGCGATTGAGCATGACGGCAATGTCCGCGCCTGACAAGTCTCGCATAACATCGGCATAAAAGCAGCTCGTGTCAAGCACTGTGAATTCATCGGCTGCCGTGGCAAAGGAGGGGGCATAGGGATACGCCTCCGCATCCGCTAAAGGCAGCTCATCGAAAATCTCGACCAGCTCATCAGAGGTGCGTTTGCCCTCAATCAGCTCCAAAAAGTAAGGTATTGCTTCTTTGCTCCATATGAAAGGAGTTGTAAAGCAGCGGCCCTCCGCAAGGCAATCATACATATCCTGAAAGCGGGTATGGATTTCCGACTGATAGGAGGTTACGTTGCTAACGCCGGAAATGCACTGGAACAGAACCTCCTGCCCTTCGTTTGTGGTTATATAATCCAGAATGTCCAGTATGATTTGCCGCTTTTCCTTATCCTCCATGGATTGAGCTGATATGGCAAGGTTTGTGCCGGCAGTCATATCCATATATCTTTCACCGGGTACATTGGAAGGATAGCCGAACATACCGATTTCACAGTCCGGCTTTTCCTGTTCGTAAAAAGTAACAAAGCTATAGTTGTAGGGAATCATAGCAATTTCACCGGTATAAACCGCAAGGCGATTTTTGGTGGCACTAGAGGTGAAGTCGTCGGCTGTGACGAGACCTTCTGCTCCAAGTCTGGCGGCGGCATCAAACAGCGGTTCAAGAAGGTCCTTGCAGGAAGCTGTTCGATTTGTATAATCCTCCAGCTGAAGTACCTTATCTGCACTTGAAAGCACCTCGTTGCGGCTCAGACCAAGGCACACACCTTGGATAGTGGTAATATATTTGAAGCAAGGCGCAAAGGCGCGGATGCCCGCCGCCTCAATTTCGGCACAAAGTGCGTAAAACTCGTCAAGTGTTTCGGGAATTTGCCAGCCGTGCTCGTCAAAAAGCGTCTTGTTGTAGAAAATTCCTGTAATGGTACTGGTAAGCGGCAGTTGATAAAGCTTTCCGTTTATGCTGTTGGACTCTAATGCGGATAGATTGAATCGTCCTGAAAAGCTCTCGCCGGAAAGGTCGTAGAGGTAGTCGCATTCCGGCAGGAAATCACGACAGATAATAAAATCCTCAAGCTTGCCTGCTGCACCATTTTCCATAATGCTTTGCGTCATGGCTTGCCCGCCGGCATTTTCTGAAAAGACGAAATCTACAGTTGGAAAGCGCTCTTCAATGGCGTTTTCCAACAGAGTTAAGTCCATATCGTCATATTTGCCCAGCGTGATTACCGTTTTTTCAAAATCCACAGGCTTATAGGTGAAAATGTCGTCAGGGGCATTCATCAAAGATTGAGCCTGGTTGGGTTTGGCTGTGCAGCTACACAGCAGTGCAATAGCCAGCAGGGAAATAAGGACACGGGATAGTTTTTTCATAGTTACACTCCTTCTTTCCTTCGGGAGATTATTTAATGTATTGGTTGAGCGTGTCGTTCAGGGCGGCAACATCCACAGGCTTTGCCAAATGCGCCTGCATTCCCGCTTGTCTTGATTTTTCCGCATCCTCCACATAGGCGTTGGCCGAAAGTGCAATAATGGGAACGGTGGCGGCATCGGCATGGCCGGATGTGCGTATTGCCCGGGCAGCTTCAAGACCGCCCATCACAGGCATCATAATATCCATGAGGATGAGGGCGTAATAGCCTTTGGGGGAAAGTGTGAAGGAGTCAAGGGCAATTTTGCCGTTTTCCGCCTCGTCAACCACAATCCCGCTTTTTTGCAGGTGTCGTGAAATAATCATGCGGTTCAAGGCGTGATCCTCCACCAACAGCACCCGTTTGCCCGAAAGGGAGCGCTGGGGCTGGGATGCAGCCTGCTCCTTACGGGCGGCCTTTGAAGTAGCTTCAAGGGGAAGGCAGATGGTGAATGTGCTGCCTTTTCCAAGCGTGCTTTTCACATCAATTGTGCCGTTCATAAGATCCACCAGGCTTTTTACAATGGAAAGTCCAAGCCCGCTGCCGGAGGCAGCCTGAGTAAGGGAGGAGCGCTCCTGTTCAAAGGGAGAAAACAGCTTTTGCATGAATTCTTCACTCATGCCCATGCCGGTGTCGCTGACAACAAGGTGCACATCCACCGGTTCGCCGTTTCCAGGGCTGTCACAGCTTAAGCTGACACGGACGTTCCCATCCCGAGATGTGAATTTGATGGCGTTTGACACAAGGTTCATAACAATCTGCTGAATGCGCATGCTGTCGCCGATAAAGTCAAAATCGTCTAAGCCGCAGGTCTCAAACTCCAGTGCAACGCCCTTTTCACGGGCAGGCACCTCCTCCATCTGGCTAATGCACTCAAGCAGTGCAGCCATGGAAAAGGGCTCGCTGGCGATGCTCATTTTGCCGCTTTCAATCCTGCTCATGTCCAGCACGTCATTTATAAGGGATACCAGGTATTTGCTTGATACCATGGCCTGGGATAAATAGGTTTCAAGCTCCTCCCGATTGTCCAGCGCTCCGTTTGCCAAATCCAGCATGCCGATAATCCCGCTCAGGGGAGTGCGGATATCGTGGGACATCTTGCTCATGAAATCGCTTTTTGCCGTGGCCTTGGCCCGAACCAGGCGGGTTGCCTGATTGCGCCTGTAGAAGCTGATTAGGGTAATTAAAAGCAGACCGCCCAGGGAAACGGTAATGAGCACCATGTACAAAATGGCATTTTTCATTTGCGAGAAGGTGTTTTGCGCCGTTATGGAAATGGGAACGGCGACAACAATGCTTCGTGTGTCCTCGGAAGGAACGCACTGTATCATCCAGGTGTTTCCGGCGAAGGGGGTAACGAGCTTTGCTTCATGAGCTTGGGCAAGGGCCGCTTCAAGCAGCGCCACATCCTCCTGGGGCACACCGCCGCTGCGAAGGGTTGAAAGCAGATTGTAGCCTGAAAACTCGTCATCATCATCTTTAAAAACAGGCCGCATAAGAATGCTGCCCTGTGCGCTTACAACATAGGAGGCGCCCTGGGCGTCGTAAATAGACATTGCGGCGGCAGAAGAAAATTCCTGGGCGTCCACCGCACGGATTATGGCCTGCACCTTTTTGCCACCCAGTACAACGCCGTTTGTCTGCATACAGAATAGCCAGTAATCCCCCTTTGTGTGGATGGAGGAAAAAAGAGAAACCGGTTCGTTAGACTGGGTCAGCTCCCGAAGGATAGCTGCGGCATCGCTAAAGACAACGTACTCTCCGGCAAGGGTTTGAAAGCTGGCATCTTCATTAAGAACAATAAGACTGCCGGAAGAGGAAAAGGCGGCTCGCACCTCATCAAAGGTGGTGAAGCCGGCGTGCTCAAGTGTATAGACCGTGCTTTCAAGCTCCGAAATATAGGCCTGCTTCAGACGCATTACACGCTGAGAAATCAGCGTGCCGATTTGACCGACGGCTTCTGCACGCTCGTTTTGTATGGATTCGTTAAGGCGACGATAGGACTGCGCAAATAATAAACCCGAGCCGATGGCGACAAGGGAGAAAAGCACAATAATAGCTGTGATAATTTTAAGCCTGAAGCGCTCTTTGGTACACTGATTCATAGTGTCCTCCTTTCGTCAGGAGTAGGCACGCATATTCATGAGTGCAATGGTAAATATTGGCTTGCATAATTAGTATATCTCATGTAGAAAAGGATGTAAACCTTCATTTCGACATAGTTAGCATGACTTTACTCCTTTTTTCGCCTTTTTTGAGAATGCCTGCTAAAATATATGACGACATAAATTGCATTTTACAAAAAATGGGCGAACACAAAGGCTCGCCCATACTGGAAACTCAAATAAATTTAGGTAAATTCAGGGGGACTTGCCCTCAATCTGCGGTGGTAAGCTTTTTATACGTTGCATCCATGCTGATGGCGCCAAGCGGTGCTGTGATAATAATGGACAGCACGGCAACGGACAGCACCAAATTTCCGCAGGGCAGACCAAGGCTGAGCGGAACAGAGCCGATGGCGGCCTGCACGGTGGCCTTGGGAAGATAGGATATAACACAAAAAAGCCGCTCTTTAAAATTAAGCGAGGTGCCGATAAGACTTATTACCACCCCGATACTGCGGAAAATAAGGGCTATAAAAATCATAAGAACCGCACCCAGACCCGCTTCCATGGTGTAGCGAATGTCCACAGCCGCTCCCACAAGCACAAACAAAATAAGCTCCGCTGCTATCCAAAGCTTGCCGAACTTGTCTGATAGCCGCCTTGCAACAAAGTCTGTGCTGGTAATCTGCAGAACGCAGGCCATGCTCATTACGGCTAAAAGACCGGAAAAGGGCACGCTGCCCTCAAGCCACGCTTCCAGGGCGATAAGTAAAAAGGACATGCCCAAAACGATTATGGTTTTTGTGCTGTTGCGGATATAATGCTCCCGAGTGTAGCGCATTTCAAAAAAGAGGTGCAAAAGCCAGCCAAACAATGCGCCCACGGCAATCCCCAGTGTTATTGAAATGGGAACGCTTGCAAAGTCCATAAAAGAAGCGCCCTTACCCTGCGCCATTCCCACAAAGGTGGTAAAAAGAACAATGACAAAAACGTCGTCCAGGGATGCTCCGGCTAAAATCAGCTGGGGGATTCCTTTTTTGTTGCCGTAGCCCTCCTCCATCATCTGCACCATTCTGGGCACTACCACAGCCGGAGAAACAGCGC